>JAIXQS010000011.1 GCA_027485615.1 Verrucomicrobiaceae bacterium
GCAAGAAAAGAGAAAAAACAGCCCTTAATCTTGCTGTTTGGTCTTTTTCAAGGAATGCATCTTTCCGCCCACCTTGCGCATGCCCCCTGCGTCGAGGGGGCGCCACCTGATTAAGAGGTAGCGCGGTCTTGATAAGACCGCATGTGCAAGAAAAGAGAAAGAATATCCCTTGATCTAGCCGTTTGGTCTTTTCCAAGGAATCCATCTTTCCGCCCACCTTGCGCATGCCCCCTGCGGCGAGGGGGCGCCACCTGATTTTTTTCATCCACTAACAACCGAGTGAAAATTCTCCAGATATTCAATCCCTATGTGAATTTCGGCGGGGAGGAAAGCGCCGTGAACCAGATCAGCGTGGAGCTGGAAAAGAGCCACGATCTGCAAAACATCGTTTTCAACATACATAGCTGGGCGGGCGGCAGCGGGCCGATTGCGCGCGCCAGGCAATTCGCGCTCATGGTGTGGAACCCTGTTTCCGTGCGGCAGGTGCGGGAGGCGGTCGCCGATTTCAAACCCGATGTGATCCTCCTGCACAACATCATGCCGGTCGGATCGGCGGCGCTCTATCTCTACCTGGATCGCTGCGGAATTCGCGTTGTCCATTACATCCACAACTTCCGCCCGTTCTCCGTAAATGGTTATTGCTGGGGAAACGGGCGCATCATGGCGGAGGGGCTGGAGCTGAATTTCATCCCCGAGATCCTGGGTGGCTCCTGGCAGGAGTCCAAGTTCAAGACCGCCTGGTATGGCCTGTTGATCCGGGCGCTGCACGCGCTCGGCGTTTATCGCAGGATCTCCGGCTGGATTGCGATCTCGCGTTTCATGAAGGACGCCTTCGAGAAAGGTGGCATCGAGGAAAGCCGCATCCGCGTGATTCCCCACAGTTGGGAGCCGACGCAAACCCATCCGGCTTCGCTCACGGATGCGAGCGCGGAGCCGATGTTCCTTTTCCTCGGGCGCATCTCCGAGGAGAAAGGCCTGCGGGTTTTGCTGGAGGCATGGGAAGCCCATGAGCGCGGCGGCGGCAAGGGCAGTCTCAACATTGCGGGTGAGGGCCCCTTGGCGGCAGAGGTGCGGGAACGCTGCGGGACGCTGGCGAGGGCGAATTATCTGGGATTCCGCGGTGGGGCGGAAAAGGAGGAGCTGCTGAGGTCGTGCACGGCGCTCATCGTCCCCTCGGTGTGGTGGGAGCCGCTGGGGCTGGTGCTTTACGAGGCGTACGACCATGCCAAGCCCGTGCTCGCGGCAGCATCAGGCGGCATCCTCGACCATGTGACCGATGGGGTGACGGGCTGGATCCACGAACCGGGCAACGCCGCCCAGCTCGCGGCGCAAATCCGGGAGGTTTCCGAAAACCCCTTGGAAGCCGCCACCCGGGGTGCGAACGGACGCGGACTGATCGCGCTGAGAAGCCCGGAGCGTTGGCTCGGCGAGTTCGACGCTTTCCTCGAATCGGTCATCGCCGCAACCGTGCCGGGTGTGGAAGAGCGCCCGGAAGAACCCAAGCTGCGGGCGCAGGTGTATCTCGCGGATCAGAATCCGGGATACGACCGCAGCTTCGGCATCTCACGGATGTCGAGGTTGGTGCTCGGCTCATTGCAGGCGCGGGGGAATGTTCGCATCGAGACCGTGGTTTCGAAGAGTTCGCAGCGCGGTCCGGATAACGTGACAGTGTCGCGCACTCTGCCATGGGGCACGAGGACAAAGTGGGTGCGGCTTCTCACCGACCACCTGCACCCGCTCTTCATTCGTCCTGATCCCGAGGCGGATCTCTTTTATTTCCCGAAAGGCTACCTGCCGCTGCTCGATGTGTTCTGCCGACCCTCGGTGGTGACCATTCACGACACGATCATCCAGTACGACGAGGATCATTACCCGGATTGGCGCGCCCGGTGGGAATACGGCTATTGGGCGGGCGTGCTGAAGCACACCTTGCGCAACGCGAACCGGATCATGACCGTATCGGAATTCTCGAAACGACAGATCACCGCTTTCATGCTCCGTCACGGGATACCGGAAAAGGAAATCACTGTTACCTATGAGCCGTGCGCTTATGAATCCATCCCACAGCCGGAAGCGCCGGAAAAGAGCAAAAAGGTCATTCACCTCGCGTCCGTCGAGCCGCACAAGCGCACCGCGCAGCTGATCGACTGGTGGCTGGAGGCGGAAGCGGATGGGCGCAAGCTGCCCGACCTTGAGCTAATCGGCAGCGTCGACGACGGTTTTTTGGAAAAAATCAGGAACTCCCGGACAATCCGGCTGCTGCCCTTCATGGAGGACGCCAACTTGCAAGCCGCCTACTCCTCCGCCCGGGCGTTGATACTGCCGTCCGAGATCGAGGGCTTCGGACTTCCGGCGCTGGAGGCGTATTACCTCGGCACACCCGTGTGTTTCGTAAAAGGCACATCTGTGGAGGAAATCCTAGCGGGCGTGACCGGCAAGGGAGCATTCTCGCTGGAAAGCCGCGAATCGTTCTTCGCCGCCCTCGAGGAGGTGATGGCCATGGATCCCTCGGAAATCCGCCGCTGCGGACTCAAACTTCGCGAGACTTTCGATTCCGCCAAGGTTGCGGAAAGGATCGAAGCGGTATTCCAAGAGGTTACATGTCATTTTAATACTTCCGTTTCGCTCGCTGGGATCCCGAAACAGAAATGAATGGTACCCAGCCCACATGAAAAACATGTTCCGAGCACTGATGAGAAACGCGGGATTGAATCCCCGATGCATGCTGACCGTGCTTCCGGATTGGCTGCGCTACCGCCGTGACCGCCAGGCGTTCCGTAGCATGGCAGGCGCAGACACCATGGCATGGGGCAACGATTTGCCCATACTTGGAGAATGGCGCGAGGCCTCGGGAAATCCCGGGGCTTACTTTTTTCAAGACAGGCTTGTCGCGCGCTGGATCCTTGACGCCGCGCCACTCCGCCACATCGACATCGGATCGCGCATCGACGGCTTCATCGGGCATCTCTCCGTGTTCCGCCAAGTCGAAGTGCTCGACATCCGTCCCCAGCCCATCGAGATCCCGGGCGTGCGTTTCCATCAACTCGACCTCACCAAGCCTCTCAATGACTCATGGGTGGCGTCCGCGGAATCCCTATCCTGCCTTCATACCATCGAACACTTCGGCCTCGGTCGATATGGCGACGAACTCGATCCGCTCGGACACCTCAAGGGGCTCGCTCAGATCACCCGGATACTGAAACCCGGCGGACGTCTTTACCTGTCAACGCCAGTCGGTCGCGAGCGCGTCGAGTTTAACGCTCACCGAATTTTTTCTGCTGCCACTGTGTTCGCATGGTTCAGCGAGGGCTGGAGCATCGAGAGATCGGCCATCATCGATGACGAGCTGCGCGTGCGGGAAAGCGATGGCCCGGATGCCCTCCGCGAGGCCCATTGCGATACCGGGGTTGGCATCGTTTGCGCCCGGAAAATGGAACCATGAAAAGGCGCCCCATCACCGACCGTCTTCAGGATCGATTATGGACTATTCGCGCCCAACGCAAAGGCGCGGACATGCCGTCGGCACCGGGCGGTGTATCCCTAGCTGGCAGTATTTCCGGCGAGATGGCATGGCCGTCGGCCTGCACCGCCCTTGCGGATGGAGTCATCACATCCGCACGTTTCCGCCGCCTGCGTGCGGTGATGGAAGTCGTGGAGACCCTCGGCCCCTGCGATGGCCGCCACCACGCGCGCCTCATCCGGGCGGCGGGACACGAGGAATGGCTGGAGCGCCCGGAAGTGCTCGCTCTGGACTCATGGGGAAATCCACTGCTATGGCCGGCCGTCCTGCTCGGCACGCCGCATCCCATGGCGCCCACTTCCCTGCGCTACCTCTCGCACGCGCTTTGGCTGCGCGACGAAGGCATGATCGGGGAAAAAGCGCATGTCGCAGAAATCGGCGTCGGTTACGGCGGGCTCGTCGCGATGAACGCTCTCGTCTCTCAGGCTCGCACCAGCATCGTAGATCTACCAGATGTGCAAAGAGCCGCGATGACGATGCTCACTGAAAATTCGCTGGCTAACGCCGCCGACCCAGCCGTCGCTGTATCTCATCCCGCGTTCGACTGCGTGATTTCCAACTACGCCTTCACGGAGCTTTCCACGGCATGGCAGGATCGCATGCTTAAGGAATTCATCGCGGGATCGCGCCACGGCATGATCCTGAGTAATGCCCGCGTCTTTTCGCAACAGATCGGTGGCAGATCGAACGAGCAGCTTCTGGCCGCGCTCGCCGAGCATGGCATCGAGGCAACCTGCCACGCCGACCATCCGCTCCTTTCCCCCTCGGATCGCGCTTGTGGAAGCGCTCTGATCCGTTGGTAATCCGATCGCCTGATGATCCGCATCCTACTGCTCGGCCGCACCGGCAACAACCTCTTCCAATACGCGATTGGACGCGTGCTTGCCGAGAAGCATCAGGTGCCGCTGGTACTCGACGGCACTTGGTTCAATGAAGAGAACTGGAAGGAGGTTTCCCATTTCCTCGATCTACCGATCAAGGCGGAGGTCAGGCGTCATCCATCCATCCCCAGCCGCGCGTTGCGGAAAATCACCGGCAAGCATTATTGGGAATACCGGGGCGTGCCCGTGTTGCGGGAGCCGGACGGCGACCAGCGCTTCGATCCCTCTTTCCTGGATGCGCCGGCGGATTGCATGCTCTTCGGGTATTTTCAGTCACCACTTTATTTTCAAAGTATGGCGTCCGAAATCCGCGCCGAGCTGCTCGGACTGCTAGGCGGCGGGGTGAAGATCAGCGCCGATCTAACAGATGAAATCTCCGCGCCCGGCTCCGTGGCGGTGCATGTCCGACGCACCGATTTCCTAAGCATTCCCGCCCATCAGGTCTGCGGCGCGGACTATTACCGCAATGCGATGGAAGCGATGCGCGGCCTCGTGCCGGACGCACGCTTCCACATCTTTTCCGACGATCCCGAATGGTGTCGCGCCACATTTAGAGAATCGGATCACGAGGTCATCCACGACGCCCGCACGGCCGCGAACCCGCTCCATGACCTTCTCCTGATGAGCCGCGCGCCCCATCACATCATCGCCAACAGCTCCTACTCCTGGTGGGCGGCATGGCTCGGCGAAAAACCCGGCCAACAGGTGATGATCCCGGATCGTTGGTTTGCGGAGGGCATACAGGCTCCCATCGGCCAGAAGATGATGCCGCATTGGGCACAGATTCAGACAAGGGAAGCATGATTGTTGCCATCGCGCCCAAAACCCAGCCAGATCACCCAAGATTCATCGCTTATGCTCATATCGATCATCATCCCCGTTTACAACGAGCAAACCTATGTGTCGGAGCTGCTGTCACAGGTTGGGAAAGCATTCCTTGGCGCGGATCTGGAGAAGGAAATCGTAATCGTCGATGACGGCTCAACCGACAGAACGCATTCGGAAGTGGAAACATTCATCCGCAGCAACGCCGATCTACGGATCATCCATATCGTCCATGCGGTGAACAGGGGTAAGGGAGCGGCGGTGAGAACCGGCTTCGACCGCGCGGGCGGCGACATTATGATCATCCAGGATGCCGACCTTGAATACGATCCCGGCGAAATCAGGGATGTGATCCTTCCCATCGTTAGAGGTGATTCGGATATCGTCTATGGATCCCGCATTCTTCGCGAAAAGGCAGCGGGAAACGCGGGGTTTATGGGCCTGCTGAAAGGCAAGCATCCGCATTCATACGTCCTCGCCTACCTCGGAGGCGTCGCCATCACCCGCTGGACGAACCTAATCGCCGGGAGCTCCCTCACCGACGAGCCGACCTGTTACAAGGCTTTCCGCCGTTCCGTTCTCAAAGGTGTTACGATCGAGTGTGACGATTTCTCATGGGAGCCCGAGATCACCGTAAAACTTTTGAAACAAGGCCATGAAATCCAGGAGGTGCCCATTTCCTATCGCCCTAGGAAAAACGACCAAGGCAAGAAAATCAATTGGAGACACGGTATCGGAGCGCTGCTGACGATATGGAAATACAGGTAGAGAAATCACGTCCGGCATCCCGGCCAACTGCTTTGAAAAGATCCACCTTATCGCTTCTTTTATGCCTCCTCACGGTAGTGTTGTGGTTTTCCCCTTGGTGGGGCGGGGGGAGAAATCTCGCGCCACTTGACCTTGCTCACACGATGATGAGTCCATGGCGTGACGGAAACGAAACGGCGTGGCCGAAGAACCACAACGTCGCGGATGGTGTTGATCAGTATCTGGTCTATCGAATGGTCGCGGAAAAAAGCTTCCGGGAAGAAGGCTGGGTGGGATGGAGCAGCCTGACCTACGGCGGGACTGCCCAGTATGCGAATACGATGGCGCTCTATTTCGACTGGACGGTGCAGTTGCACCGCTGGTTTGAATTTTGGACCGCATGGCATCTCGGCCTGATGGGTCAGGTCATGATCGCGGCGGCGGGAATGTTCTTTTTTCTCCGTGGGCGATCCATTGGAAATCTTTGGTCATGCTGCGGTGCGCTGGCCTACGCGGCCAACTCCCAATTTGTCACGTGGATCTACCACAGGTGGGCGCTGGGCTCTTTTTGTTGGGTGCCGTGGATACTCTGGGCGATCGACCTACACCGAAAAGGAAAACGTCCCGGATGGATGCTTGTTCCCGTTTTCATCTGCATGGCGTTTCTCGGTGGCTCCCTGCAACATGCGGCGCTTGTCGTCCTAGTGGTGATATGCGCGTGGGGTGAGGAAGCGTTCCTTGCGGGCCATGCTTTCATCCGGCAGCTCAAATTACTCGGACGCTACACGCTATGGGGAATTCTCGGCGCGGGATTGGCTGCCATGATGCTCATACCTTGCGCAGACGCCCTGATCACCAGCAACGGACTAGGCCTTCACACCGGCTTATTCACGAACAAGGAAACACTTTATCCCAAGGGGATCCTCCAGCCGGTTCTGAATCTGGCAGCCTATCCTTTGCAGGTCTTTCCCTCGTTACTCGGTCGCTGCGATTCAGTGGATCTACTCAAGCTGTTTAGGAGCGAACTCTTTTATGTTTTTTACTTCGGATCCCTGCCCGTTCTGGTTGCGTTTCTCGGGATCCTGACAAAACGGACGCCGCCCCTGGCGCGCATTCTCATGCTCGTCGGACTGCTTCTCCCGCTCACACCCCTGATCCGGCAGTTATACCAAAGGCTTTTCCTGCTGTTCATACTTGGAGGCGTGTTCGCCTTCGCCCACTTCATGCAGCATGCGGAGCGTTCCACCAAGCAACGAATTTTCAAGGGGGCGGCGATCATATCCGGCGCTGGAGCGCTCCTTTGGATGGCGCTGAGCGTTCTCATTTTCCTCAAGCCGCAGCTCACCGCCCCGCTGAAAACAAGGATCGTCGAGCAAGGAGTGGGCAGTTCCTTCGGGTATTTCGGTGAATGGATCTCCGTGCGGGCAGACCGCTTCATCGGGGATCTGCTCATCTGGAGTCCCCAGCAAGGCATCCCGCTCCTTTTGCTTGCGGCCGCCCTTCTCGGCTTGTTGCTGACCTGCTCAAGTCAACACCGGAAATGCCTAGCCGGGAAAGCGCTCGTCACGATATCCCTGATCGCGGAGCTGACACTTTTCGCATCCCGATGGGTGGCATGGAGCGATCCGGCGGAAGCGCCCCTGTTTCCGAAAACGGCCGAAACGGTAGCCTTGGAAAACCATGTCGGAAGTGCCGGGCGCGTCTCCACGGTGATCCATCCGTCCGCACACATGGCAAAGACGCCGTTCGTTCCGAACACTCTTTCGGCTTACGGCATTGCATCCATTGATGGCTATGACAGCGTTGTTCCCGACGGCATGGTGATTCCCGGGGAAATGCCCTCCGATTCGCCTGTCCTGACGAAATACGGAGTAACCCATCTGTCCACCTGGGCCGGAAACGACGGAGTGGATCCTTTCTGGAAGTCCGTATGGAAGGGGCGGATGATGGATCTTTACGAGGCGGAGGAAACGCTTTCCCGGCAAATCGGATTCCGCGCGGATGCCGATATGCGGAGCTTCTTTTCCGGCGGAAGCTGGGATGGAGACGAGATCAAGGAGATTACGGGTTTGGAAAACAGCCGTGTGCTCAAAGTGCCTGCGGGCATACGGTGGATTCGGCTTGCGGAGAACCACGGATCAGGCTGGCAGTTCCGTGTGAAAACGGATGAGGACTGGAAACCTGTCACCCGGGCGGTGGATTCGAGCATGCTCATGGAAAACCCCCACCCGGAGAGAGATACAAATCTGTTTATGAGATATGATCCTCCGCTTCGCAGGATAGGCATGGCAGTTTCGGGGTTCAGTCTCCTCATCTTGCTGGTTATGCCTTGCGTGACTGGATTCGTCCGGGCCTTCATCCCAGCGCGAGATCAATGCGTCCGGTCTTGATACGGTTTACTCACCGCAACGAATGCGTCCTCGCGAAGGACTCTTTCCGCACACTTGTCACCATTATCATCGGAGTCCTCTGGCTGAAGACCCGCAATCAGGAATGAACCCTATACCCGAACTACTGGTTGTGATGCCGGTCTATAACGAGAGCGCGTCGATCAACCACGTGCTAGGCGGCTGGCTCGCGGAGCTGGATGGCAGCGGCTGCGATTACCGCCTGCTGGCGATCGACGACGGCTCCACGGACGGCACGCTCGCGCTCCTAACCCGATGGAGGGACGATCACCCCGAGCGCATGGAGGTGCGGAGCAGGGGTAACCGCGGGCACGGCCAGACCTGCCTGGAAGGCTACCGAGAGGCCGCCGCGCGGGGCATCCCGTATGTGCTGCAGATCGACTCAGACGGGCAGTCGTTGCCCCGTTTCTTCGGGGATTTCTGGGAGCTGCGGGAAACGCACGACGTGATCTACGGCGCGCGCAGTAGGAGCGACGGCTGGCAGCGGATGGTGGCCAGTGCGGTGCTGCGGCTGGCGCTCCGGTTGCTGGAGGGGGTGGATTGCGTGGACGCCAACGTGCCTTACCGGCTGATGTCATGCGCGGCCTGCGGAAAGGTGATGGCGCGCGTGCCGGAGGAAATCTCGTTGGCGAACGTGGCGCTCGCCGTGATGCTGCGCCGCGAGGGCGGGATACGCCACGGCGCGATACCGATCGACTTCCCGCCGCGATTCGGCGGCGAGCCCTCGGTGCCGATGCGGCGTTTCCTCGCGAAGGCGGTGGAGCTTTTCCGGCAACTCAGGGAAATGCGGCCACAACCATGAAGCGGTTTTTCACATGGCCGGGCTTCGCCCTCCTTGCGGTGACTCTGGCCATCGGGCTGCTATCGATCACCGGCCAGAGCTTCTGGATGGACGAGGGCAACGCCTGGATCAAGGCGGCGGAGCCCAGTATCGGAGAGATGCTTTCTTTATCGAGGAAACTCGGCGGATCGGAAGTCCAGATGCCGCTTTTCATGGCGGCGTTGTGGGCATGGGAAAAAGTGGCGGGGCAGTCCGAATACCTGCTGCGGTTGCTGAACCTGCCCTTCCTTGTCATCGCGGTGTTCGCGCTGAGGCGGATGCCGCTGTGGCCGCTGGTTTGCCTGACCTCGCCCTTCGTCCTCTATTATGCAGGGGAGCTGCGGCCTTACATGTTCCAGATCGCCGGGGCGGCGATGGGTTTCGCGGCATTGTGGCGGATCGCGGAAACGCGCGAATCGGAAAACCAGGAAGGGCTGCACGGCCTGTTGGGCGCGGGGATTTTCATGGCCGCGACAAGCCTGACAAGCGGGCTGTGGGCGTTGGGTTTGGCGGCGGGGATGCTCGTGCTCAGGCCGGATTGGTTGCGAAGCCGTGGATTCTGGCTCAAGGCGGCGGCATGGTCCCCGCTGGCGGTGGCGGTGGCGGCCTATCACCTTTTCATGATCGCAGAAGGGCACCGCGCGGCGGGGGGGAGGGGAGCGGGTTTGCTCTCGATGGGCTTCGGCTTTTACGAGCTGCTGGGCTTGCTGGGCATGGGGCCGGAGAAGGAGGCGATGCGCTCCTCTTCCGTGCGGTGCTTGTTGGCGGGTTATATCTGGCTACCGGTTTACGCGGGCCTTTTCGCCATCGCATGGTTTTGCGGAGTGCGTCTTTGGTTGGCCGAGCGACCATGCCGCGTTTGGCTCGGGATGGGGCTCGCGGCGGGTTTGCCTTTCGTGGCCTTGGCGGGTGTGGCGGTTTTCGCGGATTTCAGCGTGTTGGGTCGCCATATGTGCCCGCTGATCCCGTGGCTGCTTGTGCCGGTCGGGTGGTTTTTCAAAATGTCCCTCAAGCGGAGGGTCTGGCTGGCGGTTACGCTGCCGGTGCTGGCGGGAGCGGTCGCCTCAGCGGTCATTCTCCGGACGGCGGAGCGCCATCGGCGGGATGATTACCGCCAGGCTGCCGGGATGCTGTTGGAGGATCTGAAGGTCGGGCGTTCGGTGATCTGGAACGCCGACACGCACACCCCGGTTTATTATGCGCGGCACAAGGGAAGCGGAATGCTGAACCTGGAAATGGGCAGCCCGGAGACGCGGCCAACGGCGGATGTGATCTATCTGAACCGCCCGGATCTGCGCCATCCGGGACAGGATCACCACGAGCTTTACAGGAGCCACGGCTTCGCCCTTGATTGCGAGGTCAAAGGCTTTGAGGTTTGGCGGAAATCCCAAGCGAAGTGACCATGGATTTCACGATCATCACACCGAACATGAACCATGCGGGTTTCCTGCGGGAGTGCATGGAAAGCGTCGCGGGCCAGGAGGGCGTGGTGCTGGAGCATCTGGTGATGGATGGCGGCTCGACGGACGGCAGCGCCGAGGTGGCGGCGGGATTTCCCGGCGCGGTCTGGGTTTCCGAAAAGGACGGCGGCATGTCTGAGGCGATCAACAAGGGCTTCGACCGCGCGCGCGGCGATTGGGTGATGTGGCTCAACGCGGATGACCGCCTGAAGCCAGGGGCGCTTGCAGCGGTGCTGCAAAGGTTGCGGGAGAGCCAGGCGGATGTGGTTTATGGCGGCTACAATTTCGTGGATGCAGCAGGAAATTTCCTGAGACGTCTGCAGATGCCGAGGTGGTCGCCTTTCGTGCACACCCACCATCATTGCTACATCGGCTCCACGGCGGCGTTCTACCGGCGCGCCACGGTTCTGGACGCAGGGTTCCGGCTGCGCCCGGATTTCCTTTACGTGATGGACGGCGAATTTTACGCCCGGCTGGATGCGGCGGGAAAAACCTTCGAGCGCATCCCCGAAGTGATGGCGGATTTCCGGCTGCACGGCGGCAACGCATCGATGATCCATCTTGGGAAAACCCGCGACATGGAGCGCATCCTCGCGGCGGAGCGGCAGCATGTGGAGTCGCGGGCGATCCGGCGGGCGTATGGGATCACGCTGTTCGCGGATCCCTATCTCAACGGGCTGGCGGACGGCATCCTGTGGATCGCCGCGCGAGTCTGGAAACAGGTGATGAAAGGATGAGTGCGGTTCCGAAAGTGGCGGTCGTGTTCGCGACGATGAACCGCTCTGCGGCGGCACTGGCGTGCGTCCGCGCCCTCGCCGCGCAGACCTCGCCGCCCGCTTTGGTTGTTGTTGCGGACAATGTTTCCGAAGACGACACCGCCGTGAGCCTGCTTGCTCTCCGTGATCTTCCTTTCCGTCTCATCCTGCACCGGATGGCGGAGAACCGGGGAAACGCGGGCGGCGTCGAGGAGGCGATGGAGATCGCCTTCGCCGAGGAAGCGGATGCCGTGTGGATCCTCGACGACGATTCATGGCCGCGCCCCGAGGCTTTGTCGGCCATGTTGGCGGAGCCATACGACGATGCGCTTGTTCTGCATCCCATCCAGATCGATCCGGCGAACGGCCGGTTCACATGGCCTTTGCAGATCCACGAAAACGGAAAGTGGAGACTGGCGTTTTCCATGGACGACATGCCACCGGGAAACCGGACGCAAAGCCGCGGCGTTTGGACGGGAGCTCTCGTGTCCCGGAAAATACGCGAAGCGATCGGCCCGGTGCGCGGCGAACTTTTCATACGCGGCGAGGACGAGGAATATCCGTGGCGGATGGAGAGTTCCGGTTTTCATCATGCGGCCGTATTCGCCGCCATCCTCGATCATCCCGGCCCGCAAAACATCGAGATGATGTCGTTCCTGGGGAAGCGCCTGTTTTTCGAAAAAGGCCTCCCCGACTGGAAGCTGCATTATAAAGTCCGCAACATGGTCTGGCTGAAACGGCGCCAATCCGGTGGCATCAAGGCGCTTCTCACCGCCATAGCCTACGCCATAGCGGCGTTCCGGTTCGACGGGCCGTCCCGCGTTCGGCTTGTCGGAAAAGCCGCGCTCGACGGCTGGCGGGGAAAGCTCGGCCGTATTTTATAATCCCCGCAATTGACCTTTCAATCGCCCGCCTGCATGAATAGACTGCTCCTACCCCCCTAAAGCACAATCATGGCCTCCAGCCGAAAAGATTCCATTACTATCCAAGCCCTCCAGATTACGGACGCGATCCTTGTTTTCTCTGCGTTTTGGCTGGCAAGCATGCTCCGGGAATCCATCCTGATGCGATTTACGGGTCGCGCTGTGGGAGATGACAGTCTCACGTCCATGGCATGGGTGCTGTACATCGCCGTGCCCTTCACTCCTCTGGTGCTGGAGCGTTTTGGATTCTACGACAGGATGCGCAGCAAAGGCTCGGGATCATCCGCATGGCAATTGACCCAAGGCGTTTTCATCATCGGGCTATTCATCGCCCTGTTTACCCTTTTCGCGAAGATCGGCGAAGCCAGCCGCCTGATCCTTGGCTTCGGCGGCTTGCTGATGTTCATCTTTCTTTTCACACGCGAGCGCATTTACCACGCATGGATTTCCTCGCGCCGGCAGCATGGTCTCGGCGGGGAAAGGGTGATCATCACGGGCTCAGATACGGAAATCGACGAGTTGCTGGCGGATCTGGATGCCGATGCGGTATCGGACTGGGAAATCGTCGAGCGCTTCGACCTCGCCTCAAGGACGGCGGTTGAGCTCTACGAGCTCCTTAAACGCGAATCGGTGGGGCGGGTGATTTTCGCCACAAAGGACACGCCTTTCGACAAGGTTGCGCAGGCCGTGGAAGTCTGCGAACTGCAAGGGGTTGAGGCATGGATCGCGGCATCTTTCATACGCAGCCAGATCGCGCGTCCGGTGTTCGACTCCGTCGGATCGAAGCCCATGCTCGTCCTGCGCTCAACGCCCGAGCTTTCCTGGGAACTCATGGCAAAGGAATTCATCGACAGGATCGGTGCCTTTTTCATCATTGCCGCGTCCCTGCCTCTGTGGATTGTGGCAATCGTAGGAATCAAGATCGCGAGTCCGGGTGCGCCCGCGTTTTTCTCACAGATGCGCGCGGGACGCTACGGGAAGCCCTTCCGTATGTATAAATTCCGCACCATGGTCGCCAACGCCGAGGAGCTTCTCGATGAGATCAAGAAGAAGCACGGCAACCAGATGGATGGACCCGTGTTCAAGCTGGACCACGACCCGCGCATATTCCCTTTCGGCGCGTTGCTGCGAAAGCTGAGCATTGACGAGCTGCCGCAGCTTCTCAATGTCTTGTTGGGAGATATCAGCTTGGTTGGGCCGCGACCGCTGCCGCTTTACGAGGTCGAGGCGTTCAACAACATATCACATCGCCGCCGCCTCAGCGTAAAGCCCGGCATCACGTGCGAATGGCAGGCCGGCGGCCGGAACAAGATCACCAGCTTCGATGATTGGGTGGAAATGGATCTTCGCTACATCGATAACTGGTCGCTCTGGCTTGATTTCCAGATCATGCTCAAAACGATTCCTGCCGTGCTCTTCGCAAAGGGTGCCAAGTAAAATTCGCACCATGGCTGCGCTTTCTTCCATTCTATGGGTCATCGGATTCATACTCTCCGTCGTCATCGCTCCACAGCTGCGGGAGTGGACATGGGGCCCGACCATGCTCTGTTTCGCTGCGGCCACATTGCTTGCGCTGCCTGCCTTCCTGAGAAGATCCGCCGGATGGGAATCCCTTTATGTCCTGATCCCGGGTATCGCCATCTCCTCATGGATCGTGCTGCGTTCATATTATTCGCCGATCGAGGAGTTCGCCACGCAAGACATGCTGCTGGTATGCATGGCGGTTTCAACCTATGTCGTTTTTCGATCCGCGGGCGGATGCAAGGTGTCCGGGCACCTGCTGGTCGGCGGCATCGCCCTCATACTGGGCGCGAGCCTGGTGGTGATCGCTCGGCAGATGACCGATCGGTCATTTTCCCCGGTTTTCCCGACCGGGGAAATGAAAGCCATCAGGGGGTTCTTCGGTCATTACAGCTATTGCGCCTCTTTCCTCATCCCGTGTGCGCTCCTTCTGGCCGGCATGGCTTTGCATGGAGGTTTCCATTTCGTAATTCGGGTTTGCTTGCTTGTTCTTGCCATTGGTGGCCTCGCCGCGGTGGTTTTGACGAACTCCCGGGGTGGGGTCGTCGGCGGAGGTTGTGGGCTAGTCGCCCTCGTATTCGGCAGTTTGCTCATCGGCAAACGGGAGGGCAAACGGTGGTTCGTTCCCATCGCGATCCTGGCTCCGCTTTTGCTCGTCGGGTGTGCGATCCTATTTCTGGGTGTTCTGGAAGGGGTTCAGCAAAACCGCGAGAAAGGCGGGGATCTGAGCGGGATGCTCGACAATACCATTCGCTTATATCTGTTGGGGACGGTGGTGTCATGCATTTCACTCCACCCATGGCTCGGAGGCGGCAGCCGCAGCTTCAGCTGGGAATGCTTCCAGGTATGGGATGTGGCAGCATACGGGCGGGGATGGGCGAAGCCCGAACACGTCCACAATGAGTTTTTGCAGACGGTTTCGGAATACGGATTCATCGGAGGTTTCCTTTTGGTTCTCTTTCTGGGGTGTGTCGTGGTCGCATTTCTGGCAAAAACCCTGGGAAATGATAGGCCCGAGGACGACAGGCTTGGTGACGGCTGGAGGATCGGCGGGTTCGCTGGATTTGTCGGCTTGTTCGTGCACTCGCAATTCGAGGGCATTTTCCGTATCCCCCCCGGAGCGATACTTCTCGCCCTATGTCTGGCGGCCGCTTCAGCCGTAATACCAAAACCCATGGAACGACGCCGCTTTTCCCCTGCCGGATGGCTGTTGGCTCTTTGCTTCCTCGCCACGATGGTCCCGCTTTTCGCATACGGATGGAAAGGGAGCGCGGCGGCCTACGCCTTGTGGCCGGCCTTTTTTTCCAAGGAACCGTTGCAGGCCGAGGAAAAGATCCAAGCTCTTACCCGGGGAATGGCAGCATGGCCCACGAGTCCGCTTTATCACATGCGCGGAACCTTACACAGGGAGATAGCGGCCATGGAGAACGCCACCTATGTGTCGCGTGTGGAACATCTCTATCTGGCGCTGGATGATTTCAAGAACGCCTCGCAAAGGCACCCTTTCGATCCTACCAACCTGCTTAACCAAGCCGGCACACTTTGGCTGCTCGAAATGAACGAAGAAGCCGAACCGCTTTACCGTCAGGCGATCATGGCCCAAGGAAACATGGAGTCCGCGTTCAACGCAAACCATAGGTTTGCGGATTTCCTCCTCCGAAAAGCTGCGGCAGAACTGGCAGGCAACGACGTTGCCTCCGCGATCACCAGCCTTGAAATCGCGGCTCGGCACATGGATCGGGCGCTGGCACTCAGCCTTGGCTGGTCAATGGGTCTTGAAGGCTATTTCCTCAAGGTCAGGATCCATTCCGCCCTCGGCCAGGCTTTTGAGGCGGCTGGCGACCCTCATCGGGCGATCAAGCAATACGACTACATTGCCGGCTTGAACAAGGGGGAGAGCGGTAATTATCTCGCGGCGATCATGCTGAGCAAGCAGGCGTTGATAGCATGGACCGAGCGCGGCTCGGAAGAGGACGCCTTGAGGCTATTCATCGAGGCGGATCAAAGGATCAAAAAAGCAAGGCTACTGCCAGCGGGTGTCACACCTGAAACCCTCAACGAACACGTCGAGTTTATCCGCGGAAAGATCCGCTACCTTCAGGAATCGAATGTGAAAGCCTCCGATACGCTGAATTTTTGAGGTCAAGGACTCAGCTGTTCCCAGACGATCTGCTGTTCGAGGAAGCTCCTCACGAAATCGGTCAGCTTCGCATCCGCCTCTGCCTCCGTTATCTCCACTCCGACCCAAGGCAATTTGCCGAACCACGTGGATGTGGAAACATAAGCCCACCGTTGATCCATCCCTTTGAGGAGGCGGTCTTTCATATCCACGAACGTCCGGCCGTAATGGTCATTGGTGATTTTGTCGTGGCCGACGAAAAAATAGTATGTCACACAATCCAACTCGAGGAATTCCGTCCTCTCCTCGTTCGTGGGGATTCTTTGCACGCTGTGGAGGCGTTTTATCTCCACTTTCCGGCCGTTGCCGATATCGATCATACGGTCCGCAGAGGCCAGTATGTTGTGCCCTTGCGCTGGCATGCAACGCTCGGGGCGGTGGATGGAGCTGTTGATGTCCGCACCCGAAAGGACTACGGAAAGATCGATGCGATCCAGGACGCGATCCCCGTTTGAATAGAACTCACCGGGCCGACTTTGATAACAGAGGGCCTTTGCAAATTCGGTATCTTTCGCCAAGGTGCTGGTCTCGGCCTCGCTTGCCGGGATATCATTGAATTCCCAATTCCCGTTCTTTTTCGGCAATTCCATCCTCACTGCGGACTGCGCCACCTCGCCGGCCGAAGGCAGGAAATAAATCGAGCTCAACGCGGCGACTACGAAAACGGGCAGGATCAGGGGAGCGGCCTTCATGATCCTGCTACAAATACGGGTTCCTCTTTCTTGCTTACGCCTTGTTTCACTACAAGTTCGCGGCGCAGACGGCGTTTCTTGTTCTTTTTCCATGGCAGCCCGCCCTCGAACAGCGAGTGCAGAACAAGCAGGAGGAACAGCGAAAACGGATAGAACAGCAGCAGGCCCGACCAGTCGTGCCAGGTCGTCGCGGCCCACTTCGCGTCTCCGTTCTCCGCGATCACGAAGATCGAGATCACCCGCAGCGAGTTTCCGATGATCGCCAGCGGCAATGCGGAGAGAAAAAGGAGAACCTTCTGCCAGAGCCTGATTTTCGCCACGTAGGCCCAAGCTGCGGAAATCATCAGCAAAGCCATCAGCGAACGGATACCGCTGCAACCCGAGGCAATCTCCAGCGGTTTCCAATCGCCCTTCACCGGCAGGATGGTTGTTCCTTCCACCCTGGTCTCCACACCGAACAGCGAGGAGCCATGGTGCGCCAGGGTGGTGGCGAGGAGCTGGAGATGGGTCGTGGCCTGTTGGAAACTCGGCAGTGGTATTGCGAGCCAGAAGAAGAACAGCGGAAAGATCAGTATTTTCGCGACCTTCCAGCCCCACAGGAAATGGCATGCGCCCCAAAGCAGGAAGGGCAATCCGCCCGCCGCAACGCGCGGCTGGAAAGTCCGGTATGCGATCGCGTAAAAAGCGGCCCCGGCGAATACCGCGAACAGCCCGACGAAACTGCCCTTGTCGTTCGCCGCCGCCTCGCGGAGATCCTTGAAGCGATAAATGATCAGCCCTAGGATCACGAAGGGGAATAGCATGCCGTGCTCGTAATCACCGGTGGGATTCCAGTTCCCTTTGAGCCATGCGAAAACCGACATCCCGCGATCCGAATCATAGCGCGGCACGAACCCGTAGAACCAGACGACAGCCGCCAATGAGACAATCCCGGCGATGATTGCCAGCCGGTTGGCTTGGCTGAAACGACCGGCTTCTGTTTTGACTGTTTGGGTTGGAGTAAATTCTTTCAAAAGTCAGGTGGACTAAAATGGGCTTACTGCGCGCAAAGTATTGCCGACGGGGCGTGGCCTGTCAACAATCCCCCCCCATGAAAATCATCAGCGGAACAGCCCACAAAGTGCTAGCGGGAAAGATCGCGGAATGCATCGGTCAACCCTTGGCCGACGTGGAGGTGGATGCCTTCCCCGACGGGGAGACCGCCGTGAAAATCAATGAGAACGTCCGCGGCGAGGACGTCTTCATCATCCAGCCCTCCTGCCCGCCCACGAACCACAACATCATGGAGCTGCTGATCCTAGTGGACGCCGCCCGCCGTGCCAGCGCCGAGCGCATCACCGCCGTCATGCCTTTTTTCGGCTACGCCCGCCAGGATCGGAAAGACCAGCCTCGCGTGCCCATCACCGCCAAGCTCGTCGCGAACCTCCTCACCTCCGCTGGCGTGAATCGTGTCCTCACCATGGATCTCCACGCCCCGCAGATTCAGGGCTTTTTCGATATCCCCGTCGATCATCTATACGCCAAGCCCGTTCTCATAAACTACCTCCGAGAGCGTCACCCCGACACCTCAAACCTCACCGTTGTTTCCCCGGATGTCGGCGGTGTGAAAATGGCCCGCGCCTACGCGGACGCCCTCGGCGCGGAGCTCGCCATCGTCGCGAAACACCGCATCTCCGCCACCCGCGTCGAGGCCATGAACGTCATCGGCGAGGTCGAAGGCCGCGACGTCCTCTTGGTCGATGACATGACGGAAACCGCGGGCACCCTCACCGCCGCCGCCGAGATCCTACACAAGCAGGGCGCGAAACGCATCTACGCCGGCGTCTCACACGCCATCATCAGCGAGCTCGCGCTCACCCGCCTCGCGGACTCCGCCATCGAGGAGGTCATCACCACCGATTCCGTGCCACAGGCTCACGGCTTGAAAATCCACGCCGTTTCCATCGCCCCCCTCCTCGGCGAGGCCATCCGCCGCATCCACGGTGGCCAATCCGTCACCTCCCTCTTCAGTGTTTGAAAGAGAGATTAGGAATTGGATCATTTGATATTGGGATTTGGAAATCCGAACCTAATCTCCCAATTTCTAATCTCTCAATTTCCTTTTCATTCGCGCGGCAACCCTCACGGGTTCCCGCGCTTTTTCGTTTTCCCCGCACCCGGCCTGCAACATGCTTTCCCCGCCAAAGCGCCTCTTCTTGAGGTTTATAGTTTAAAATTTAAATTTTCATGTCCTCCACCCGCGACCAACTCCGCATCGAAGGCTTCGGCCTCATCGACGAACGGCTCACCTACCTCCTCGGCTGCCTGCGCGACGCGCTCGCCAGCGCGGGGGAAACGGAACTCCTCCCTTTCATGCCCTGGTCGGGCAAGGAACCCGCCCCCGGCGCGATACCCCCGGAAGACTTGCCTAAGCTCTACTCCATCGGTTTCCAGCTCCTCAACATGATCGAGGAGCGCGTCGCCGCCGAGATCCGCCGCGAGCGGGAAAAAGCCCTCGGCGCGGACTCCATCCGCGGTCTCTGGCCGCAGGCCTTGCGCGACCTCAAGGCCATGGATCTCAAGCCGGAGGAAATCCTCGCCGTGCTGCGCGATGTCCGCGTCGAGCCCGTCCTCACCGCCCACCCCACCGAGGCGAAACGCGAATCCGTCCGCGCCCGCCAGCGCTCCCTCTACGACGAGCTCGTCCGCAACGAATACCCGAAATACACCGACCGCGAGAAACGCCGCATCCGCGAGCGCGTCGTTTCCACCTTGGAAACCCTCTGGCTCACCGCCGAGATCCACCTCGTCCGCCCGGACATCAGCTCCGAGCTGCGCAACGCCATCCATTACCTCCGCGACCTTTTCCCCACCGCCATCAACCGCCTCGACCTCCACTTCACCGAGGCATGGCGCGACGCCGGGCTGCCGCTCGATCTCCTCCGCTCCGCCGGGAACATCCCGCGCCTCACCTTCGGCTCATGGATCGGCGGCGACCGCGACGGACATCCGCTCGTCACGCCAGCCGTCACCGAGCACAGCCTCGGCGAGCTGCGCCGCGCGGCCTTGCAGCTTTTGGAAAGGGAACTCCGCAACCTCGCCTCCCAGCTCACCGTTTCCCGCCAGCTCACCGATGTCCCGGAAGAACTCCAGGATCGCATCGACGAGCTGAGCTTCGTGATATCGAGCCAGACCGATGTGAAAGACATCCTCGACCATCAGACCGAGGAACCTTGGCGGCAGCTGGCCAATCTCATGGCGACTCTCCTTTCCGAGCAGATCGGCGGGAAAGACGGCTATGCCAGCCCCGCCCACCTCACCGCGGATCTCGACCTCATCTCCCGCACCCTTTCCGCCGCAGGCTGCCGCCTGTTAGAGGAACAAGCGATCCGCCCCGTGCGCCACAAGATCGAGATGTTCGGCTTCCACCTCGCCACCCTCGACGTCCGACAGAATTCCGAGTTTCACGACCTCGCCATCGCCGAAATCCTCACCGCCGCAGGCATCGCGGATGGCGAAAATTTCCCGAAATGGCCCGAGGAAAAACGCCTCGCCTTCCTCAACGCCGAGCTGCTTTCCTCCCGCCCCTTCCTCCACGACGGCGCGCGCATCGGCCAGCACGCCGACAACGTCCTCGACACCCACCGCGTCCTCGTCCGCCACTGGAAACGCTCCGGCACCGCCGGGCTCGGCTCGCTCATCGTCTCGATGACACGCCAGCTTTCCGACCTCCTCGCCGTATATCTCCTCGCCCGCGAGGCCGGCCTGATGATGCACACGCCGGACGGCATGGCCTGCCCGCTCCCCGTCGTGCCGCTTTTTGAGACGATGGATGACCTCCACCATTCCCCCGGCATCCTCGCCGCCTTCCTCGATCACCCGCTCACCACCCGTTCCCTGAAAAACATGCCGAAACCAACCCAGCAAATCATGCTCGGCTACTCGGACTCCAACAAGGACTGCGGCATCCTCGCCGCCCAAGTCGCCCTCCAGCGCGCCCAGTCCGCGCTCACGCAGGTCGGTTTGGAAAAAGGCGTTACGCTCTGCTTTTTCCACGGCCGCGGCGGCACGATCTCGCGCGGCGCGGGCCCCACGCATTGGTTCATGGCAGCCCTTCCGCACGGCGCGATGTCCGGTGCCTTCCGCATGACGGAGCAGGGCGAGACCATCGCCCAGAAATACGCGAACCTCGCCAACGCCACCTACAACCTCGAACTCCTCCTCGCCGGAGCCGCGATCAACACCGCCCGCCACAAGCACCTCCCGGAAACCCCCGATCCCGCCGAGGCGTTCCTCGACACCCTCTCCGACTCTTCCCAGAAAGCCTACCAAGCCCTCCTGAAATCCGAGGGCTTCATCGACTTCTACCGCCAGGCCACCCCCATCGACGCCCTGGAAAACGCCCGCATCGGCTCCCGCCCCGCCCGCCGCACCGGCAAGAAATCCCACTCCATCTCCGATCTCCGCGCCATCCCGTGGGTCTTCTCCTGGACCCAGGCGCGCTACTACCTCCCCGGCTGGTTCGGCGTCGGCTCCGCCCTTTCCGAACTGAAAGAAAACTCCCCTGCCGGTTTCGCCGCGCTCAAGGCAGCCTTGGAGAAATCCACCTTCCTCTCCTACGTCCTCACCAACGTCGAGACGAACCTCGCCTCCGCCAACCTTGACCTCATGCGCGCCTACGCCGCCCTCGTTACCGACCCGGAAATCCGCACCCGTTTCACCGAAACCATCACCGCCGAGTTCGACCTCACGAAAGACCTCCTCGCCGAGCTCTTCGACGGCTCCATGGCGGATCGCCGCCCGCGCATGGCGAAAACCCTCGGCATCCGCGAAGCCCCCTTGAAAGTGCTACACCACCAGCAGATCGCCCTCCTCCGCGAGTGGCGCGACCTCATCGAAAAGGACAATCAAACCGCTGCCGACGCGCTGCTTCCGAAGCTCCTCCTCTCCATCAACGCCATTGCCTCCGGGCTGCGAACGACGGGGTAAGGGATTCAGGCTGGCGGCTACTCCTGATGAACCTATGAGCTTTTTCTTCCTAGGGTTTGGCAGTGTATGTAAGTTCACATGAATTTCTTGGCAAGCACCCCAATGATTGGAATAGGGGTGAGAATCACAAGCAACCAAGAGAGATAGGCGGGGCATTCCCTTCCTATCAAACCTATGTCTCCGCATAAAAGCCCGATGGGTGTCACTAGCGTAAATGCGGCGATGACGACGAATCCGCCATAGCCTCCAGTATCTACTTCAGGCGATTTCAAGTGCTTCATCGCGACAACTGCCCAAACAGCGCAAACAGCCATGATCACCAAACCGGTAACGGTGGGAAATTGGTTTTTGCCCTGGTTTCAGATGTCTAGTTCTTCTTTCCATGACGGGTGTAATAGACCCGTCCGCCATGTGATATCAGGCGCTGAGATCCCACGCAGGGAAGGGAAATCCTTTGGCGAAATCAATAATTTTTCCCGGGCGCGTGGGGATACGGGCGGATGAGAGGTTGCGGACCGCGAGCTTCAGCTCGCCCCGGAGGATCGGGGATGCGGATGCCTGAACACCTGGGCGAGCTGAAGCTCGCGGTCCGTCGCCGGATTGGCGTATTCCCGGCGAAATTTTGTTGCCAAGGCCATGCGCCCGCCTAGTCTGGCGACATGTTGAAGCGCATTGCCACCGTCGCCCTGATTGCACTGACTGCGGTTGCGGCCACCTCCTGCTGCTGCCTTTTCTAACCGAATCCATAGAACCAAACCGATGAAAAAACTCCTCAGTCTCCTGACCCTTGTCGCCCTATCCATGGGCTTCTCCTCCTGCTGCTCGATGTTCGGCCTCGGCTCGAACTCCGCCGGCTACCGCACCGAGACCCGCCAGGTGAAAACCTGCCATTATGACATTGTCACCGAGGAGGTTTACACAGCCAACTCCAGTGGCAAGGGCGGCATGACCCAGACCATCGAGAAAAAGGTGCCGCGCTACAAGACCGTCACCAAGAAAGTCCGCGTGTCTTGCGGCTCCTGCGTGCGCTTCTACTGCCCCAAGAAGGATTGCTGTGGAACCACCAGCGAGTCCTACCTCAAGAGAGTCACCGCGCAGGGCCCTGTCGGCAGCCCAAACATCGGCCTCGTGCCGACCATGAGAAAGCTCGCTGAGTAAAAGCGGCTTACCCATTATTTCCAAAGAAGCGCGGTGCGGCCTGTCCGTTCCGCGCTTCTTGTTTTCGGGACATCGCAAAAAGGGCTGGAAATGCCCGCGTATTCTCGCATCCTGCCCGCGTTCCACGATTTTCCCCATCATCATGTCAGTAAACATCGAAATGCCCAAGCTCTCGGACACCATGACCGAAGGCACCCTCATCAAATGGCACAAAAAAGTCGGCGACACCGTCCTGATTGGCGACGTCCTCGCTGAAGTGGAGACCGACAAGGCCACGATGGAGATGGAGGCCTTCGATGAGGGCGTGATCACGGAAATCCTCATCCAGGAGGGCGACAAGGCTCCGATCGGCGGGGTCCTCGCGGTGCTTGACGGTGATAGCGGGAGCGCCGCCCCTGCCCCCGCCGCCCAAGTTGCTGCGGCAGCCCCAGCACCCGCTGCCGTGGAACAAGTCGCCGCCAAAGCCCCCCCCGCTGCCGCCCCGCAAGCCTCGGAAAGCGGCCGTGTGAAAGCATCCCCGCTCGCCCGCAAAGTCGCTGGCGCACTCGGTGTCGATCTCTCCAGCGTCACCGGCACGGGCCCGGCGGGACGCATCGTGAAAGAGGATGTCGAGAAAGCATCCTCAGCTCCCATCTCCGCACCGAAAGAGCCTTCGCAGGCCGCCAGCGCCGCCGCGAAACTTGCCGAAGCCGTCAAGGCCCGTGCCACCGCTGCGCCCGCTCCCGTTTCTACTCCCGCCCCTGCCGCGATCATGCCTACCGCCAAGGAAGGCGACGAACGCATCGAGCTTTCCTCCATGCGGAAAATCATCGCCTCCCGCCTGCTCACTTCCAAGACCACCATCCCGCATTTCTACCTGCACATGGAGGTCGATGCCACGCCGCTCATGGCGCTCCGCAAACAGGTCAACGACCAGGCCGAGAAAACGCACGGCAACAAGTATTCCGTCAACGACTTCATCCTCAAGGCCACGATCAACGCCGCCGAAGCCGTGCCTGCGATCAACGCTTCCTTCGCCGGCGATCACATCGTGAAATTCAAGCACGTCGGCCTCTCCGTCGCCATCGCGGTGGAGGACGGCCTCGTCACCCCTGTCATCAAGCAGGCGGAAACGAAATCCCTGCTCGCCATCTCGCGCGCCGTGAAGGATTTCGCCGCCCGCGCCAAGGACAAGAAACTCAAGCCCGATGAATTCGACGGCGGCACGATCACCGTCTCCAACCTCGGCGCATGGGGCATCGATTCTTTCGATGCGATCGTCAATCCGCCGCAAGCCGCCATCCTCTCCGTCGGCGCCGCCATCGAGAAACCCGTTGTGAAAAACGGCCAGATTGTCGCCGGCCTGCGCATGAACATCGGAGTTTCCGCCGACCATCGTGTGGTGGACGGAGCGGTCGCCGCCGCGTTCCTCGCCGAGGTCAAGAAGCTCATCGAGAATCCGGCGCTGATGCTGCTGTGAGCCATCGGTGGATGCTGGCATCCGGTCCCGCCCTGCCAAATGGTTCTTGACGGGACACTCCGTGCCCCTTGTTTTCCTAGGACATTCCCGCCGCTTTCCGGCGAAACCCAGAAACCCATATTCCCATGTCCGACCCAACCCATGATCACACCGACTTCATCCACAGCGAGGAGTTCCTCCACGGCCTGATGAGGCGACAGCTCAAGCTCTCCATCGCCTGCGCGACGGCGTTCATCGTCCTGCTCTTCGGCCTGCCGCTGATGAACTATCTCGCGCCCGAACTCATGGCGCGGCGCGTGGGCGGCTTCACCCTCACATGGCTGATCCTCGGCGTGCTGTTTTTCCCTTACGTCTGGGTCATCGCCCGCCTCTTCATCACCCGCTCCATCGCGCTGGAAAACGCCGAGGTCCAGGTGGCCGCCGAGGGCAACAAGCGCAAACCCTAGCCCGAGATCCCTGCCATGAACCTCACCGCTCTGCAATTTCTCGCCGCCGCGTCCTCATCCAAGGGCATTGATCCCTGGATCCTCGCTTTCTCCGCCATCACCGTCGTGGTGACGATCTGGATGGGTTTCCGTTCCGCGAAAAGCTCCAAGTCCGCGTCCGACTTCTTCGTCGCCGGCCGTTCGGTCTCGGTCGGCTGGAACGCATCCGCCATTTCCGGCGAGTACCTGAGCGCCGCCAGCTTCATGGGCATCGCCGGTATGGTGATGCTCTCCGGCTATGACGCGCTCTGGTATCCGGTCTGTTATGCGTGCGGCTACCTGTTCCTGCTGCTCTTCATCGCGGGGCCGCTGCGCCGCTTCGGAGCTTACACGATCCCGGATTTCGCGGAAGGCCGCTACGACTCGCCGGTGTTCCGTAAGATCGCCGTCTGCTTCGTGCTCTTCATCGGGTTCTTCTACACCATGCCGCAGATGAAAGGCGCGGGCGTCACGCTCGCCTACATTTTCCCCGGCCTGCCGTATTGGGTCGGCGTGCTGGTGGTGGGTGCGGTGATCACGCTCAACGTCGCGCTCGGCGGCATGAAAGGCATCACCCTGGTTCAGGCGGTCCAATACTGGATCAAGATGTTTGCCATATCGGTGCCGATCTTCGTGCTGCTGTCCGTGTATGGCGGTTATGGAAAAAACCTCTCGCTGAACAAGTCCATCTCCGATTCGCCGCCCGCCATTGTGCAGACCGTGGAGCCCGGGCAAACAGAGCGCGTCCTGCCCGCCAAGGCACCGAAGGACGAGGATTGGATCGCCCCCTTCGGCCCGCTGACGACGAAGGCCGCCAAGGCCGCCGGTCTCACACCGGAGGAATCGAAACCTTATTCCCTGCTCTACACCTTCTCGCTGATCGTCGCCCTCGTTTGCGGCACGGCGGGCCTGCCGCACATCCTTGTCAGGTTCTACACGAATCCCGACGGCATCGCGGCCAAGAAGACCACGATGTGGGTGATGATCCTGATCGGTGTGTTCTATGTCTTCCCGCCGGTCTTCGGCGTGCTGGGGCGGAACCTGTTGCCGGAGCTCTACGAGGCAACCGGCTCCAAGGGGCCGGACAAGGTGGTGCTGGAGCTGCCCATTTTGATCCGCGAGAAATACGGGATCCTCGGCTCCATCCTCAGCGGAATCACCTGCGCGGGAGCCTTCGCCGCGTTCATGAGCACCTTCTCCGGGCTGCTCGTTTCCATGACCAGCGCGCTCGCCCATGATGTCTACGGCCGCATGATCCGCCCGCAGTCCTCGCCGGAGGAGCGGATGAAAATGTTCAAGTGGTGCGCCGTCCTCGTCGGTAGCGTATCGGTTCTGCTCGGCGCGATGGTCGAGCCCTTGGAAATCAACTTCATGGTCGGCCAGGCCTTCGCCATCGCGGCCGCGAGCTATTTCCCGCTGCTGTTCATGAGCGTCTGGTGGCGCGGAATGACGATGAAAGGCGCGGCCACCGGCATGCTCACGGGCGGCCTCTGCGCCCTGTTCTCCGCCGCGCTGGTCAACGCCTCCACCCTCGCCCTCGACAAGGGGCCGATGGGCAAGCTCTTCGCCGGTTTCAGCGGCATCAACGATTTCTGGGTCGCCCATCCCCTGCTCCGCATCCTCGCCGAGCAGCCCGCGATCTGGTCCGTGCCGCTTTCCATCGGACTGATGATCGTGGTCTCCAATGCAACGCGCAAAACCATCCCTGTCGATGTCCGCATGAAGATGCTCGTCCTCCACGCACCCGAAGCCCTGGGCCTGAAACAGGAATACATCCAGGAACACCAGGGCCCGGCGCATTGAGGTTCACGCGGATTTTTCACTGTAAACCGGGCATGGTTTCCGCTGTAAAGGAGTCCTGATGGAAACGACCCACCGCCGTACATTTCTCAAGGCCGCCGGAGCTACCGCCGCCCTTTCCGCTTTCCCGAACATCCTCTTCGGCGCACCCGCCACCAATGCGAAGCTCAAGATCGGCCTCGTTGGCTGCGGCGGGCGGGGCACCGGCGCGGCGCAAGAGGCCCTGATGGCGGATGACAACACCGTGCTCTGGGCGATCGGCGATCTGTTCGAGACGCAGGTTCCCAAGGCGCTCAACAACCTGAAAAGGTTCGAGGGCAGGCTGGATGTCCCGCAGGAAAGGCAGTTTTCGGGCCTGGATGCCTACATGAAAGTGCTCGAGAGCGGCGTGGATGTCGTGCTGCTGGCCACACCTCCCGGCTTCCGCCCGCAGCATATGCGCGCGGCGATCGAGGCGGGGAAACATGTTTTCGCGGAGAAACCGATGGCCGTGGACGTGGCGGGAGTGAAATCCGTGATGGAGACCGCGCGCCTCGCGAAGGAGAAAGGCCTCACCCTGCAGCACGGCTATTGCTGGCGTTTCGATCCCGGCGTGCGCGAGGGCTATGCCAAGATCCTGTCCGGCGAGCTCGGCCGCGTGCTTTCCGTTTACGGCACCTACCTCGCCAACGTCCCCAAACCCTCCACCTCCATCGACCAGCGCGACCCGAAATGGGGCGATGTGGAATGGCAGATCCGCAACTGGATGGGTCACGAGTGGCTCTCCGGCGGCCCGCTGCTGGAGCAGTGCATCCACACGGTGGACAAGGTTTCCTGGGCGATGGGCGATGCGGATCCTATTGCGGCCCGGGGCGGCGGCGGTCGCAACCAGCGCGAGGATGACGGCAACGTGTGGGATCATTACGATGTCGCCTACGAGTATCCGGGTGGCGTGTTCTGCCATGTCGGCCAGCGGCAGCACAGGGGCTGTTTCA
Source organism: Verrucomicrobiaceae bacterium (assembly GCA_027485615.1). Classification (GTDB taxonomy): domain Bacteria; phylum Verrucomicrobiota; class Verrucomicrobiia; order Verrucomicrobiales; family Akkermansiaceae; genus Luteolibacter. Next base: position 27,555 of record JAIXQS010000011.1, read on the forward strand.
ACGAGGTGGTGGACCGGGTGTCCTGCGAGAAAGGCTCGCTTCAAGCGCCGGGCCGCGTTTTCACCAAGGATCACGAGGGCAAGATGACCTGGGCGTATCGCGGGCCGGAAGCGAACATGTACCAGGTCTGCCACCAGGAGTGGTTCGCCGCGATCCGCAAGGGCGAGGCTCTCAACACCGGCGATCTCATGGTTCGCAGCACGATGCTCGGCATACTCGGCCGCGAGGCCGCGCACACCGGCCAGCGGGTGACCTGGGAACAGCTCTGGAAATCGGAGCAGGATCACGCCCCCGACACCCTGAAGCTTTCCGACGCCCATCCCGTCGCTCCGGTTCCGAAGCCGGGCACGCACAAGATCTGACCGATTTCGCCTTTCCCGCTCGTAGCCGAGCGATCACCCTCCGCGAATGCCGACTTTCCGTGAAGCGCTGAGGTTCTGGCTGAAACTGGGGCTGATCAGCTTCGGCGGGCCCGCCGGGCAGATCGCGATCATGCACCGGGAGCTGGTGGAGAAGCGGCGTTGGATCGGCGAGGGGCATTTCCTCCACGCGCTGAATTTCTGCATGCTGCTGCCGGGGCCGGAGGCGCAGCAACTCGCGACGTATCTCGGCTGGCGCTTGCACGGCTGGCGCGGCGGGGTGGCGGCGGAGCCTATGCGGTGTTGCCCTACGTTGCGCAGCAGGCGGTGGAGCACCACCAATGGCTGACCCACTCGCAGATGATGGCCGGACTCGCGCTCGCGGAAACCACACCGGGACCGCTGATCATCGTGCTGGAGTTCGTCGGCTTCGTGGGCGGTTGGCGGAATCCGGGAACCCTCAGCCCGCTCGGCGGCGCAACGCTCGGCGCGGCGATCACCGTCTGGACGACCTTCATCCCGTCCTTTCTCATGGTTTTTCTCGGCGCACCCTTCGTCGAGGGCTTGCGCAACATGCCCCGGCTCGGCGCGTGCCTGACCGCGATCACCGCCGCCGTGGTGGGCGTGATCCTCAATCTCGGGGTGAAATTCGCCACCCACGCCCTGTGGCCGGAAACGGCAGGCGGCTTCGATGTTTTCGTGGCGGTCACGGCCTGCGCGGCTTTCCTCGCGATGAAGATTTTCAAGGTTCCCTTCACCTCCGTCCTCGCCGCCTGCGCCCTGCTGGGCTTTGCCACCGCATTCATTGCTCCGTGAAAAGGCTTGCACAGGGAGAAATCGCCGCCTAACCCATGCCCATGGCTCTTGAAACCACACTGATTCTCTTCAAACCCGATGCTGTCTCGAAAAACCTCACCGGCGAGGTGCTAGCCCGTTTCCAGAAGGAAGGCTTCCTCGTGCGCGGCATCAAGATGATGTCCCTCAGCGACGAAATCCTCGCCGAGCATTATTCGCACATCGCCGACAAGCCGTTTTTCCCTTCCGTCCGCGGCTTCATGCAGGAAACGCCGGTTATCGCTCTCGCCCTCGAAGGCGATGACGTGATCACCCGCGTCCGCGACCTGCTCGGCCCCACCGATTCCATGGTCGCCGCCCCCGGCACGATCCGCGGCGATTTCGGCTTCAAGGACGCCGACGCGAAGATGCGCAACGTCTGCCACGCCTCCGACTCCCCGGAAGCCGCCGCCGCCGAGATCAAGCGCTTCTTCAAGGACGGCGAGATCTTTTCCTACTGACCGGAAACTTGAGCTTTTCCCTCCTCCTCCACGCGCTCGAGCCGAAGCCTGACCGCAAGGCCCTGGAGGAAATCACCGTCGAGGTGCCGTCCATCGCGCGGGCCGACGCGGCGGGGATTTTGCGGGGTTGGTTCGGGATCGTTTCCTCCGGTCTTTCGCTAGAAGACGCGCAAGCCTTCCATGCAGGCCTGCGCACCCTCGGCTGCGAAACGGACATCGTGCCGGATGGGGACATTCCCTCGCTCCATCAGGATTTCCGCTGCCACCTGATCGATCTCACCGCGGAAACCCTCATCCTCACCAACGCGATGAACCGCCGCCAGGAGCGGGGGAGGGATGAATTCGTTTTCGCCGCCGCAGGCATCGTCGAGCGCGAACGACCGGTCTCCGATTACGAAATGCAAACGGAAGTCCGCTACTTCGAGGGTGGCGCGTACACGACGCAGGTGCCCACGCGTGTTAGCAAGACCGTCGAGAAAGACTATTTCCGCATCGATCTCTTCTTCTCCCGGGAGCCGCACCGCATTTCCCTGGAAATGGATAGGGACTCGGTCATCACCTACGGCGGGCGTCCGATCAGGATGAAAAACCGCACGGAACTCACCGTCCTGCTGGCGGATCTCGGATCCCTACTGCCGCCGGAACGCATGAACCGCGGCCTGCGCGAGCTTTCCACGGAGACTCTCTACCCGTCCCTGCAAGCCTACGAGGAGGAAATCCGTTGGTCGTTCCACCGCCTCGGCGCGAAGGGGTGAATGTGGAGCGCGGCTTGCAATGCGGCGCTCCATGAGAAATCATCACCACGTGTTTGAGACAAGGATCATTGAGGCGACCGACGACGGCATGAAAGAAGCGCAGAACGAGGCGGTCGCGCTTCTGCAGCGGGGCGAGGTCGTCGCGCTGCCGACGGAGACGGTTTACGGGCTGGCGGCGGATGCTTTCAATCCCGATGCAGTGGCGAAAATTTTCGCGGCGAAGGAGCGTCCGAGCTTCGATCCGCTCATCGTGCACATCGCCTCGTTCCGGGATCTGGAGCGGGTGGCGGTGGTGCCGGAGGAGATCCGACAAACGGTCAACCAACTGGCGAACGAGTTCTGGCCCGGGCCGCTGACCATCCTTTTGCCGAAGACCCCGGAAGTGCCCGACATTGTGACAAGCGGCCTGCCGACGGTGGGCGTGAGGCAGAGCGGGCATCCGATTTTCCGGGCGATCAACAAGGCGCTGGGCAACCCCATCGCCGCGCCGAGCGCGAACCGCTTCGGGCGCATATCCCCGACATCCGCCTCCGCGGTGATGAAGGAACTCGGCGGGCGCATCCCGCTCATCGTCGATGCCGGCGCGTGCAACGAGGGCTTGGAAAGCACGATCATCCGCATCGAGCCGCGCGAGGGGAAGAAGCCGATCTTTTACATCCACCGCGCCGGCCCGATCACCAAGGAGCAGCTCCAGAAATTCGGGAAAGTGGAGAAGGCGAAGCCCGGCGACAAGCTCCAGGCGCCCGGGGAGCTCGAAAGCCATTACGCGCCGATCACGCCTTTCCGCCTCATCGAGAAGCCGTCCGATTTCACGCCGGAGATCGGCAAGACCTACGGCCTGCTCAGCTACACCGGCGAGGAGGGCGGCGAGTTCGTCCGCGCACACCGCTGGGACAACGTCGTCGCGCTCAGCCCCGGCAGCGGGAAACTCGCCGAGGCCGCGATCCGATTGTTTTACGCCATGCGGGAGATGGACGAGATGGGTCTCGACGAGATCATCGCCGAGCCCGTCACCGAAACCGGCCTCGGGGTCGCGATCATGGATCGTTTGCGGCGGGCTTCGGCGCGGTGAGGCTCAGTCCTCCGTTTTGATTTCGAGGCCTTGGGTGTAGCGCTTGAATTCCTCTTTCGCCGCGCCTTTCCAGAGGCCTTTTGCCTTCGCCGCTTCGTAAGATGCACTTGCAGCGCGCTCGCATTGCTCGAGCAGCTTCGCGGAGTCGGGTTTGTCTTTCCAAATGGCGGGCGGATACTTGCGCATGAAGATGACCAGCTTGTCGTCCGGGATCTCCTCCGTATCGGCCTTTGCGAAAGCGGCGCGCGTCATCTTGTCGAGTTCCGTCTGATTGACGGACGGTGTGCGCGGGGCAGGGGCGGCGGGTGCGGATTTCCTGAGATGGTCGATGTTTTTCCATGCGTCGCTGATGGCGACTTCCTGAGTTGCGGATTCGCCGGGAAGGCCGGTGGCGAGCTGGAAGCATTGTTTCGCGAAATCCCACGCGCCCGGGGAAATATTGTGGCCGACCTCGGGCCAGGACGCCGCGATGTGGGCGAAGCGCTTCTTGTCGATCTCGTCGCGGAACCTGCCGAACCACTCAAGGCGGTTGAAAGGGGCTTCGGGAAAGGCTTTCGCGGTGTCCTTCTCGCCGCAGGAAACGGCGAAGGGGATCTCTTTCGCGGACGAGCTGAATTCGCCGTATCCATCCGTCGCCCATGTGCCGCCGGAGTGCGCCGAGACGCCGCAGACGAGCTTCGGATGCAGCATCGCGAAGCGGTGGGTGAACTGCGAGCCGCCGGAAAAGCCATGCAGGAACATTTTGTCGTGCAGCTTGTGTTCCTTTTTCAGCCCTTTGAAAAGGTCGATGAGTTTCTCCGCATGGACACCGTTGCCATTCTGGTAGGGGCTCTCGCCTTTCGTCTCAAACGACGGGCCGATCACGATCACATCGCCGCGTTTCGCCCAGTCCTTCATGCCGGCCGCGCCGTTGCCCCTGCCGCCCGCGCCATGCACCCCGACGACGAGTTGGTAGGTCTTTTCCGGATCGATGGGATCCGGAGTGTAAACGAAGCAATCCATACCCTGCGAATCCTTGACGACCACCTCGCCCGCCGCTGCGGCGATGAGGTTGAAAGCGGAAACGATGATGAGTGAGGCGATGGGTTTCATGGCTGCATGCGGGTGTTCGCCACCCCTCGGACGCTTTGGCTGAAGCAACACTTCCCCGCATCATGTTCCCGAGAAACGGCAATTCAAGGATTCAGTTCGGGTGGGGAAATCACGGCGACCCCAGGTCGAAAGATATTCAAAGGGAGAGACAAAATACAATAAACTAAGGAAAACCATGCGGATTCAACCCCGGAGGGGTGTCCGGATCGTAGCCCCGGGTGCAGCGCAGCGGAACCCGGGGTGAAAAGTGCCCTCTGCCAGGCGGCGAGCGGAAATGCCCGCCTCTCACGCGCACCTTCGAAGCCGGAAACCCGCCATGCCGTAAGCGGGCTGCGACGGGAGCTGGACTGGTGGCGGAGCTTCCCCCTTGCCCGCTTAATCCCCTGTGCCATACGTCCGGGGGTTCCATTTCACTGCACCCCCGGCTTCTCTCGGGCCGTCCCTGCCGGGACTCTAGAGGCTCGCCCTGTTTTTGACGCGCTCCTGCGCTTGATCGCCCCGCCGCCGGGGTTCGCGTTTCCCCTTTCCTCCCGGCACGGGACTAGCTAGCTGTTGGGGCGATGACAGGACTCCTCGGGATCGTGGTGCTGCTTTTGGCGGCTTATGCGCTGTGCGACAACCGCAAGGCGATCCGCTGGCGGACGGTGGGGACGGCGCTGGCTTTGCAGGTGCTGATCGGGTGGGTGGTGTTTGCGGTGCCGGCGGGGCGGGATGCGCTGGCGGCGCTGAGCGCGGGGGTGACGAACGCGATCGGCGCGGGGCAGGAGGGGGTGGATTTCCTTTTCGGCGGGCTGACGCGGGACAACGGCGGGGCGGTGGGCTTCGTTTTCGCGTTCCGGGTGCTGCCGATGATCATTTTCTTCTCCTCGCTGATCGCGGTGCTCTACCACATCAAGGTGATGGGGCTGGTGATCAAGTTCCTCGGCGGCGGGTTGAAATGGCTGCTGGGGACGAGCCGGGCGGAGTCGCTGTCCGCGGCGGCGAACATTTTCGTGGGGCAGACGGAGGCCCCGCTGGTGGTGAAACCGTACATTTCCCGGATGACGAGCTCGGAGCTGTTCGCGGTGATGGTGGGCGGGTTGGCGAGCGTGGCGGGATCGATCCTGGCGGGTTATGTGGCGCTGGGGGTGGATATCAAATACCTGATCGCCGCGTCGTTCATGGCGGCGCCGGGAGGGCTGCTTTTCGCGAAGCTGATGAAACCGGAGACCGGGACGCCGCACGAGGGGAAGCTCGACTTCGCGGAGGGCGATGAGAAACCGGCGAACGTGGTGGATGCGGCGGCGCTGGGTGCCTCCACGGGATTGCACCTCGCGCTCAACGTCGGCGCGATGCTGCTGGCGTTCATCGGATTGATCGCGCTGCTGAACCTGATGCTGGGCGGGATCGGTGGGTGGTTCGGGAATGGCGACCTCAGCCTCCAGCAGATCCTCGGCTGGTGCTTCGCGCCGGTGGCGTGGCTTGTCGGGATGCCATGGGGCGATGCGGTAAAGGGCGGCAGCCTGATCGGGCAGAAGCTGATATTGAATGAGTTCGTCGCCTACGTGCAATACGTCGAGTGGCGGCCAACGCTCAGCCCCAAGGCGGAGGCGATCGGCGCGGTGGCGCTGTGCGGCTTCGCGAACCTTTCGTCCATCGCCATCCTCATCGGTGGCCTCGGCGGCATGGCTCCGAACCGTCGCTCGGAGGTCGCGAGGCTGGGCCTGATGGCGGTTGCCGCCGGGACTTTCTCCAACCTCACCAGCGCAGCGATCGTGGGGTTGTTCGTGGGGTGAGGGGGCTTGCGGAAATTTTCGCAGGGGACGAAGGAATCCCGCGCCCCTCATTCCCGGCTTGCCCGGAGGGGGCTTTGCGGAAAAGGATGCCCGCCAGCCCTTGAAGAGATTTCTGCCATATTACCGCCACCTTTGGAAGGTGAAGGGTATCTTTGCCGCCGGCGTGATCGCCGGCGTGGTCTATGCCGCCGCCTCGGGGCTGGGCTTGCCGCTGATGACGAAGGTGGTGTTCCCCGTGCTTTTCGAAAGCGAGGCCGCGGAGTCCTCGTGGTATCTGCGCTGGCTCACGGAACGGATGGGCAAGGTCTCGCGCGACCAGCTCCTGATTTTCACCTGCCTCTGGATCCCCGCCGTTTTCCTGCTCCGCGCCATCGCCGCCTTTGCCAACGGCTACCTGATCCAGTTCGCCGGCATGCGCGTGGTGGAGTCGATCCGCATCGATCTCTTCGAGAAACTCCAGACCCTGCCGCTGGCCTTTTTCAAACGCAACCAATCCGGCGATCTCCTCGCGCGGCTGCTCAACGACACGGAAATCCTCCGCCAGGTCATCGCTCAGGCGTCGAACGACCTGATCAAGCAGCCCGCGACCCTCCTTTTCGCGCTCGGATACGTGGGCCAAATGGCGTGGCGGGACCGCAGTGCGTTCATCGCGCTGATCGCGCTGCTAACGGTGCCGCTGTGCATCATGGTGATCCGCACGGCGGGGAAAAAGCTGACCGCCCGCGCCTACACGCTCCAGAGCCGGGGCGGCGATCTTTCCGCATCGCTCTCGGAAAGCCTGCAATCCGCCCTTGAGATCCGCGCCTACAACCTCCAGGAAACCCAGACCCGGAGTTTCCGCAAACGCGTCGGCGAGATCCTGCGGCTGACGATGAAGGTGGTGAAATACCGGCAGATCATTTCGCCATCCATCGAGGTTGTCGCCGCCGCCGGTTTCGCCGCCGCGCTGTATTTCGGCGTGAAGGCGGGGATGACGCTGGAGGGTTTCCTCGCGCTCGGGATGGCGCTTTTCATGTCCTACGAGCCGCTGAAAAAACTCGGTGCGATCCATTCCCTTTTCCAGCAGGGACGCGCCTCGGTGGATCGGATCGAATACATCCTCCACGCCGAGGACAGCCTCCCCAACACCGCGCAGCCCAAGCCTTTCCCGGGCTCCCTGAAGGAAATTTCCTTCGATGACGTCACCTTCGCCTACGACGACGCGCCGGTGCTCCACAACGTGAGCCTCACGATCCCCGCCGGTCAGGTCGTGGCGCTCGTCGGCCCCAGCGGCGCGGGGAAATCGACCTTCGCCCAGCTCGTGCCGCGTTTCTACGATGCACGGGAAGGCGAAGTCCGCATCGACGGCATTTCCGTCCGCGATTTCAAAAAGCACGACCTCCGCGCACACATCGCCGTGGTGCCGCAGACGCCTTCGCTGTTCCTCGGGACGCTGGAGGAAAATATCCGCGTCGGCAAACAGGACGCCACCCGCGCGGAGATCGAGGCCGCCGCGAAAAAGGCTTTCGCGCATGATTTCATCACGGCCATGCCGCAGGGATACGACACCCCTGTCGGCGAGCGCGGCGATCTCCTTTCCGGCGGCCAGCGCCAGCGTATCGCCATCGCGCGTGCCTTCCTCAAGGACGCGCCCATCCTCATCCTCGACGAGGCGACGAGCGCGCTCGACACCGAAAGCGAGGCCGCCGTCCAGCAGGCGCTCGCCGAGCTGGTGAAAGGCCGCACCACCCTGATCATCGCCCACCGCTTCAGCACGATCCGCATCGCCGACCGCATCCTCGTTTTCCGCGACGGGCGAGTCGTAAGCGACGGCAGCCACGAAGAGCTGCGCGATCTCGATCCCACCTATCAGGCGATGGTTGGCGGGGAACTTAGGTGAAGGGATTCACGATTTTATTTTCGCAAATCGGTTGCGCGTCCGTGGTTGCGGTTCAAACTGGGGGCATGACGAATTCCAAATGGCTCATCGGTTACGGCGTGTTCCTTTTTCTCTGCGGACTGGCAGGTTACCTCTCCAATCCGGTAGCCGCGAAAACCGCGCTGATTTCCGGCTCCGTCTTCGGAGGTCTCTCCGTCGTATGGGGAATGCTGCTCGGAAAAGGCATCGGCTGGGCGAAATGGGCGGCGCTCGTCACCACACTGATGCTCTGCGTGGTGTTCTCGATCCGTTCTTTCATAAGCTGGCAGAAGGTCATGGCCGACGAACCGAAGGCCTTCGCCGCCAGCCTCATCACCCTCATGCTGCTCGGATCGCTCGCCACCGTAGCGCGGCTGGTTATCAGAAAATAGCAGGGCGCTGGGAACGCGAGTCTGCGACTCGCAAGCCCATGATGGGAGAAAGAAACCGCCCTCCGGGCCTTCATCTTTGGCATCTCATGGGCTTGCGGGTTTTGAAACCCGCGTTCCCGGCGGAATTCGTTTTGCCAAGCTCCGCCGGATTGCCCACGTTCATCGCACATGGGTGACCCGACGCGAATCCTCGTCATCAGCGACGGCAAAGCCGGCCACGAGAACCAATCGCTCGGCCTCGCTGAGGCGATGGCGCGCCTGCGTCCGGCGGAAATCCATACCCTCCGCCTCGATATGGGAAAAGGGTTCCTCGGTAGGCTGAGATCGGCGGTGGCGGATGCCGCGAAGCATCCCCGCCCGCATTTCGTCATCGCCGCCGGCCATGCCACGCATCCCGCCGCGCTTTTGGCCGCACGGAAATACGGTGTGCGTAGTATCTGCCTGATGAAGCCGAGCCTGCCGGTGTCGTGGTTCGATGTCTGCATCTGCCCGGAACACGATTTCATCGGAATGCCCGTCCCGCCCAACGTGATCACCAGCAAGGGCGCACTGAACCGCGTGCGGCCTGCGGAAGGCGGGCGATCCGGAAAGATTTTCCTCATCGGCGGCCCGTCGAAAACCCATGGCTACGACGAGGGTGCGCTGGTCGCCCGCATCCGCGAAATCGCTGCGGACGGCGGATGGCAGGTCGCGGATTCGCGGCGGACTCCGGAGACCTTCCTGCCCGCGCTGAAGAAGGAGCTGCCCGGCCTCACCGTTTTTCCCCATCGGGAAACGCAGCCCGGCTGGCTTGCCGCGAAGCTCTCCACTGCGGAAAGCGTCTGGGTCACTGAGGATTCCGTCTCAATGATCTATGAGGCGCTCACTGGCGGTGCGAAGGTCGGTGTGCTGGATATGCCCCGCCTAAGGCCGGACGCGCGCGTCATCAGCGGCCTTGATGCGCTGAAAGCCGAAGGCTATTTTGATGCGCACGAACCTCCTCTCCCCCTCGCCGAGGCCGACCGCTGCGCGGCAACTCTCGCCGGTTTGGGTTTCATGCCTTCCGCAACGGAAAGACAGTGACATCCACCGGTGCCGCAGAGAGCAGGGATACGGGCTGCGTTTCCGGTTCGGGAAATCCGTTGAGGGCGAAGGGGATCGTGGAGCATTTTCCCTCGGGCATGGGCTCGATGAGGTAGGGGCTGTGGTGGACGCGACCGGTGTGGAGGTTTCCCTGCGCGTCGGCGGAGAAGAGGAGGTAGCGCTCGACGAGGAACCAATCGAGGCTGCCGGGGGCGGCGGGCTGTGGGTTTTCTGGAAGCCGATAGGTGAACTCAGCGGCGGGGAGGGGCGAGGCTTTGCGGCGGCTGCGGTAATGGATGAGGCGGTCTTGCTTTTCCGAGGACATTTCCGCGTGCTGGTAGGGGAGATTGAAGGCGAAGCGGGCGATCTCGACGGCGAGGGGCTGGTTGCAATCGAGGGAGAAGAACCAGACGCCGGGGTTGCCCGCGTCGTCGTGGACGTAGGTGCGGAGGTTCAGTTCGTGGAACCACGAGAGCCACGGCAAAGGCGGAAGGCCGACGGGGCGGATGCGCTCCATGAAAAAAGGGACGATGCCGAGGTAGGCCTTGCCCGCGAAGGTATCGACGTGAAGTCCGGCGGGGAGGCGGGTGGCGATCATTTCCGGTTCCGCCTCCCAGTGGAAAAAGCCGAGTCCGGCCCAGCGCTGTTTCATCACAGGAAAACCTGCGGGTCGTTGCGTTTGGGCGAGGCGTTGTTGTTCGGTGGGCATTTTTTTTAACCGCGAATGGACGCGAATGATCGCGAATGAAGAGGGGGATTGATGAATGCTGATTGTTGATTTTGGATTTCTGATTTCTGACTCCTATCTTCGCGATAGCGAACACGAATGCGCGGCGAAGCCGGCTCCGAAGGCGGTGAGCCAGAGGGATTCGGGGTTGGGGTGGGTGCGGAGGCGTTCCTCTAGGGCGAAGAGGAGGGAGGGGCTGGACATGTTGCCATGGCGGCGGAGGACTTCGCGGGTTTCGGTGAGTTGGAAGCCGGGCAGGGCGGTCTCGAGGGCTTCGATTACATCGCGGCCGCCGGAGTGGGCGAGGATCTGGTCGGGTTTTTCCGGGAGTTTTCCGTAGAGGTGGGTGACGGCTTGTGCGGCGAGCGTGGGGACGCTGCGGTGGAGCTGGTTCTTGAGTTTTCCGGCGGAGTTGACGAAGCGGATTTTCTCGCGGTCGGCGGGGACGTGGTGGGTGTCGAAGGAATGGAAACTACGGGAACCCTCGTAGGTGGGTTTCCCGGTGAGGATGGCGGCGGCGGCGCCATCGCCGAAGAGGCAGAGGGAAATGAGGACGCCGGGGTCGTCATCGATGTAAAAGGCGGCGGAGGAGATCTCCACGGCGACGACGGCGACGGTGTGGTCGGGGTTCGCGGCGAGGTATCCGTGGGCGGCGCGGAGGGTGGGGATGGCCGCGCCGCAGCCGAGCCCGACGAGATCGCAAAGGTAGGTATCGGGGCGCAGGCCGATTTTTTCCGCGACGTGGCTGGAGGGGCCGGGGCAGAGATAGCCGGTGCAGGTGCAGAGGAAGAGGGCATCGATTTTTTCCGGAGCGAGGCCGGATTTTTGCAGGGCTTTGGCGAGGGCTTCAGCGGCAAGGGCGGGGGCGTGGTTCTCGAAGGAGCGGTTCAGCACCTGGGCATCCTGCCTGAACACGGGGCCGAGATCGGCGGCGGTGAACTGGCGGCCGGCGATGCCGGAGCTGCCGTTCGTGAGGATCTTTTCCAGCAGGGAAACGGAGCGGGGTTTCAGCGCGCCGAAGTCCGGGTGGGACTGGAGAGCCAGCCACGTTTCCGCCTGGGTGAAGGTGTGAGGCGGGTTGGCGGTGGCGAGGGCGGTTAGGAACATTGATTATTGATTATTGGAAATTGAGTATTGGGGAAGTGCGCCGAGGCGGGCTGATGGGGTATGGATTCGTGCTCTTTCCAATCAACAATCGACAATCATCAATAATCAATCAGCGCAGCAACGCGAGCAGGGGGCGTAAGGGGGTGTGTTTCAGGAGAGGGCGGGTGAGGGTGTGGAAGAGGAGGGGGTGGAGGAGTTTGGCGGAGGTGAGGCGTTTGGTGAAGCGTTTGGCGAGCTGGCGTTGGATGGCTTCGCAGGCGTCGGGCCATGTCCGGGTGTTGTTTGCGTAGGCGATGAGATGGGGTAGGGCTGTTTCGGCGGATTGGAAGGCCATGGTCATGCCGTTGCCGGTGAAGGGCGGGATGATGGCGTGGGAATCGCCGAGCGAGAGGAGGCCGGGGGTCGGGGCTTGCAGGCCGAGCGCGAATCCGGCGACGGCGGTGAACGATCCCTCCCGCCACTCCGCCGCCGCGATCCGCCGGGCGAGTTCTGTGTTGCCGTTTTCCGTGAGGTAGGCGGGGAGGAGATCGGCGTGGCGGGCGGTGATGGATTTGTCGATGCGGAACAGGCCGCAGGCGTTGTGCCAGCCGTCCTCGACCGGGGTGATGCCGAGGTATCCGCGCGGGCCGCTGTGCATTTCCAGATGGGCGGTGGTGCTGATGCCGCGGATGTGCGCCTTGAGGCCGATCCATTCGCCCTTCGCGGGTTTGCGCCCGGCGGTCCAGACTTCTCCGGGTTGGCCGGGGTTCATTTTCCGCCGCGATCCGGTGTGGATTTCGACGCCGAGGGAGGTGGCGATTTTCTGGAGGCGGTCGTCGAGGAGGTGGCGGGAGAGGGCGAGGGCGGGTGTGGGGAGGGTGTTTTCGCGCAGGAGGGTGTCGCGGGAAAACCAGGTGACGCTGCGGTGGAGGTGAGCGTCGGCGAGGGTTTCGGCGATGCCGAGGGTTTCGAGTGTTTCCCGCGAAATGCCGGAGATGAACTCGCCGCAGACGCGGTGGCGCGGATAGCTGCCCGCCTCGTGGAGCGCGACCGACACGCCGTTTTTCCGGAGAGCGATGGCGAGGGAAAGGCCGGTGAGTCCGCCTCCGGTGATGGTGATCGTTTCGCTCAAGCGGGCGAAGCTAACATGCTTCCGGGAACTTGGTATCGGTAAGTTTTCCCGTCAGGGCTCCTGGTAGCTGCCGCCGTAGCCGGGGGTGTAGGGCTGGATGAGGCCGAGGTTGGCGAGGGCGTCGAAGTGCTTGTCGCGGGAGTAGATACGGTGGCCGTTGCGGTTCGCGATGACGGCAATCAGGGCGTCCGACCATGGGATGTTCAGCCCGTGCTTGCGGACGCGCCACTGGAAGCGAATGGTCTCGTCCCATACCGCTTCCGTTTGCGGCAGGTAGGGGAGGAGGGAAAAGAGGTTGGAGATGACGGTTTTCTCGTCATCGCGCGCGCCGCCGAGGACTTCGAGTTTCACGATGCCGCAGAAGCAGGCCTGCATTTCCTCGATGAGATTCTCCAGCGCGAGGCTGACCATGACATCGCCATTCTTGCGGAAAAGCTCGATCCAGACTGAGGAATCGCAGAGCACCATGGTCAGGATTTTTTCTTGGAGGCGGTGTCCTGGGATAAGCCCCACGCTTCGATCTCGTCGTTGGTGTGGGCGTAGTCCAGGGGATTCTCCCGCAGGGAGCGGATGATGGCGACCGCCTTCTTGCGGTTGACGAACAGTTCCGCCGCCTTGGCGATACCGGCGCTCATTTTGGTTTCCCCGGTCAGTTCCATGATCTCCTTGACCAAGGTTTCGTTCAGTTCGACGCTTACTCTCATGGCGGGAGAATGAGGCTAGATGCTGCAAATTCAATCAATAAATGCTGCAAAGGTTAGCAGATTGATTGGTTCTTTGCGCAAATATCCGGAGGGAGCCACGCCATGAAACGCATTCCTGGACAAGGTGATCCAGCCCAAGGGCGGCGGGGAGTTCCCCATGCCGGAAGCCCGCCTCGATGCTGACCCGCATGTCGTGGCGGGTGATGGGGTGGACGAAGGGGGTGGCGAGTTTTCCCAACAGCAGCGGCAGGCGGGCGCGGAGGGGTTCGTTGATGACGAGGGTGTCGAAGCCGCGCATCCACTCGCCGAGGTCGCGGAGCTGCGTGTCGGAGAAGTGGTGGAGGAAGAGGTTCGCGATCAGGGTGCCGCCGTGGGCGGGCGGGGCTTGGCTGAAAAGGTCGCCCTGCATCCATTTCACGGAAAGCGGGAGATGGGCGGGGCGCGGGGCGAGATCGTAGGCGGTGATTTCGGCCTGCGGGAATTCGCAGGCGAGGTGCGAGAGGAGGTGGCCATCGCCCGCGCCGATCTCGGTGATGTGGCGGGTGCCCGCCGGGATCATGGATGCGATCCAGCGCTCGTTGCCCATGAAAAAGTTAATGCGGCGGAGGTCGGCGCGGGAGCGCAGCGCACCGGGGTCGTCGTGGGGGAGGTGGTCGAGGAGTTCCGGGGTGAGCTTGCGCATGGCGGGAAGTTCGGCGCGGCGGGTGGAGTAGGGAAGCTCGGAAACGATGAATGCTTTACGCGGCGTCGCGGCGGTGGAAGATACACGGCATGGAGCCGCGCGAATTTACGATCGAGGGGGAAGAGTATGAAGCGAGGACGCCTCGCGAGGAGGATTTCCCGGAAATGATCGCGTTGCACAAGCGGTGCTTTGCGGCCGGGGTGAATGAAGACGGGGCTTGGCGTGAGGATCAGCTCGAATCGCAGCTCCAGATTTTTCCCGACGGTCAGGTGGTGATCGAAAAAGAGGGGAAGATCGTGGGCGTTTCCTCCAGCCTGATCGTGTGGATGGGTCTCGATCCGCTGCGCCACCACACCTATTATGGCATCACGGACGACGGCTACTTTTTTAACCATGATCCGCAGGGTGATACGCTCTACGGCGCGGAGGTTTACGTCGATCCCGGTGAGCGCGGGCGCGGCGTCGGGGCGTATCTCTACGCGCTGCGGCGGGAGCTTTGTAAGCGGCTGAATCTGCGCCGCATCTTGGCGGGCGGGCGGCTGTGGCATTACGACAAGTTTAGCGACCGCTACACGCCGGAGGAATACGTTTATGCGGTGCAGGACGGATTGGTGAAGGATCCGGTGCTCGGCTTCCAACTCAAGGAGGGCTTCGTGGTGCGCGATGTGATGCCGAACTACATCCGCGATCCGAAGAGCCGGAATTTCGCTTCGCTGATCGAGTGGCTGAACCCGGATTACCAGCAGAGCGAGGGGGATGACCGGAAAGTTCGCGTGGCCTGCGTGCAATACCAGATGCGGAAAATCGCGGACTTCGATGAGTTCGCGGCGCAAGTGCGGTATTTCGTGGAAACGGCGGGCGAGGACTACGGCGCGGATTACGTGCTGTTCCCGGAGTTTTTCTCGGTGCAGCTGCTTTCCGCTATGGAGCCGTATTCCTCGCGCGACGGGATCAGGAAATTGGCGGGATTGACGCCGAAATTCCGCGAGCTGATGTCCACGCTGGCGAGGGAGCAGGGGCTGCATCTCATCGCCGGTTCGCACCCCGTCCTGCAGGAGGATGGAAGTCTGCAAAACGAGGCGATGCTGTTCCGCCCCGACGGCACTTTCGTTTCCCAGCCGAAGCTGCACATCACCCCCAGCGAGACAAAGTGGTGGGGGATTTCCGGCGGAAACCAGCTCCTTGTGATCCAGACCCCGAAAGCGAAAGTCGGTATCCTGATCTGCTACGATGTGGAATTTCCCGAAGCGGCGCGTTATCTGGCGGAACAGGGTGTGGAAATACTATTTGTCCCGTACTGCACCGACAACCGGCAGGGTTACCTCCGCGTCACGAAATGCGCGGCAGCGCGGGCGATCGAGAACCAGATCTACGTGGTAACGACCGGCGTGGTGGGAAATTTACCCGACGTGCCGGCCATGGACATCCATTACGGACGGGCGGCGGTTTACACTCCGTCGGACTTCGAGTTCGCCCGCGACGGCATCCAGGCGGAGGCGGATCCCAACGTGGAAACCATGCTGGTGACCGATCTCGACATCAACGACCTCTACCGCTCCCGCGAGGCCGGATCGGTCACTCCGCTGATGGACAGGCGGCGGGATCTTTTTGAACTGCGTGTGAATCTCGGCGGCGAACAGGGCTGAAAAGGCAGATTTTTCGTAAAACTTGGCTTGATTCCCCGGCTTTCGCGATTACAAACACCGCCCCCGCGCAAGGGCGGGTCTTTCTCTTCATGTCCAACTCACTCAAAATCGCCATCCCCAAGGGCAGCCTGCAAGAGCCGACCGTCGAGCTCTTCAGGAAGGCCGGGTATGAGATTTACGTTTCTTCGCGCGGGCTGCGCCCCGCATCGAACGACGCGGAATTGGATATTTATCTGATCCGCGCCCAGGAGATCGGGCGTTATCTCGCACAGGGTTTCATCGACTGCGGCATCACCGGCCTCGACTGGGCTTCGGAGGGCGGCGGTGAGTTGGTGGATTTCGCGGAGCTGCCCTATTCCCGCGCTTCCGTGAACCCGACGCGATGGGTGCTGGTCGTGCCTGAGGACTCGCCGATCAAGACCCCTCAGGATCTGGAGGGGAAACGCATCGCCACCGAGGGCGTGGGCATCACCCAGCGCTACCTCGACAAGCTGGGCATCAAGGCTGAGGTTGAGTTCTCATGGGGAGCTACCGAGGTGAAAGTCCCGGATCTCGTGGACGCGATCGTGGATGTCACCGAAACCGGCTCCTCCCTGAAAGCCAACCGCCTGCGCATCGTCGATACTCTGCTGGTTTCCTTCCCGCACTTTTACTCGAACCCCACCGCCGCCTCCGATCCATGGAAACGCGCGAAGATGGACAAGATTTCCATGCTCCTCAAGGCCGCCCTCTGCGCCCGTGACAAGGTCGGCCTGAAAATGAACCTCCCCGCCGACCGCCTTCCCGAGCTTCTCGGGAAACTCCCGTCGCTGCGCCGCCCCACCGTTTCCCACCTCTCCGAGGAAGGCTGGGTGGCTGTCGAAACAGTGATTGACGAGCTGCTCGTCAGGGACATGATCCCCGACCTCAAGAACCTCGGGGCGGAGGGAATCATCGAATACCCCCTCAACAAGCTCGTCCCGTAATCTTTCAACTGAACCACCAACCCCGCACAAACCATGGGCTCCATCAAGAAACGTCGTAAGACAAAGATCAACAAGCACAAGCGCAAGAAGCGCATGAAGCAGAACCGCCACAAGAAGCGTCTCCGCTACAAGTCCTAGCCCTCGCGCCGGGACGGCCTTTTTGATCAACGCCGCAAGTCCGCCATACGCGGGCTTGCGGCGTGCTTTTTGAAACCGATGTGATAAACCGGACGAAGGATGAGCCTGCAGGTGGTCGTGAATTTCCGCGTGGTCGATGAGACCTCGGACTGGGTGGTCGTGGATAAACCCGCGCCGCTCATCGTCCATCCCGCAAACAACAAGCCGGAGCCGACCTTGCTCGGCGGGCTGGAAAACCTCTATTCCTTCGAGATGGAGAACGGCGCGTGCCTGGGGATTGTCACCCGCCTCGACCGCGAGACGAGCGGGCTGGTGCTGGTCGCGAAACACACGGCCGCGGCAAGGGAACTGGGAATGATCTTCGAACGCCGCGAGGCGCGGAAGGAATACCTCGCCATCGTGAAAGGCTGGCCGGCGGAGGAGGAATGGGTTTGCGATGCGCCGATCATTCGCGCCGGGGAGATCGGGCTGTCGGAAATCTGGGTGCGGCAGGTGGTGGATGCGCGCGGCAAGGAATGTTCCACTAGGTTTATCGTGGAAAGCAGGTTTTTGCGTGATGGCATGGGGTTCGCACGGGTGCGGTGTTTTCCCGAAACGGGCCGGATGCACCAGATCCGCGTTCATCTCGCGGAGAGCGGATTTCCCATCGCCGGCGACAAGCTCTACTCGGGCGACGGCTCGGAATACCTGGAATGGATGGAGCAGGGCTGGAACAAGGGCTTGGCGGAAAAGCTCATCCTGCCAAGGCACGCGCTTCATGCGAGCCGCTTGGGCATCAATTGGCAGGGAGAGGAAATCACATGGGAGGCTGAACTCGCGCCGGATCTCGTGGATTTCACCGAGGGAAAACCCGTGGATTTCGCCGAAGGCGTTGTCAACTGGAGCCGGAAAGGATAGGGCTGGGTCATGGCGGATTTGAAAGAGATTGTGGCGTTCCTGGATGCGGAGCTGAGGCTTTCCGAGATCAAGGATTATCCCGGCGCGATGAACGGCCTACAGCTTGAGAACGACGGCACCGTGGATCGCATTTTTTCCGCCGTGGACGCCTCGCTGGCGGTGGTGGAGGAAGCGGCCGCAGCGGGGGGCGGCTTGCTTCTCGTCCATCACGGGATGTTCTGGCAGGGCGCGCAGCCGATCACCGGCGCATTCCACCGCAAGATCAGCGCTGCGATTCGCGGCAACCTCGCGATCTATTCCGCGCACCTGCCCCTCGATTGGCATCCCGCCCACGGTAACAACGTTCTTTTGGCTAAGGCCATCGGCTTGCGGGAAATCTTCCCCATTCTGGAAAAGGACGGTTGGCCCACAGGTGTGGCGGGCTTGTGGGAAGGCAGTCGGGGAGATCTCGTCAAAGCCACCTCTGCAGCCGTGGGACGCGAGGTCACAGTTTGCCCCGGCGGTGCCGATCAGATCCGCAAGGTCGCAGTCATCACCGGCGGAGCCGGCTCGGAAGTTGTGAAAATCGCCGAACTAGGCCTGGACGCATTCGTGTCAGGCGAGGGCCCCCACTGGAGTTTCATCGAGGCGGAGGATCGACGGATCAACGTGCTTTACGCCGGTCACTACGCCACCGAGACATTCGGGGTAAAAAGCCTCGGCGCTCGAATTGGCGGGCGTTTCGGAATCGAAGCCAAGTTCATCCAGCAATCAGCTGGTTTATGAATCATTGGATGGGCCGGATTCGGGCCCAGTGTCGGTTTCGGCAGATGGAATTCATCCAAGGCTCGGTTTAAAAAATGTCAAAAAAAGCTTGTGTAAGCAGCCGCTTTCCATGAAGTTTATCCCTGACGAAGCGGGCATAGCTTAGTGGTAAAGCGCTATCCTTCCAAGTTAGACATGCGGGTTCGATTCCCGCTGCCCGCTCCACCCCCCCAAAATCTGTATCAAACCAACAATCCGATGAAAACAAGCATCCTCGCCTCCGCACTCGTCCTAACTCTGCTACTCGGACTAACCCCTACGGCGGACGCCGGCGGTAGACGGGGGAGCTCAAACCAGTCTGGCCCCGCAAACTCTGCCGCAGCTGCCAAGGCGAAAGCCGAAGCGGCAGCCAGGGAGCAAAAGGTCAATCAGGTCAAAGCCGACCTCAAAGTAGCAATTGCAAATGATCCTACCAATGCCGCTAAGTACACCGCCGCCGCAGTTCAAATCTTGGGCATAGACACGAAGACAAGGGCCGGCCAAGGTGAGCTCTCCTCAATTCAAGCTACCGCCAATGCCGCAGTCAGACGCACCGATTCATACAAGTCCATGACACGGGCGCAAAAGAATTCGACCATAGCCAGTATCATCACGGAATCCCGGGCAGCGGTGGGTACAGCTCCTACGTTCGCTACGATCACTTCGAACGTAGCTCCGACAAATCCGCTGAACTTCCCGAATACACTGGAAATTTCTAACCCGCTAATCGCAGCGTCCGTAGCAGGTATTTTGGGAGATAACACGGCACCTGCGGGCTCACGCGCAGCGGCACTGTTCGCGGGCTTGGGTTTCCCAAGTGGAACCAATTTCACCACCAACCCGGGATCGGACGGCACCATATCAATCATTGTGAATCCTCCGGTTGTCTCCAATCCTAGCCCACAATCCTAGTCAATTAAAGTAGCTAGGACCGACAAACTTTTACTAGAAATCATCCCCCCCCTATCATTCATGAAAAAGAAATACTCCCGAATTTTATTGAGCTCCGCTATGCTCACGGCAAGCTTCGCGAACGCTGCTGACCTCTATAAAGCAGACCCTGAAGCAGATGCAAGCATTCCCTTGAAGTGGTCCGTGGGTCTCGATGCGGTTTGGGATGACAATACGAATCCGGGTGGTGTTACCGACGGGGACGAAACATTCGCTCTCAGCCCGTTCACCGGTCTGTCGTATGCATCCGTCGATCCGCAGACAACCATCGCCCTTTACTCCCGTCTCGGCATGATTTACTACATCGACGAGCCGGAATCCCCGACTTCCGACGATTCCTACATAAATTCACGCGTGGGCTTCGACTTGGCGCACCGCTTTGACGAGCGTCTCCGCTTCAGTTCCCGCAATAGCCTGTCTTACGAGCTCGAGCCTGACTACTCCCAAGGCGTCACGACATCCCGCCAATCCGGTGAATATCTGTTTTATTCGACAGACAACGCCCTCGGATACCGCTGGACGGAGCGCTTCGGCACATACACCGGTATCACACTCACCGGTGTTGCTTATGACGATAGCGTGGCAAATGCCGACCGTGATTCTTATACCGCTTATAACCAACTTCGTTACCAGTTTTCGCAACAGACTGTTTTAACTGGCAGCTACCGTTTCTCCCAATCCGCCGGTTCCGGTCTTGCATCGGATAGCCAAGACCAATACTTCATTTTTGGCGCAGAACACCGCGTCAGTGCTAGTTCGACGATCGTCGGCGGCGCTGGCCTCCAGCTCCGGGAGGTTGACAACACTGCCTCGGACAGTACCGCCAATCCATATCTGGAATTCTCGATGAACACCCAGCTCAACGAAGCCTTCAACTACAGCTTGTTTGTCCGCTACGGTGCCGAGGATTACGATACATTGGTCAGTGCTCCGGGCATCGTCCCACTCATTGAGTTCGAAAGCAAGATGACTCTCAGGTTAGGCGTGACGACACAGTACCGTGTCTCACCCACCTTGAAATTTTTCGGTGGTCTGAACGTGATCAGCGCTTCGTTCGAGGAAGGGAGAACCGCAGACAACTTGTTCACCCCTGTGGCCGACCAGGATGAAACCTTGCTCAATGTCAGCATTGGTTCTGCGGTCAATTTTACCGAAAGCCTTATCGGAACCCTCACTTATAATTTCACGAATTCCGATTCAGACCTCGCCGACCGGACCTACGACCGCAGCACGGTCACAGCCGGTCTTCGTATGGAATTCTGAGCACGCGTTGCGTAGTGTTAGTTTTCTAAATACCTTTAAATATAAAAATGTCTCTCGCGGTGAAAGTCACCGCGGGAGCCTTTTTCTTTAATCATTGAATCAGTCAGCCGAAGTTCTATGAACCAGTCCCCTCAGCAACAGGAAGCATCATTGCACGCCATTGATTACTGGCAAGTTATCAAAAACCGCTACGGCGTTATCTTGCTTACACTGCTCCTTGTTTTCATGACCGCATCGGTCATCACTTACGTGATGCCGAAAAGGTTCGAGAGCTTCGCTACGATCGAAGTGAAGCCGCGCGAAAGAACCATTGACCCGCTTGGCGGAATGATGGGATCCAGCGGCCCTACTATGACCGCACAGTTTTTCGGTACTGAATTCGAGAAGATCAAGAGCCGTAATTCCCTAAGCCGGGTGATCGACAACCTGGATCTGACAAATAGATGGTCGACGGATCGTGAAACGGTTCTAAGCATATTGAAGGGTATCGTAGGCACGGAGAATATCAGGGGCACTGACCTTATCCAGATCAGGGTTCGCCATACAAACAAGGAAGACGCGAGGGATATCACTGCCGAAGTCGCACGGTCATATAAAGAATACCGAATTGATCTTGAGGGCAAGACCCAGGATAAAGGCGTGAATGAAATCAGAAAGGCCGTGCGCCTCCAAGAAGACAAGGTGGAAGAGCGCAGAAAGGTCCTCACCACCATCAGTCGTACGAAGGATATCATCTACTACGGAGATCCGGAAATGTCCCGTGGCGGCGGCTTCGAAGAGGATTCGGAGGCCACCCATGCACTCAATACCTGGGTGCAGCTTGAGGATGAGAGGATGGACCTGGAATCCCAGGTTCAAAACCTTTTGAAGTATGATAGCGAAGCCCTGTTAATTTATGCAGCAGGCTTGGACCTTCCTGACAATATCATCAAATCCTTGTATCCGCAATATCTCGAACAGATGAGGGAGATTGAGGGATTGAAAGCCGGTGGTTTGGGTAATCGGCATCCTACAATTCTTTCGAACCTTCGCATAATGGAGCGCACCAAGGAACAACTGGATGAGGGAGTGGTCAATCTTCGCTCCCGCCTTCAGGGAAACCTTGAACTGGTGAAGGAACGCTTGGAAAAGGTCGAGGTCAGAAAGCGTCAGACAAAAAAAGATGCCCTCGAGCGCAGCATCGACACCACTGACTACGTGGACGCCAAACGTGACTTCGAAACGGATCAAGCTCTCCTTGAGCAGATGAAAATCAAGCTCATGACGGAAGAAATCGTAGGTGATCTTCCCAACGAGACTATTGTTGTGCACGATGATCCGGTGATCTCTGACTCACCGGTCAGCCCGAACGTGACCTTGAATCTTGTCCTTGGCGCAGTTGTGGGTCTTGTTTTCGGAGTCGGCATAGCATTTTTCCTCGAGTACCTCGATACGTCGGTCAAGAGCCTCGAGGATGTGGAGCGCTATCTGCAGGTGCCCGTTCTTGCGGTAATTCCAAAGGACGTCGGAGTGCTCCATAAGCAGAACGGCATGAGCCCTGATGCAGAGGCCTACAGAATCCTTCGCACTAACATCGAGTTCAACCGCAAGAATCCAGAGGACAATGCGATCACTGTGGTATCCGGCGGTGCCGGCGAAGGCAAATCGACCACGCTTGTCAACCTCGCATATATATGCGCCCAAGGTGGCTACACGACCCTGATGATCGACGCCGATCTTCGTCGCCCCAGGCTGCACACATTCTTTGACATCAACAATGCGGTGGGCTTGACCAATTTCCTGACTACGGAACTGATGTTGGAAGACGTCATCCTCCAGACGCCTGTTGATAACCTATATTTCATGCCGTCCGGTATTCTTCCCGCTGATGCGGCTGGCATTCTCAATTCCCGCCGCATGTCCGAACTCATTCAGGATGTCAAACAGCGCTTTGACTTGGTTCTTGTGGATAGTCCACCAATTCTGGGCGTGAGTGACGCTTCTGTCCTGGCCAGCGAGGTTGATCTAACCATGATTGTTGTTCAACATCGCAAGCTGCCAAGAAACATGCTCATGCGCGTGAAGCAAGCAGTGGAGAATGTGGGTGGTCACGTTATCGGCGTCGTTCTTAATAACGTCGATGTGCGGAGTGACAGCCAATACCAATACTACACGAGTTACTACACTTACTACGCCCCCGCCGAGTCTCAGATCGGCCCCCCCGTCGTATCCAGCGCTAAAAACTCACAACAGACCGTTTCTGCTGTCCCTGAATCGAAGGAAAATGATTTGTACTGATTAGACCAGTTGTATCCCAACTACCAAATTAATTAACGCCTGTCATCCATATGAACATACTACGTTTAAAAATATTTACAACATTCGCAGTTGTATTTCTATCACTCATCAGCCCCTCGCTATCTCAAATCGAAGCTGGAACGTCTGTACAGATTGCAATTATGGGTGTGCCAGGTGATGAAAAAGGAAAAATCGATGCAATGTATCCGGTTTCCGAGAGCGGCACGATAAACCTGCCATTCATCGGAACCATGAGAGCTGCCGGGCTCCGTCCTGAGGCGTTGGCTGCATCCATACAGAATGCTTACAAATCTGCTGAGATTTATACAGACCCCACAATCCAAGTCGTTTGGACAACCGAAGCAGGTGGCGTGAGGTCTCAAGTTGTACACGTGGGTGGGTTCGTCAGAAAAACAGGCCCTATTGCTTTCCAAAGAAATCTGACAATCTGGCAAGCAGTCCAAGCGGCCGGTGGTCCCAGCGAATTCGGCAGTCTGAGACGTGTGAAGCTCTATCGATCGGGTAGGACTCAAACCTTCGATATTGAAAACGCCCAGTTTAAGCAAATTCCCCTCCAGCCGGATGATACTTTGGAAATACCAGAGAAAAATATTTGGGGAGGTTGATGCATTGCAACTCTCTCAGGACGTAAGATTTTTGTGCATAATTGGTGATTGCCATGAAAGCACTGTTCAGCTGGATGTTATCATGCACTTTGATGCCATGTTTTCTTTACGGTCAGGAGTCCCCTTCGGACAAGCTGTTTGAAGGGTTAGGCTCCGAAGAATTCATCATTAGGGAAGGAGCTCAGGCAGAGTTGCTCGCATGGGCTCTGAAGAGTCCCCAATTTGCAACACCGAAAATCCTCAAGTTATTCCAAGAGGATAACGATCCAGAAGTTAGGAAGCGTGCGCTTGAGATTCTGAAGGGGCTCGGCAACATAGATTATCTTTCCGATGGGCAAGGTTACCTCGGCATCCTGATGGAGGAGGAACCCCTCGATGCGGCGCAGGGTGGCCAAGTGCGGTTCGGCATCAGGGTGCTGGATGTAATGAAAGGCAGCCCGGCGGAGCAAGCGGATCTTAAGATAGGAGACCTGATTGTTTCGCTTGATGGCAAAGGATGGGAAGCTGCCGGTGCCGTGACGATGTTCAGAGGTGCCGTGGCGGCGAAGAAGCCTTTGGCGGAGGTAACCCTCATGGTACAAAGAGCCCAAGGCGACCCTATCGGCATTACCGTGAAGTTAGGAAAACGTCCCATACCCGACTTGTGGGCTGGGGGTGATTTGGGGTTGCTTGAGCAACAGGCAAAAGAACTGCACTTCAAGCAATGGCTCAAGAAACAGCAGGAAGAGTGATTAGCGCGTACCTGCGACTTTAGCGCGCTTGATTTCTTCGTCGTCCAGGTTTCTCCAAGTTCCGGGGACAAGCAACGGATCCGAAAGAGCACCGATTTCGATGCGAACCAGCCTCAGGGTTGGGTGTCCGACCGCGGCAGTCATGCGTCTGACCTGGCGGTTTTTTCCTTCCGTGAGTTTAATCTGTATCCATGTGTCGGGGATCTCCTTTCGAACGCGGATCGGCGGCTCGCGGGGAGGAACCTCCGGACGGGGAGCCAGAATTGTGGCTTGGCAGGGTAAGCAACGGTGACCGCGGATAGTGATGGAACCCATCCTGAGTCGATTGATCGCGGAAGCGTCCGGGATCCCTTCGACCTGCACTAGATATGTGCGGGGATGCGCGTGCTTTGGATTGAGTAAACGGTCATTCAGCCCGGATTCATCGGAAAGGAGGAGCAAGCCTTCAGAGTCCATATCCAACCTGCCGAGCGGATAGACGTTTTTTGGAAACCCAAAGTCCGCTAGTGTGCGCTGTCCGGGCTGGTCGGGCGTGAACTGGCAGAGGACTCCGTATGGCTTGTGGAATGCGATAACCATGAAGCATGAAATGGATGCGACGTGTGCCAAAGGCAAAGGCTCCGGGGATGCATCCGCCGGAGCCTTGAACAGATTCCCGTCAATCTCAGGTGAGTGCGAGGAGCTTCGCCTTGAGCTGTTCCTTGGTGACGTTTGCTCCGACGATCTGATCCTTCACTTCTCCGTTCTTGAAGAAAAGCAGCAGGGGTATGGAGCGAACGTTATACTTCACGGCCAGCTCGCGGGCGTCGTCGACATTGACCTTGGCGACTTTCGCATGGCCATCCATCTCGCCTGAGAGCTGCTCAAGAATGGGCCCGATCATTTTACAAGGGCCGCACCACTCCGCCCAAAAATCGACTAGCACGGGTTGGGTGGAGTCGATTACTTCTGATTGAAAATTCGCTTCAGTAACGGTGATTGCCATGCGGAGAATCTGAAACCTGTTATGCACCGCGTCAAGGGTGGGCACAAAAAACCTCCGCTCCTTTTTCCGTAGTCCGGAATCGGGGGCGGAGGTAGAGCAAGCGCGGTGGCCGTAAGCTATTGGAGAGCCGCTCCGGTGATGGAAAGATAGAGGACGATCCCTGCAATGAACGTGTTGATGATGCCTAGTATCATAGTGGTGTTGTTTGTTGAGATTTTTATTCAAGGAGCAGCGACCATTCGCCCTGCCTGTCGTTGTCCTCGGCACCAATCCAGATGTTCGAGATTTTCAATTGGACACCTAGCACTACGAGTGCGGCCACCAGGCCTACACCTGCGAGAATCTTGGT
This sequence comes from Verrucomicrobiaceae bacterium, assembly GCA_027485615.1. GTDB lineage: Bacteria > Verrucomicrobiota > Verrucomicrobiia > Verrucomicrobiales > Akkermansiaceae > Luteolibacter. Next base: position 53,196 of record JAIXQS010000011.1, read on the forward strand.
GAAAGTGTCCGCCCCGGTCTCGTCTTCAGCCTCCTCCATGGTGGAGAGAGTCGGCTTTTGGGTGGCGGGTGCGCTGGTTGGGCTGAGAGGCTTGGTTGGCGGATTGAGTGCAACGGTAGCCTTTGGCAGCGAGACGGTGGCGGCACCTGCTACAGGGAGAGGCGTGTTGGCCGTTTTCAGCGCGATGGTGGGGGCGCCCGAACCTGGGAGCGGGGTGTTTGCCGTCTTGAGCGCGATGGTTGGCGCTCCGACCGGTGCGTTGGTGGTGGCCAGCCTAATGGTGGGAGCTCCCACGGTCGGGGCGCCGGCCGTGCGAAGCGGGATCGTGGGTGCCGGGGCGGGTGGTTTCATCGTGGTCGGAGCACCCGATGGCGGCTGAATCATGGGCGGTTTGGTAGCGGCAGGGGCAGGCGGCGCGATGGGAGGGGTAGGCGGCGTGATCGTGGGAGCCGGGTTGGCAGGCAGCGTGGCGGATGGGATGGCCGGCGGGGCATCGGCGGCCTTGAGGGTCACGCGGACGGTTTCCTTTTTCAAGGGCACACTCGAGGTTTGTTTGGACGGGGCTTTGTTTTCGTTATCGCTCATGCGTTTGGTTTTTCACTATCAGGAAAAGTAAGGGTGGAGGGCTTGCTCATGTCAAACCCGCAAGTTCGGATTCCTGCGAAAATTTCAAAAAAGATCAGGCGAAAATCCTCTCGAACATCCAGAACAGGCCGGCAGAGGCGATCAGGACGGAGCCGCCAAGCTGGATTTTATCCGTCCATTTTCGCAACGGCCATAGGATGAGGGTCGCGATGGCGAGCACGGAGAGCTGGGCGAGCTCCACCCCGACATTGAAACCGATCAGTGGCAGGGCGAGATCCTTACCCTCGAGGTTGCCAAGTTTTTCCAGCAACACTCCGGCGAAACCGAGGCCGTGCAGCAGGCCGAAACCAAAGACCAGATAAAGCCGCGAAGGTTTCAGTTTCCGCACCAGCAGGTTTTCGATACCGATCCAAGCGATGCTGGCTGCGATGAGGATTTCCACGGGCCGCGAAGGCAGACTGATCAGGCCGAAAACGGCGAGAGCGAGCGAGATGGAATGAGCCGTTGTAAACAAGAGAGATTGCCCAAGGAGCGGCTTGAGTCGCGGTGCTAGAAGGAACAGGCCGAGAATGAAAAGAAGGTGGTCGAGTCCCAGCGGGACGACATGCCGGAAACCCGAAATGATCCAGTTCTCCGTTTGTGCAGCGCGCGTTGGCGTGGCGTTCGGCCTGTCCTGTCCTTCCGGGACTTTCAGCAGCACCGCCGACATGCCGGACGAGATCGGGAAAACGTTGGGCATGTTCGTCCCCTCCTCAAAAATGATGTAGAGATCGGATTGCAGCTCGTCTTTCCAGAAGGCGGAGAAGTTACCTGGGCCGGGCAGGGCGGGGGTGGTGATCTCGACCTTCATCAGCGCCCAGCCTCCCTCTTCGGGTGGTAAGACAAGCGGCGATTTCTCGAAATCGGGGAAGCGGATGTCCCATTTCAGCTCTTTGCCGTTGTAATCAAGCTTTAGCAGTTTGCGCATCGTCTCCTCCGCGACACGCGCATACCGCGCGTGGGTCGCGGGTGTTGCGTCCATCACGTCTTTGCGGAAAAGCGGCGGCGCATTCTCCACTCCGCGCGACTCGGGCATCATGTAGGCGATGTCCAGCAAGCCCTCCAGTTTCCATTTCCCATCCGTCTGGAGGAGTTCGAGCTCCACCGTATCGACCTGATGGGCGCTCGCGGCGGTGATACCGAAAAGAAGGGCGAGTATGATGCGTTTGATCATGTCGGGAGCTGTGAAAAACGCTTCAGAGGGCGAACTCCCCGTCTTCATCCACTCCGTGCCAGCCCAGGCGACCGAAGGCGCGGTGGATGCACTGCACGAGTTCGCCGTCTTCCTCCCCTTCGGCGTGCTCGATGGTCGCGGATGAGCTAAGGCCCCTGTTCGACTCGATGCTGATCACCGAGTTGTATCCATCCAGGTAAATCCAGTCACCCCACGCCTTCGATTCGAGTCGCGGATCGAGGTGTTCTTTTTTGAGCGAGTCCAACACTTCGGTGAGAGTGCTGGGGGCGGAGGTGTCGGAGAGTTGCAAGAGGGTTTCCATTCGGAACAATGTGGCTGCCAGAAGATAAGCGAAGCGCTTATCACGGTCTAGGAGGAAGTGGGAATTCCTCCTAGATCCTCTCTGAAAGGATGCTTTGCCGGGTTGCGTTGACCTGCATAGGCTTCCTACCAAGAAACATTCAGCCCTTTGACATGAGAAATCCCACGCTATCACGCGCATTGTCAGCGCTCTTGGCTGCCGTCGTTTTCGGAAGCGCCTACGGAAAGGAAAAACCCAACGTCGTCATCCTCTATGCCGACGACTGGCGTTTCGATACGCTCGGCTGCGCTGGCAACCCCATAGTCAAGACGCCGAACCTCGACGCGCTCGCCAAGGAGGGGGTCCGTTTCACCCGGAACTGCGTCACCACCTCGATCTGCGGAGTGAGCCGCGCCACGCTGTTCACCGGACAATGGATGTCGCGCCACGGCAACCGCGGCTTCAACGCCTTCGACACCGCATGGGAGCAAACTTATCCCGGACTGCTGCGCGACAACGGCTACTGGGTCGGACACATCGGCAAGTGGCACAACGGCAAATTTCCCGCCGATAAATACGATTTCGGCACCGCCTATTCCGGCACGCACTGGATGAAGGATGCCGACGGCGGAAAGATCCACGTCACGAAAAAGAACGAGAACGACGCCATGGAGTTCCTTGCGAAACGACCGCAAGACAAGCCCTTCGCGCTCACCCTCGCGTTCTTCGCGACACACGCCGAGGATCACAACCCGGAGCAATTCCTCCCACAGCCGGAAAGCCTCTCCCTCTACAACGACATCGAGATCCCCGTTCCCAAGAACGCCACAAAGGAATCATGGGAACGCTTGCCTGATTTTTTCACGGATAAGAACGAAGGCCGCATCCGCTGGACATGGCGCTTCGACACGCCGGAGAAATACCAGGAGATGATGAAAAACTACTATCGCCTCGCCACCGAGGTGGATGCCGCCTGCGGCAAGGTCATCGCCGAGCTGAAACGCCAGGGCATCTACGACAACACCCTCGTCATTTTCACCACCGACAACGGTTACTTCCACGGCGAGCACGGCCTTGCCGACAAATGGTATCCGCACCAGGAAAGCATCCGCGTCCCCCTCATCATCCGCGATCCCCGCATGCCTTCGGAAAAACGCGGCACGACGAACGACGCATTCACGCTCAACGTCGATCTCGCCCCCACCGTCCTCGCCTCCACCGGCATCACCGCGCCCGCCACGATGCAGGGCCGTGATATCGCCCCGCTCTATCTAACAGACGGCATGGACGACTGGCGCACCGGGTTTTTCTACGAGCACCCCACTCTCCCCGGCAAGGTCGACATCCCGGGCTCCGAGGCGCTCGTCCGCAAGGGCTGGAAATACATGTTCTGGCCGGATGCGGATCTCGAACAGCTCTTCGATCTCACCGCCGATCCCGTCGAGGAAAACGATCTCGCCTCCGATCCCGCGCAGAAAGATCGTCTTGCCGAGATGCGCATCCGTTTCAACGAACTGAAACAACAAGCGAAATGAGAACCCATCTCCTCTTGCTCGCCGCGCTGCTCCAGTCCGCCGCCGCAGAGCCCGTTTCCCTCAGCGGCATCTACCCGCACCTCACCATGTTCAACGAACAGGGAGAATGCGGCACCGGCGGCGTCGTCCCATGGCGGGGAAAACTCTGGGTCATCACCTACGCCCCGCACCAACCGAAGGGCAGCGATGACAAGCTTTACTCCGTTTCCCCGGATCTCATCCAGACCATCCACCCGGAAAGCATCGGCGGCACCCCCGCGAACCGCATGATCCACCGCGAGTCGGGCCAGCTCTTCATCGGTCCCTACGCCGTGGACGCGGCCTCCAAAGTACGGGCCATCCCGTACACCACCATGTTCGGCCGCCCGACCGGCACCGCCCGCCACCTCACCGATCCCGCCGGGAAAGTCGTCACCGCCACCATGGAGGAGGGCATCTACGAGATCGGCGCGAAAGACCTCAAGGTCACCGAGCTATGGGGCGATGAGGCGAACGAGGCCAGCCCCCGCAAGGCCAACCTCCCCGGCTACCACGGCAAGGGCTTCTACTCCGGCCAGGGCGTTTACGTTTACTCGAATAACGGCGAATACGGCACCGAAGCGAAAACGAAACCCGAAACCCCCTCCGGCGTCCTCGCCGAGTGGGATGGCAAAGCCGACAAATGGACTGTCGTACGCCGCAACCAGTTCACCGAAGTCACCGGCCCCGGCGGCATCCACGGCAGCGAAAACCCCGCCACCGATCCCATCTGGGCCGTCGGCTGGGACCATCGCTCCCTCCTGCTCGGCGTCCGCATGCCGGAGACCGGATGGTCCTTCTACCGCCTGCCGAAAGGTTCCCACTCCTACGACGGCGCCCACGGCTGGAACACCGAATGGCCGCGCATCCGCGAGATCGGTGAGGAGGATTTCCTCATGACCATGCACGGCACCTTCTGGAAATTCCCGCCCACCTTCACCCCGAAAAACTCCGCCGGAATCTCCCCGCGCTCGAACTACCTGAAAGTCATCGGCGACTTCGCCGAGTGGAACGGCAAGATCGTCATGGGCTGCGACGACACCGCGAAATTGGAATTCCTCAACAAGCGCAAAGCCAAAGGCCACGTTCCAGAGCCCCAATCCCAATCCAACCTCTGGTTCGTCGAAAAAGCGCAGCTCGACCAGCTCGGCCCCGTCATCGGTCGCGGCGCCGTCTGGGTGGATGAGCCGGTGAAAAAAGGCACGCCCTCCGACGCCTACCTCTTCTCCGGTTACCAGCGCCGCGCCCTCCATCTCACCCACAGTGCCGGCGAAAAAGTCACCTTCCTCATCGAGATCGACCGCAAAGGCAACGGCGAATGGACACCTTTTGGTGATCTCACTGTCCCATCATCGGGGTATTTGCACGCCCCCTTTCCGGAGACATGGAAAGCCGCATGGATCCGCATCACTTCCACCGTCGATCTCGCTAAAGCCTCCGCTGTTTTCACCTACCACAACCCCGACACCCGCACCCCCGAGGCTGATGCCATCTTCGCCGGAATCGCCAAGCCCGGTGCCCCCCACACCAATGGCTTCGTCCACGCATTAGGCGATGGCGGAGGCAAGCTCGCCTTCGAGGCTTACGACGTCGATGGAAGGAAACCCATCGGAACCTATGAACTCGACGCCGAGCTGAAACTCAAGCCTCACGGACCCATCACCACGGGATTGGTTCGCATCCCCGCCGGCATCCTCACCGTCGATGCCGCCTCCGTCCTCTACATCGACGACAAAGGCAAACCCTGGCGCTTGCCCAAAGGCGATCCCGCCCTCGACACCCACACCTACCGCGTCTGCCGCGAAGTCGCCACCGAGCGCGACCTCTTCAACGCCGCCGGCACCTTCTACGAGCTCCCCGCCGAGAACGCCGGCGGCTTCGCCAAAGTCCGCCCCGTCGCCACCCACAACCGCCTCATCCACGATTATTGCTCCTACCGCGGCCTCTTCGTCGTCTCCGGCATCGCGGACAGCGCAGCGGAAAGCCCCCACATCATCCGCTCCGCCGATGGCAAGACCGCCCTCTGGGCCGGGGCCATCGATGACATCTGGAAACTCGGCAAACCGCGCGGCCATGGCGGCCCGTGGTGGGGGAGCAAAGTGAAAAAGGCCATCCCCTCCGATCCCTACCTCATGACCGCCTACGACCGGAAAACCCTCATCCTCGCCGCCGACAAGGAAACCACCCTCACCGCCGAGATCGACATCACCGGCGAAGGCCGCTGGGCCGTTTACCAAACCTTCGCCGTAAAACACGACGCCGAAACCACCCACACTTTCCCCGAGGAATTCCAAGCCTACTGGATCCGCTTCAAATCCTCCGAAGACTGCACCGCCACCGCCCAGCTCGTTTACGAATAGTCCGTTTGGCAAACGGGCTATGGCCTGCCTTTTCATTGGCGCTTGATTCTCCGGGGCGGGCTGAAGACCCGTGGTCCTCCTGCCGTGTGATACTTCATTTTGTGACGATCATTTCTACGGCGACGGGGGAGAGCTTTGCGGACTCCAGCCAGACGCTCATGTGGCCTGTGGGAGGCGCGGCTTTGCCACGGTGTCCGTTCCGGCGGAGAAAGCTTTTCACGGCGATGGTGACCTTGCCGGACTCGAACTCGGGCATGAGATCATTGAGGATGAGCGCGCCGCGCGTCTGGCCGCCGCTCTTGTAGTAGCCGCCGGTGGCTTCGCTGACGAGCTTGCCGTTCAGGTAGAGGGCGTAGCCTTCGCCCGACCAACCGTGGCCCGCGCCGCCGACCACGATGCGGTAGCGGTGATCGGAATCGAGCTTGGGCACCTCGAAGGTCTGGCGCATAAGCAGGACTTCCTTGTCCCAGAGTGTGGCGGGCGTGACGTTGCATCCGCAATGGGGAACATCGCAGCTCGGGATCAGCGCCTCAAGCTTGCCGTCATTCTGGCCGAAGGGAGCCTTGGCGGTTTTCCATCCGGCTTTCGCGGCATCGAAATCAGCGGCGAACCAGTTTTCCGAACCGGCGGGGAGCGTGACGGGGCGGTAGCGGTCGCCTTCCGGCCCGGTCTTTTTCTCGGCGGGATCGAAGGTCAGGAACGACCACTCGGCGTCTTTCATCTCCGGGCCGAAGGGTTTCCAGTTGAACTCATCAATGCCGACGAGTTCGTAGAAGGAGATCATCTGGTCGAGCTGGGACTCGATGATCGGCGAGGGCTTGGCGGGCTTTTCACCGCTGAGGATGTTCTCCAACGGCAGGCCGCGGCGCAGGTAGGAGGGGACGTTGGCGGCGCTCAGTGCGAACTCCGGCAGCAGCCCGTCCATGATGATGGGCTTGATCGCGGGGATCATGGGTTTCACCTCGGAGGCGGTGGACGGCTGCATGTAAGGCGGGGCGTCCACCGCCTTCACCATGCCGGGCTCGGGGTATTCCGCCTTGCCGCCTTTCAGCCCGACCATCGCGCGGCCGAGGGCGTCGCCGACGAGCATGTAGGTCTCGGCGTTGTGGTTGTAGTGGTAGCCCTGGTTCTTGGGGGAAATGCTGGAGTCGCGCCAGAACGGGCGGGTATCGACGGTTTTCACGGTTCCGGCGAGCTCGGGGTGGCGTTTCGGATCGGAGACGTTGAGCTGCGCCTGGGCGATGAGCAGGGCGTTGCCCTCGGTGCCCTGGCTGCCGCAACCGGTGCCGACCACGAAATGGGCTTTCGGCGCGTTGAACTCCTTGCGCCATGCCTTGATGAGATTCGCGAGGTTTTCCTCATAGCGGGCGGTGTGTGCCGCGCTGCCGCTGTCCTTGTGACCCTGCCACCACGCGAAGCCCGCCACTTCGTATCCCTGATCCTTGAACTGCGGGTAGCGCTCGCCGAAATTGTCCAGCACGGCGCGGATGGAAGCGGTGTAGTCGTCGTATTGCTTGCCGGCGTACCACTCGCCCTCCTTTGGTTTCCTGATCGTGCCGTCGGCGTCCATGGTCTCGCCGTAGCCGGGATATTCCGTGCCTTCGAAGGTGTAGCGCTCGCTGCCGGGCGGCAGGACATCCCAGCCGAGGCTGCGGTTGCCGATATCGGCCTTCATCACGATGACCGGCTCGTCGTGGAAAGTGCCCATCACGAAACCGAAGCCCAGCTCGGGGCCGAAGGTGGGGCCGCAGGCATCGACGCCGTGTGGGGCGCTGCTGCCCTTGCCCATGTAGGCGTCGTTGAGGAAAACGTCGGGGCGCTTCACCCATGAGCCGTCCTCCGCGCGGAGATATCGGAAGCGCCCCAGCTCATCGACCACGTGGCCGAGATCACCGAAGGCCCGGAGATCCACCTGCTCCAGCCACAAGGCTGCCGATCCGCCTTTCAAGTAGGTGATGCGCAGCGGGGTGCGCTGGCCTTTTTTCAATGCGACCTTGGTGACGGTGGCGGCGCCTTCGCCGTCCTTGCGGTAGGCTTCCCTGCCATCGAGTTCCGCGATGGCCTGCGCGCTGGATTCGAAACCGGCGTGAAGCTCGTAGTTTCCGTCGAAGGGGACATCGATGAACGCGTCCACGACCACATGATGCGGGCCGTCGATGGAGGGAAGCGTGGCGGAGGTGTCGCCGAGGGCTACGCTTCCTTTTTTCGCGGGCAACATTTTCAAAAGATCCGCCTTGGCATCGTAGGCACCTGCGAAGACGGAGGCGGTGGCGTCATGCACGCCGAATTTCAGCAAGGCGGAGCTTGCGACAGGCAGCGCGACGTTCTGCGCGGTGGGATCGGCGGAGAGGAAAATTTTCGCGTATTGCGGGGCGCCCGGTTTCACGGCGCCGAAGCCGAGCGAGTTCGACTGGCCGGACTGGATGTAGATCTTCACCGGCTTGTCGGTGGCGGCCGGTTTCGCGTCGGCGGGCGGGAGATCTACGGGGATCACCTGGGCGGCGGCATGGAGCGCCGAGAATGCGGCGAGAAAAATCAGGGCGAGGCCTGTGCGGTGATTCGGTTTCATGGAGGGTTTGGTGGGAGGTGGATCTTCCGATACGCGGCGCGGGGGTGATTCTATCCGTTCGCGAGGATTCGGGGTAATTTCCCTGCGATCAAGACTGCCGTTTACGAGAGGACAGGTTTTTCAGATCCTCCATGATCAGGTAAATGCCCGGGACGAGGAAGAGGGTGATCATGGTGGCGAAGAGGCTGCCGAAGGCGAGGGAGACGGCCATGGGGACCAGGAAGCGCGCCTGCACATCGGTCTGGAGAATCATCGGCATGATACCAATGAACGTGGTCACGGAAGTGAGCATGATGGCACGGAAGCGGCGACCGCCCGCCGCGATGGCCGCGTCGTGAAGGCTGCCTGAGGGATCACGATGGCGGTTCACGAAATCCACCATCACAAGTGAGTCGTTGACGACCACGCCGGAGAGCGCGACGAGACCGCACATCGACATGATGCTGAGGTTCAGGCCCATCAGGGCGTGACCCCAGATCGCACCGACGAGGCCGAAGGGGATCACCGCCAGGAGGATGAGCGGCTGCGAATAGGAGCGCAGCGGGATGGCGATGATCACATACATCGCGAGCACGGCCCCGAGGAAACCGATGGTGAGTTCGCGCACGCTGTCGTTCTGGTCTTTCTGCTCGCCCTCGAAGCCGTAGCGCACGCCGGGGAATTTCCGGGGAATTTCATCAAGCACCTTCGCGGTGTAGGCGGTGACGACCTCGTTTGCGTTCACGCCCGGCTCGACATCGGCGGTGACCTTGATCGAGCGCTGGCGGTCGGTGCGCTCGATCACGGCGGGGCCGCGGCCGGGCACGAGCTCGATGACCTGCAGCACCGGCACCTCATCGCCTTGCGGGGTGCGAATTTTCATTTCCTCAAGGCTGGCGAGCGTGCGGCGGTCGTCATTGGGGAAACGCACCATGACCTTCACCTCGTCGCGCCCGCGCTGGAGGCGCTGCACCTCGTTGCCGTAAAATGCGTCCCGCACCTGCGCGGCGACATCGCCGAGCCGGAAGCCCATGGCGCGTCCGGCCGGGGTGAGTTCGCCGAAACGTAGCTCGTCCTTACCCGCACGGTTCGAGTCCGAGATGTCGATCACGCCGGCATAATCGGCAAGGCCGGCCTTCGCGAATTCTGTGGCCGCGATGAGCTGCTCCAGGTCGTTTCCAGTGAGAGCCACGTCGATCGCGTTACCGGAAGTGGCGGTTTCCGCCTGCACACTGAGTTCCACCACACCGGGGAGCGTGCCTACCATGCGCCGCCATTCCGTGACGATTTCCTCGGAGCTTGCGGTGCGTTCGGAAGCGGGCGCGAGTTCCAAGGTCACCTCACCGATGTGCGTCTGCTGCGGCGGGCCGCCGACCGGCACACCGCTCTGGAAAGGCTGCGTGCCCGCGCTGGTGAGGACATGCTTAATGATGTCGCCGCCGTCCTTCGTCTTGTATTTGTCCGAAAGCAACATGGCCGCCGCCTCGATGCGTTTCACGACCGCTTCGGTTTCGGAAAATGGCACGCCCTGCGAGAGTTCGACCTTCGCGCTGAGCACGTCGCCCTCGACATCGGGGAAAAAGCGGAACTGGATCATTCCCGTTCCGACGGTGGCGAGCGTGAGAACCAGGATGGCGATGAAGGTGGCGGCGGTCACGTAGCGCCATTTCAGGGTGAAACCGAGTGCGGGCTGATAGACCTTTTCCACGAACTTTTCCAGGCCATCATTGATTTTGCGCTGAAAGCGGAAAAAGACGTTCAGTTTCTTGTCCGGATCCACGGGCCTCAACAAAGCGAGGTGCGCGGGTAGCACGAACTTTGATTGGATCAGGGAAAAGGCGAGGGTCGGGATCACGACGAGCGGGATGTTCGGCCAGATCTTTCCACTGACCCCGCTGAGGCCGAGCATGGGGGTGAAGGCGACCATCGTGGCCAGAATGCCGAAGACCACCGAGGTGCCCACTTCGCTGGTGCCTTTCCATGCGGCGATGCTGGGGTGCTCGCCATTCTCGATACGGACATAGACAACCTCGGCGGTTACGATCGCGTCGTCCACGACGATGCCGAGCACCAGGATGAAGGCGAAGAGCGAGATCATGTTGATCGAGATGCCCATGAGCGGCATCAGCCAGATGCCGCCCGCGAAGGAAAGCGGGATGCTGAGGGCGACGAGAAAAGCCAGCGAGGGGCGGAGGAAAATCGTCAGCACGCCGAGCACCAGGAGGAGTCCGACGAAGGCGTCCTCTTTCAGGAGATCGAGACGACCCTGGAGGTAAAGGCTCTGGTCATTCCAGATCGACAGCGTGATGCCATCCGGGAGGGTTTTCTTCGACTCCTCCACATATCTCTGCACGAGATCGGCGAGCGCCAGGGTGTCCTCGTTGCCGACGCGGAAGACATTGAACACCACCGCCGTCTCGCCATCGAAGCGGCTGCTCAGGTCCACATCCTCGAAGCCGTCGATGAGCTCCGCGACATCGCCCAGCAGGATCTCGCCGCCCTGCGCGTCCGTCCTCACCGGCACGTCCGCCAGCTCGCTCGCCTCGTATTTTTTCCCAAGCGCGCGGAGGATGACTTCGCCGCGCTCGGTGCGAACGGAGCCGCCGGGCAAGTCCAGCGTGGTGTTCCTCACGGCGTCGGCGATGTCGGAAAGCTTCAGCCCCAGCTTGCGCAGTTTTTCCTCGGAGACCTCGATGGAAATCTCATAAGGCCGCGTCCCCGCGATCTCCACCTGGCTGATGCCCGGTTTACCGCCGAACATCCTCGCGAAAAAGGTTCCGAGATCGCTGGCGGGCGGCGGGTCGTAGATGAGAAGGTCGTCGCGCACGCGCTCGGCGAGCTTGCGGAGCGTTGCTTCATCGGTCTTCGCCGTAAGCGTCACGCTCATCACAGGGCTCTTGATCAGGATCTCCTCCAGCACCGGGGTCTCGGCCTCTTCGGGAAAATTGTCGATGGCGTCCACGCGGGATTTCACATCGCTCATCACCGACCGGACATTGTAGCCGGTCTCCACCTCGACGAGGACAGTGCCGACATTCTGCGAGGCGGTGCCACGGATTTTCTTGATGCCCTGGAGGTCGGCGATGGCCTCCTCCACCGGCACGACCACGCCGCGCTCCGTCTCCTCCGGAGTCGCATTCGGATAGGGGATGGACACGGAGACGGCGTCGATGGAAACCTCGGGGAAAATCTCTTTCTTCAGCTTGAACCACGTTGCGAAGCCCGCGACCAGGACGACCAGCATCAGGAAATTGCCCGCCACGTGGTTGCGGGTGAACCATTTGACGGCGTTCATTCTTCCTCCTTCTCGATCTCAACTTCCATGCCGATCACAGGCGCGGAAAGGCGGGTGAGCACTACGCGGTCGCCCGCCTCAAGGCCGCCGCTGACCAGCGCCGTTTCACGGGTGAGCCTTGGGATCACGAGGTCGCGGAAGGCGATCCTGTTATCCTCCATGACCACGATGGCGCGGTTCCCTTCCAAAAGCGCGCGCCTCGGGATCTCTTTCACGCCGTCCAGTGTTTTCCCGGCGATCTCCGCGTTGACGAAAAGCCCGACGGGCGGCAGGGGGAAAGCGGATCCCCCGGCGGGCAGGACTTTCACCACGATGTTTGCGGAAAGCGTTTCGCGCGCGATCTCCGGATCGACACGCGCCGTCACCGCCTTCCAGATGTATTCCTCCGCGCCGATTTTGCCTTTCAGGACGATCTCACCGGTGACCATGCCGTCGGCATCCCGTGCGAGGAAACCGAAGTCCTCCAGGCTGAGCGGCAGGCGCACCTCGAGTTCGCCGCTGGCATAAAGCTCGGCAACCATCGTGCCGGGAGCCACCACCGCGCCGACCTCGGCGTTCGCGGAACGCACGCCCGCATCGAAGGGCGCGAGGATTTCCGTGCGCTCCACATCGCGCCGCGCCTTGGCCGCCGCCTCCACGGCGGATGCCGCGCTCGCTTCCGCCGCCGCCAAGTACGGCTCGCGTAGTACGAGCGGGTTGAGCGGTTTGCTGCCGCTCCCCAGTTTTTCCCAATCGAGCTTCGCCTGTTCCACCCGGGCTTTTTCCTGCTCCAGCGCCAGCTCCGCCTCCGCCCGCCGCACCTCCGCCGCGGCCAGCGCCGAGCGGTAATCCGCCGGATCGATCTGTACCAGCCTTTCGCCCTTTTTCACCACGCCGCCGCGTTTGAACGAAGGGGAAATCTCCATCACCCGCCCGCCGACCTCCGCCGCGAGCTTCGTTTCCCGCGCGCTCTCGACCACACCCTGCGTGAAAATTTTCACCGCGTGATCCGCCGCAGCAACCTCAACGATCTCGACCGCCGGGACGATGCGCCGCTTCTCGTCCTCCTTCGCGACCCGTTTGTTGATGACGAGCAGCACGATCCCAAGCGCCGTGACCACGATAATCGCTAGAATCAAAACGAAGGATGCCACCGCCTTGACCTGAATTTTCCGATCCACCTCCGCTCGCTCGTTCACGCACCGAACTTCCTTTCAGGTGCGGGCATTGTCAATGGTTGCGGCGAAATGGTGGTTTGACCATGAATCGGCGCTGACATAGGTCCCGCGCATCACGCACGGATTTTGGACAAACGGACTACGTGTCACCCAAATGCGCGTGGGAGTCACCGGCCGCGGATAGGGCGATTGCGATCCGGCGGGCGATCATGGCGTGATGTCCACATTGAGGCGGACGAATTTTCGGGAATCCGCGGCTTGGGGGATGGTGAGTGCGATGGTGACGGTGAGCAGCAGTCTGAGGGGAGAACTGATGTATCCACGGAAACCGTCCATCCGATGCCGTTGATTTTTTAATGCCCCCTGACTTCGCCTCGCGAATCCGGATGGCAAACTTTCGGACGTAGGGTCTTCACCCCAGCAGCTCCCGGATCATCGCAGCGTCGAGTTTCCGCACGACATCCGCGTCCGCGAGGAGGCCGTCGGCGAGCTTGGCTTTCTCGATCTGGAGGCGGTGGATGCGTTCCTCGACGGTGTCCTGGCAGAGGAGCTTGTGGACGAAGACGGGCTTGTCCTGGCCGATGCGGTAGGCGCGGTCCGTGGCCTGCGCCTCGGCGGCGGGGTTCCACCAGGGGTCGTAGTGGATCACGGTGTCGGCGGCTGTTAGATTGAGGCCCGTGCCGCCGGCTTTCAGGGAGATGAGGAAAACCGGGAACGCGCCGGACTGGAATTTCTCAACAAGTTGGCCGCGATCCTTCGAAGCACCGGTGAGCTTGAGGAAAGGGACTTTCGTTTTCACGAGATGCTCCTCGATCAGCGAGAGCATGGTGGTGAACTGCGAGAAAACAAGGATGCGGCGGCCTTCCTCGATGAGCGTTTCCAGCAACTCGGTGAGGAAATCCAGTTTCGCGGAGCTTTTCACGCCGTCGGAGAAATCCTCAGGCAGCAGGCGGGGATCGCAACAGATCTGGCGGAGCTTCAGCAGGGCGTCGAGGAAGACGATCTGCGATTGCTCGATGCCGCGCGCGGCGATGGCCTCGCGGACGCGCTTGTCCATGGTGGCGCGGACGGTTTCGTACAGATCCTTCTGGTCGGAGTGGAGTTCGACGAGGTGCACCATGATCGTCTTCGGCGGCAGTTCCTTCGCCACCTGATCCTTGGTGCGGCGCAGGACGAGCGGGGCGATGCGTTTTTTAAGCAGCGCGTTTTTCTCCGCATCGCCCTCGTCCTCGATGGGTTTGCGGAAGTTTTTCGTGAACGTGTCCTCGGTGCCGAGATAACCGGGAATGAGGAAGTGCATGAGGCTCCACAGCTCGCCGAGGTGGTTTTCGATGGGCGTGCCGGAAAGGCAGAGCCGGTGCCGCGCGACCACCCGGCAGGCGGCCTGCGCGACCTTGGCGCGGGGGTTCTTGATATATTGCGCCTCGTCGAGCGCCATGATGTGATACTGGAAACCCAGTAGTTTCTCGATATCGCGCTGGAGAAGGGCGTAGGAGGTGATGACAAGATCCGCGTGCGGGATGGAGCGGTAGTATTTCCGGCGATCGGCTCCATTTAGGACGAGCACCCGCAGGCCCGGCGCGAATTTGATGGCCTCCGCCCGCCAGTTCGGCACCACGGAGGTCGGCGCGATGATGAGCGACGGCCTCCCACCGCTGCGACCGCTGGCTTTCTCCGCCATCAGGTGGGCGAGGGTCTGGAGGGTTTTCCCGAGACCCATGTCATCAGCGAGGATGCCATGGAGTCCGTGGCGGGCGAGGAACTGCATCCATTGGAAGCCGGATTTCTGGTAATCGCGCAGCGTGGCCCGCAGCTCCGGGGGCTCGTCGAGCTCCTCGACCTTGGAGAAATTCTCGAGCCGCTTCTTGAGTTTTTCCAGGCCTTTCGGCGTATCGATCCCCAAGCCCTCCAGCCCGGCCAGCGCGGCTGCGTCGAGGGCGTGGACGCGGGCTTTTCCGAAAAACTTAGGATCCACCAACGCGGAGAGATGGCGCAAGATGCGCCGCACGCGGCCGATGGGCAGTTTGAGCGCGTCGCCGTTTTTCAGCGGCGCATAGACGAAGCCGCCGTCGGGCCGGTCGAGCGTTTCCTCCAGGAAATCCTGTTTCAGCAAACCTGCGAGGATGGGCATGAGATCATGGCGCACGCCGTCCACATCGAAGCCCACCGAGAGGCTGAACCATCCGCCGTCGGAGTAATCGCCGTCGTATTCCTCTGCGGAAAGTTTCGTCTCCCATTTCCCGGGATCCGCCTCGTGCACCTGATGGCCGACGCCTTCGCCGAAAGTGATCCGCCATCCCAGCGCCTCCAGCTCGGTCGCTTTCTCGCCTCGGAACTCGTGCCAGAACGCATCCACTGGCATGCGTCCGGGATCGGGAAACCATTTGTCCTGCCCTTCCTCCGCGGACACTGAGCGGGACTTCATGCTGAGCAGGAATCGCCACGCGGGATTCGACATCATCGAGGAAAGCCCCGTGTCGCGGAGATGGCGGATCGCCCGCATTTCCGCCGGGGTCTTGCCGCCCTCGCCTGCATCGGCGAGGGGTTTGCGTAGGTCGCCGTAGATCACGAAAGCCTCGCCGAAAATCCATTCCTCCGGCTCCTTCTGGCCGAGCGATTGGAGCAGGAGCTTCGTCGCCCGATCCACCTCGCCCTTCCGCACCGCCAGCTCGAAAACCGCTTCGGGCGCGTTCTCTTCCTTTCCCCCCCTCTCCCCCTCACCCACTCTCCCAATCTCAATCAAAACCGCTTCTGCAGCCGTCCTGCCGAAAAGCCGCGCGAGCCGCTTTTCCTTCGCCATCTTTCCCAGCATCGCGAAGCCGTGTTCGCAGAACGCCCCTGCGTCGCAGGTGCAGCTTGTCTCGAATGCGATCCCGCCGCCCGCATCCCAAAACGCGGCCTCCACCTCTTCACCGAGCACATTTGCCTTCGCGGAAATTTCCACCTCACCATTCATCCGCAGGTCTTTCACCTTCGGCACCAGCCTCGCGCCAAGCGCCCGCAACTCCTCATCGAACCGCTCCACCCAAGCGCCCTCCGCCAGGAAATCCTCCAATGCCGCTACTATCTCCACGCGGAGTGACCCTATTTTCCGCATGGGCGAGCGTCCACTCTCTTTCCCCGCCCATTCCAACATCGACAAGCACCACCCGCGGCCGCTTGAATCGGCCACGCCCATGCCCGGTTACCTCCGCTTCGAGAACGTCACCCGTCGCTTCGGCTCCTTCACGGCGGTGGATCGGGTGTCGCTGGAGATCGAGAAAGGCGAAGTGTTCTCGCTGCTCGGGCCGTCGGGATGCGGAAAAACGACGCTCCTGCGCATGGCGGCCGGTTTCGATGTTCCGGACGAGGGCCGGATCTTCCTCGATGGGGTCGATATCACCCGCCTACCTCCCGACCAACGCCCGGTCAACACGGTGTTCCAATCCTACGCCCTTTTCCCCCACCTCTCGATTCGCGAAAACATCGCCTTCGGCCCGAAACTCTCCAAACGATCCCCTGCCGAGATCCGCAGCGAGGTCGAGCGCATGCTGGAGCTTGTCGATCTAACAGCCCACGCCGACAAAAAGCCCGCCCAGCTTTCCGGCGGGCAGAAGCAGCGGGTCGCCATCGCCCGCGCGCTGGTGAACAAACCCAAAGTCCTCCTCCTCGACGAGCCGCTCGCCGCCCTCGACCTGAAGCTCCGCCAGCGACTTCTCGTCGAACTCGACGCGATCCACGACGAGGTCGGCATCACCTTCATCTACGTCACACACGACCAGGGCGAGGCGATGTCGATCTCGGATCGCATCGCGGTGATGAACAAGGGCGTCGTCGAGCAGATCGGCAAGCCCGCCGAGATCTACGAGGCTCCCCGTACTTCGTTCGTCGCCGCCTTCATCGGCGACACGAATTTCCTCGACGGGAAAATCACCTCCCGCATCGGCGAGCGCTTCTCGAAATGCGCCATCCATGGCATCGGCGAGATCATCATCGACAACGACAAGCCCACCAGCCCCGGCGACCTCGTCCACCTCTCACTGCGCCCTGAGAAAATCATCGTTTCGCGAAACCGGCCCGAGCTGCGGGAAAACGAGAACAGCGTCCCCGGCGTCATCGAGGACATCATCTATTTCGGCTCCCATACGCGGCTATGGGTGCGCTGCGGCGGCTGGCGCATCTGCGCGGAAACCCAGCACCGCACCTACCAGCTCGACGACACACCGCTGAACTGGGGCGACACCATCCACCTCCGCTGGCACGCCAACGACGGCTACCTGCTCGAGCAATATCGCGAGGAGGACGAATCCCTGCTCACCCTCCCGGACGAAACATGAAGATCCGCAAACCGGAACTGCTGGCGACGGCTCCCAGTTTCCTCTGGCTCGCACTTTTCGTCTTCGTTCCGGTGGCGATCATTTTTGCCATCGCTTTCCGACCGGCGCTGCCTGCGGGGAGAATCGGCGAGGGCTGGAGCATGGATGCGATGCGTTCGCTGAAAGACCCCATCTATCCGAGCCTGCTGTTGCGCACGGTGCTCATCAGCTTTTTCACCACCGCGCTGTGCCTTGCGCTGGCGCTGCCGGTGGCGTGGCATCTCGCGAGGCTCCCGCCGAAGTGGCGCGCGCGCATCCTGATCCTGATCATCATCCCGTTCTGGACGAATTTTGTGATCCGCGTGTTCGCATGGCAACAGATCCTCCACGCGGAGGGTGCCATCGCTGAGACCCTGCGCTCCATCGGCTTGCTTGGTGAAACCGACCGCCTGTTAGGGAACTCAGCAGCCGTCATCATCGTCAGCGTCTACACGTATCTGCCCTTCGCGATCCTGCCGATCTTCGCGGCGGCGGAGAAATTCGACTTCGCGCTGCTCGACGCCGCCCGCGATCTCGGCGCGAAGCCGTTCCGTGCCTTCCGCTCCGTGTTCCTGCCGGGCATCCGCCAAGGGCTGGTCACCGCCATCCTCATCGTCTTTATCCCCATGCTCGGCTCCTACGTGATCCCGGACATGGTCGGCGGCACAGACAGTCAGATGCTCGGGAACAAGATCGCGCAGCGGAATTTCAACGACCGCAACCTCCCGCAGGCCGCCGCCCTTTCCTGCGCGCTGACCCTGCTCGTCCTCGCGCCGATGCTTCTCAGGAGAAAGGAGAAGACCGCATGAAACCGTCCCGCATCCCGTTGGTTACTACGGGCATCGTACTTGCGTTTTTCTACCTGCCCATCGCGGCGCTGGTGGCCAAGTCGTTCAACTCCTCCCGTTTCAGCCCGGAGTGGAAAGGATTCACGCTGAAATGGTATGAACGCCTCTTCGAGCGGGACGACATCCTCGCCGCCCTCGTCAATTCACTGAAAGTGGCGCTCATCGCCGCCTCCGCATCGATGCTTCTGGGAACCTGCGCCGCCTTCGCGCTGCACCGCTACAAATCCCGCCTTCAGGACGCCCACCGCATGATGGTGAACGTCCCGCTCGTATTACCCGACATCCTCATGGGCATGTCGCTGCTACTGCTTTTCATCGCGGCGGGCGTCAGCCTTTCGCTCGCCACCGTCACGATCGCGCACATCACTTTCTGTCTCAGCTATGTCACTCTGGTCGTGCTGGCGCGCTTGCAGGATTTCGATCCGAACATCGTCGAGGCCGCACGCGACCTTGGCGCGACGCGGCTCCAGGCCTTCGTGAAAATCACCCTGCCCATCCTGTTTCCCGGCATCCTGGCGGGTGGGTTGCTGGCCTTCACCCTGTCCATCGACGACTACGTGGTCACCTTCTTCGTCAAAGGCCCCGGCTCCGACACGCTACCTACGCTGGTCTATTCGATGATCAAAAAAAGCAAGGAGCTGCCCGTCATCAACGCCCTCTCGACCCTCATGCTGCTTTTCACCTTCCTGCTCGTATTCGCTTCCCAACGCCTCACGCGTCCCGTAAACCGATAGCCATCATGAAACGCCGCCATTTCATCGCCACCTCGTCCGCCGCGCTCGCCGCGGGTTTCCTGCCTTCCTGCTCGGGAAAAAGCGCCAAGCCGACCCTCACCGTGTTCACATGGGCGGATTACCTCAGCGAAAAAGCCGCCGCCGCCTTCGAGGAAGCGCACGGCTGCAAGCTCGTCATCGACACCTTCGATTCCAACGAAGCGATGATCTCGAAGATCGAGTCCGGCGCAACCGGTTACGACATCCTCGCCCCTTCCTCCTACGCCGTGAAGCAGCTCGATACGAAAGGCCTGCTCCAGCCGCTCGATCACTCGAAGCTCCCGAATCTCGCGAACATCGACAAGGCTTACCTCTCCCACGCGCTTGATCCGGAGATGAAAATTTCCGCGCCCTACATGATGGCCCCCACCTGCGCCGCCTATCTGAAATCGAAAGTGCCCGACGCGGAGCCGTCTTGGGGCCTGTTTTCCCGCGCCGATGTGAAGGGCCGCGCCACCCTGCTCGACGACATGCGCGAAGTGCTCGGAGCCGCGCTCAAAAGCCTCGGCCACTCACTCAACTCCACCGATCCCGCCCAGCTTGAGGCCGCCGCCGCCCTAGCGATCCAATGGAAGGCGAACATCGCGAAATTCGAGAATGAGCAGTTCAAGTCCGGCATCGCCTCCGGTGAGTTCCACCTCGTCCACGGCTACGCGGGCGACCTCATCGCCGTCCAGCAGGAGAACGGCGACATCGAGATCGTAATCCCGCGCGAAGGCGCGTCCTTCCCCTGCGATGATCTCTGCATCCCGAAATCCGCGAAAAATGTCGACCTCGCCCACGCCTTCATCAACCACCTCTGCGATGCCGAAATCGCCGCTGAGAACATGGAATGGATCGGTTACCGCGCGCCGAACTCCGCCGCCTATAAAAGCCTTTCCGAGGACTTCCGCGGCAGCGCCATCCTTTTCCCGCCTGACGAACTCTTCGCGAAATGCGAGCCGATCGGTTACCTCGGCGACAAGCTGCCGCTGTGGACGGCGGCGTGGGAAAAGGTGAAGAACGCGTGAAGCATCAACCCCTCCGGCGCTCCAGCATCACGAGCATCATGAAGGAGAGGATCAGGTTCAGCTCTTCCCGAGGGGTCATCTCGCCGAGCTTGGTGATCTCAAAACGGCCTTCGAAAAACGCCGCCTTTTTCTCAATTCTCATCGCGGGCTGGCCGTTGGCGCAGCTGGCGAGATAGCGCGGATGGAACAGGAAGCCGGTGGCCAATCCCACAAGCGGGATTTCGCCGAGCAGGCTGTCCATCACCTTCGCGCCGGGGTTCTCCTCA
This sequence comes from Verrucomicrobiaceae bacterium, assembly GCA_027485615.1. GTDB lineage: Bacteria > Verrucomicrobiota > Verrucomicrobiia > Verrucomicrobiales > Akkermansiaceae > Luteolibacter. The sequence goes on from JAIXQS010000011.1 coordinate 73,439, forward strand.
CGGATGGCGAAATCCGGTGCCTGATCGCCGGGGTTGAAAACCTCGTAGTGCGAGCGCCAAAGCGAGCGCCAGCCCTTGCGCCCCACCGACCCGATGGGCTGGCCGGAGGCGTCATTCGAGTCGTAGCGCGCCGACCAATCGATCACCTTGTTCGCCTTGATCTCCGCCAACCGCGTGGCGCGGTTGTTGTCGGTGAAAATCTCCACGTGCTCGCGGAACTTGAACATCTTCTGCTTCGTATGGAGCAGGGTTTTCCCGGCCGCGTCGGTTACGTTCGCCTGGCTGGCCAGCGCGAGGATCTTGAAACTCAATTGCAGCGGATACTGGATGCCGGAAAGGTGACGGGCGATGTCATCGGTGGCGGGGATGCCCGCAAATTTCTGGGCCGCCGTCTGGTGGGAGTTGTCTTCCATGCATCCTTAAAGACGATGCGTCGCGCCAAGCCAAGCGCGGAATGGTTTGCCGCTAATCCGGGATGGCGACGCGGTAGAAAGCGGCTGCGTTTTTCGAGAAAAGCTTTTCCGAAACGCCGCGGCCTTTGTTGTCGAAGTATTCCCGTGTGAGCTTCAGCACGGATGCGTAATCGCCCGTCCGTTCCGTGACCGGCCAGTCGCTGCCGAACACGAGCCTGTCCTCGCCGAAGTTCTCCCACGCGAGATCCAGCACTTCCTTGTATGGTGCGAGCTCCTTGGGCGCGGGCTGCTCCTTGAAGCGCCCGTAGAGTGCGGAAACCTTGCAGAAAACATTTGGATGCTTCGCCACGGCGCGGAACGATTCCACCCACTCCGCAGGCAGCGGTTTCCCGTCGAGCGCGACCCCGCCGAAGTGATCCACGATGATGCGCAGCTCCGGTACGCGCGCGGCGATCTCCGCCACTTCGGCAAGGCTGTAGCCGCCCAGCAGGAAATCGACGGACTTGCCTTTCGACGCGGTGAGTTTGAGATCTTCGAAAAACAAATCCGTCATTTTTTCCTGAGTGCGCCCCGAGATCCGGTAGCCGACGTAGCGCGGGTCTTCGCAGAGCTTTTCGAAAAGCGGCTTGAACTCCGGCGTGCCGATGACCAGCGAGAGGTTTCCGACCACGCCGAGGTAGAGCGACCTGTTGGACGCGGTGATGTCGAGGTTCCATTGGTTGTCCGGCAGACTCTGCCCGGCCTGGACGAGCACCACGCCGGTAACCCCGTTCGCCTTCGCGATCGGCTCGTGATCCGCGGGAAGGAAGGAGCGACGCAACACCTTGTCGTCCTCCGCGATCCAGGTGACGCCCTCTGTCCTCTGGATATCGAAGAGATGCACATGGCAGTCGATTACAGGCATTTCCTCCGCGCGAGCAATCGAGGAAATGAGCAAGCAGGCGGTAAATGTGCGAGCGAGACGGTTCATGTCAGGCAAGCAGCTCCTTGATCGGCCCGGTCTGGATGCCTTTGAGGCCGGGATCGAGGTCGCCGTAGTGTTTGATCGGGTTGCCGTTGGCGTTGAGGATGGAGGTGTAGAAATTGCCGAGCGTCTTGTGGCCTTCGGTGCCCCAATACGGCAGGCGGATGTAGCGTCGGCCGAGGTTCATCGGAGTGTTGTCGCCGGCCATGATGAGGAAAGGGAACTCGAAGCCGTGGGCGTGGTGGGTTTCCCCGGAGGAGGGGAAATAGCAGATCATCGTGTTGTCGAACATCGTGCCGTCGCCTTCCGGCACGCTCTTCAGGCGGGTGACGATGCGGTTCACGAGCTCCATGTGATGGGTTTCGGTGCGTTTGCGGATTTCATCGGCGGTGAGATCCTTGACGGGTTTGCCGTGGCCGATGTCGTGCATGTTGACCTTCTCGTTCTCGATGCCGGGGATGCCGGTGTAGTCGTGGCCGAGTTCATCGACGGTGAAGGCGACCACGTTCGTGAGTCCGGAAATCAGCGAGGAAAGCAGCACCTCGGTGTGGCCCACCTGGCGGGTGAAGGTGTCCATGTCGTTGTTGAGGTATTTGCCTTCCAGTTTTGGCACGTGCTGGCGGACGATGTCCGTCATCATGTCGATCTTGCGGTTGCGTTCGCGGATCCCCTCGATGGATTCCGCGTAGTTGCTGACCTTTCTCCGCTCGATGCCCGCGACGTGGCGCGCCAGCTCGGTCTCGGTTCCGGCCGCGAATTCCAGGACCTTGCGCTGGAGCTCGTAGCGGATCTGCTCGTTCTTGTCGGTGGAGACGGATTTGAAAATCTCATCCACCGCGATGCCCGGGCCGCCGAAAGCGTAGTTCGGCTGCTGCGTGCCGCGGGCGGAAAAGCCTTTCGCGATGCCGTTGAGGCCGCCGCGCGGGTTGCCGCCGCCGGTGGGGAAGCAGGCGAGCTCGATGTGCTCCAGCGGGGAGGGAAAAAGCTTCGCGAGCTCGAAATCGACCGTCGCCCATTTGATCGAGCTGTTGCGTTCGTTCGCCTTGTAGACGCCGAGAGCCGAGCACCAGCCGTGGTGACCGACGGTGCACATTTTCCCGGAGAGTCCCTGGAGGATGGTGAGGTTTTCCTTGTGATCAGCCAGCGGCCCCATCCACTCGGGAAGGGTGTGGGCATCGAGATCGACCTCGTAGGGCAGCTTCTTGTTTTCCTTCTCCATCTGCTCGGGGGTGAAGGAGGGCGGCACCATGACCTTGGGGAAAAGCCCGTTGCCGCGGTGCATGAAGATGAAACGCATCGGGGTTTTTCCCGAAAGGGCGGAGCCCGCTTGCGAGGCGTGTAGCCGTGGCATCATGCCGGGCATCGAGAGGCCGCCCATCGCGAGGAAGGCGTTGCGGATGAATTCGCGTCGGTTGTTCATGGTGCGGAATTATTTGCGGTAGATGAAGGAATCTGAGGTGAGAAGGGAAAGGATGACCGCCTTGAAGCTCCCTCCACTGGACACGTAGGCGTTGTCCGCGTCAATCAGCGTCTTGGAATCGGAAAGGGTCTCGTTGCGACCCATGTAGAAGCGGAATGCGTGCCGGATGATGGATTGGCGCGTGCGTGTGGATTTCGCCAGGCGGTCGATGAGATCCGGCGCGTCCTTGACCTCGCCGTCGAGCGCGGGATCGCCCGTGCCGCGCAGCTCGCCGCGTGTATCGACGGGGAGGGTCTTGTAGACATTGAAATATTTGAGCTGCTTCCCGATCACGTTCTCCGGATGCTCGATGGGTTCGTCGATGCGGAAGCGCCCGAAGTCGTCGTACATCTCGAAGGGCAGACCGAGCGGATTCATGTATTCGTGGCACTTCCAGCACTCCTGCTGGTGCATGGTTACCTTGTCGAGGCGCTGGCGCAGTGTTTTCGTGTGGTCCTCCGGCACCACCGCATCCACGGTGATCGGGACATCGGGCACGCGGCCGGCGAGGAGTTTCTCCTGGACGAAACGCCCGCGCCGGACGGGATCGTTTTCCGTGTTGAGCGAGTGGGCGATGAGCCACGCAGGGTGGGTGAGGATGCCCTTGCGGTTCGGGAGCTTGAAAGGCTGCTCCGGCGTGTAGCTGAAATACGGGGAACCCTCCTGGTAGCCCCCTGTGCCCATGACGGGCGGGAGGTTATACATCGGGGAATAGTTGTGATGGTATCCGTGCGCCCATGGGAAAACGATGAAGGGGGTGAGCCCTTTTCCGAAATGCGCCTCGAAGTGGGTCATCAATCTCGTGAGGGTGGTGGCGTGCCCTTTGGCCTGATTGTCGGGAGTGATCTGGAATGTCTTGGTCAGCAGCTCCTTGTGCTCTTCCAGCACCTTGTCGGGATTCGTTTTCCACTCGGTGTCTTTCAGCAACTCCCAAACCTCACGCCATTTGGCGATGGTTGTTTCCGCCTCAGGCCTGTCGAATACGAAGAATTTCTCCGTGGTGAGGATGTTCTCGAAGACCTTTTTGTCCTGATCCACATAGAATGCGACGATCTGATCCGCCTCATCCACAAGGCTCCCCGCCGTCCCTAGGGTGCCGCGGTCGGCGTTCTGGTATTGCCTGAGGGCGCGGTCGACGTCCTTGAAGACCTTGGTCGCGTTCGGGTAGCCGAAAAACTCGCGGAAGAAGCGGACGATGCGCGGGTGCGAAACCACATGGGAGGTCACCTTGCCCGTGGTCATGTAGTCATCGACGCCGCCACGGAAAAGGTCGGGATCTTGCAGGAGGCGTGTGACCTCGCGTTTGAAATCCTCGCGGGTGGCGAGTCGTCCCTGGTCGGCCGATTCCAAAAGCTTAGGGTCGGGCGCGTTGTCGCCCATCGCGTAGGCGATCGCGTAGGCGGCTTCGAGCGGGGCGAGCGTTTTGCGGCCGTGCGCGTCGGGCGCGCCCGCTCCGAATTCCATGCGATAGAGAAATTCCGATTCCAGCAGCACGAGGGTCAGCATCTGGCGCAAGCCTTCGGAATTCCCGGCGGCACGGATCGCCTCTTTCGTGAGGTCGAGGTATTTCACCATTTCCGTTTCGGATGGCGGGCGCTTAAGCACGGCTTGGAACTGTCGCCTTATGGCCGCTTGGATTTCGTCATCTAACGGCTCGGACTTTTTGAAGATGATGTTCTCGAACTCCACCGGCACCGTGCGCGGCATGAACTTGTCCTTCGGGTCGGGGAAATCATCCGCTTTGATCTCGCCGTTTTTCACTCGCGCAGGGCGGATCTGGCGGTCTGAAATGTATTCGGCATTTGTCAGCATCACGAGCAGCGTGCCGCCGTCGAGGGAGCCGATATCGTAGTCCCGAACACCCGAGGTATCTGGCAGGGAAAAGGGGTTGGTGACGCCCGCGAAGGAGACCCCGCGTTGGTTTCTCTCCATCCCGAAAATTTCACGCACTCTCGAGTCGAAAATCTGCGGCCTGACCAGCCAGCGCCGCGCAGGGGAGGAAGCGGGATCCTTGTTCTTGCCGCTGAAGAGCTTTTCGTGATCGACGTAATTCCCGTAGGAAGGGTAGCGGAGCTTGTCCTCCAGCTTCGAGGCGTTGTGGTTGTGCAGGTTTTCCCAGAGCCACTCGCCCAGCTCCTCGCGCTCCGCCTCGCTGGGCTGGTCTTTCTTCTTGGGCGGCATCTGTTTCAGATACACCTGCTCCAGCGCCCGGTTCATCAGGTCGAGCCGCGCCTGGAGCGGCAGCTCCTCAAGGTTGTCGAGCCGGATGTCGCCCTTCTCGGTGCCGTCTTCATGGCAGTCAGTGCAATAGTTCGAGAGGATCTCGGCAGCCTTGGGATCGACATGGAACGCCGGCTCTGCCGAGCAAACCGCCACGCCCATCGAAAAAACGGCGAAGTGGAGCGGAATCGATGGGTGGCCTGAGATCATGCGGAATGCAGCCGATACGCCCCGGTGTATCGCGTCTTGCAAAAAACGCTCCAATATCTTCCATAAGCGCGACAATAGAACGCGCTTTTGCGCAATCAGCGGAAATCCGCAGGTGGACGCGGCATCACGCCAAGTTTCTCGTAGTGGAACCCGCTGGAGAGCGGTTTGTATTCGGAAACGTATTCCACGGAGCTTACGGCGGAAATTTTGTCCTCCATGCCGAGTCCCCAGTAAGCGCCGTTTACGACGAGGCGGCGCAGGCCGGGGTTCTCGAAGTCCTTCCCGCTGCCCATCGTGCAGTGGAGCACGCGGGCTGCTTTGCCTGGGCTCGTTTTCCAATCCTTTGTCCAAACGACCGGCAGCGGCTCCTTCTCGGGATTATCCTTGCCGCCCTGCTCGCGGCCGATCAGCGGCTGACCCATCACCAGCGCGGTGCAACCCTCCGGCAGGGAGCCGCCTTCGGGAAAGGTGCGGTAAACATCGGTGAGTCCCCAGATGTCCTTCACGCCGGTGAGAACGGGATGGTCTTTCGCTTCCGGAACAATGTCGCCGCGCGTCGAGTCCGCCTGCCAATCGCCGTGGTGGTTCATGAAAGCGCCGCCGACAATCTGGCCGATGTTCACGCGCTTGCCGTCGATCTCATAGGGCAGCGGGCTTTGGAAGCCATGGTTCGAGGTGCGAAGGGCGATGATGGGTTTCCCGGAGTCGAAGTAATCGGCGAAATGCTTGAGCTGCTCGTCCGGCAGGGTGAGCAGGCGGATGGCGAGGATCACGAGATCGGCCTTCGCGAGATGTTCGGTGCCGGGAATGTTGTGGGGCTTGAACTCCGCCTCCTTGCCTTTCTCTGGATGCACCGGCGCGGTGGGATCGACCATGCCCTGCTCATTCACGCCGAACAGCACGGTGCAATCGAAGCCGTGGTGTTTCGAAAGGATGCCCGCGAGCATCGGCATGTAGTGCTCGCCGCGGTATTCCTGGTCGGCGGAGACCAGGACGATGTGCTTGTCTTTTCCAGGGCCTTCACCACCGGGATAGGTCAGCCACATCGGGTTTTCCGGGACGGGGTGGGCGGCCATGGCGATGACGGGGAAGAACAGGAGGGTGGAGAGCTTCGTGATCATGGTCGGATGTTCATTTGGAGGAGGGAACTTCGTTCAAAGTGTAATAAGCGTGGCGATGGAGAAGCTCCTCGCCGTCGCGGTCGCGGAGGTCGCGGAGATCAAACTCGTGGACGTGGCCTTTGGTCATCGCGTCGAGGGTGATGGTGGCGGTGAGTCCGTCTTCGGAAATTTCCACGGACTTCACGTTCGGGGCGGTCAGATCGACCTCGGGGCCGCCGTAGCCTTGGGCGTACTTGTGGGTGAAGGTGGTGACCTTATACGTTGCGGTTTTCACTCCCTCGGCCTCGGCCACGGGTTTCGTGAACTTGATGTTGAAGCCGTCCGGCGTGACCGTGACCCGCTCAATTTCGAAAGGCATTTTCCCGCTCCATGCGAGGCGTTCGAGGGCGTAGGGTTTCAGGCCGCGCACGGGCCAGCCGCGGTTCGTGCCGCCGCAGATGAGGTTTCCCGCCGGGGTGAAATGGGTGTTGAGGATGCCGGTGGAAAGCCCTTCGCGGAAGGGATAGCAAGCGCCCTGCCAGACGCCGTTGACCTGCTCGGTGGTGGCGCGGACGAGGATGGACTGCGTGTAATCGCCGAGGAAAATCTGGTTCTCGAAGGGACCGAATTTTCCGCTCGTGCCATCGATGACAAAACCGGAGAGCGAGCGCCCCATGCGGATGTAGGGGAAAATCACCGCGTAGGGTTCGAGCTGCGGGATGCGCTCTTTTTCGATGATGATCTTCGATCCGGATTTCGGGACTTCGGGAGCCTTACCCATGTTCGGCGCATACTCATACCAATTGAAGCTGATGGGGTGGCCGGTGAAGCCGCCTTCCTTGATATGCTTCAGGCTGCACGCGGGATTCCACGGGCCCTGGCTCTCCATGTAAAACAGCGCGCCGGACTCGTTGAAGCCGATCCCGCCGGGGCTGCGCAGTCCGCTGGCGATGGGGATGCTCTTGCCCTCCGGCGTCACCTTGAACGCCCAGCCGCGGAAGAGCTGGTGCGAGTGGTAGGAGCTGGAAAGCCCGAGCGCGACGTAAAGGTTGCCCTGCGGATCGGGCTTCGAGCCGAAGGCGTATTCGTGATAGGTGCCATAGCCCCACGCGTCGGAAACGACATCGTATCGATCCGCCGTTCCATCGCGGTTCGTGTCGGTGAGCTTGGTCAGCTCCGCGCTGTGGGTGACGAAAAGCGACCCGTCCTTCCATGCGAGGCCGAAGATCTCGTCGAGGCCGGAGGCGAAAAGGTGGTATTTCGGTTGGGGCTTGGCGTCGTCGATGCCGGAGACGAAATAGACATCCCCATGCCGTGTGCCGACCGCGATGCGTCCGTCCGGCAGGGTCTCGAAGGCACCCGCCTCGATGACGAGTTCCTGGGGAATCGGCACATCCACGATGGGATAAAATTCGCGTTCCTTATCGGCGGTGCCCCAACGCTCGCCGACCTCCTCGGCATGGGCAACGGGGAGGGAAAGGAATGCGATGGCGAGGAATTTAGCGGAGGAGTTCATGGGGAAAGGTAAAAGTCTTGGGGAGCACACGCGCCCTCGCGTGTTGTTTCCGACGCCCTCGTCGGAAACCGCGTGAAATGATTGGGACGGCCGATTCGCGAATCCCGATCTGAATTTAGCGAAGGAGTTCATATCCGAGGGCGGCGTTGGATTTCCCTTTCGGGAGGGTGATTTTCAGGAGCAGCTCCATGCCGCCGCTGGCGATGGGGCGGAGGGTGGCGCTTTTCAGTGGGACTGTGATCCTGAGATCAGCGGTTTGGAAAACGGTCTCGGAAACAGCCTTGATGTCTCCGGTCAACGCGCGGAGCCAGAGGGTTTCGGCGGCGGGGGCGGTGAATGTGAAGGTGCGCTCCAGGGATTTTTCCGCAGCCTTCGTGGTGTCCTCGATCAGCGTTTCCCCGCAACGGTAGCGGAAGGTCGGGATGGAGGTTTTCGTGTCGAGCGAGTAGCCAAGGAAGGCGTAGCCGTGGTTGCGCGGGTAGAGCGGGTCGGGGTTCACCGGCGCTTCCTTCGTGACGACCGGATGCGCGGGCCAGACGGAGGGCGGCTCGGCTCCATTCAGGAACGCAACGTCCTGAGAGAGCTGGATGTGCGGGGAAAGCGGGGCGAAATCCCCCGCGCCCTGGCCCTGCCAGTTCACGCGGACGTATTCGCCTTTCCAGATGGCCGTGAGCGAGCCGTATTCCGCATTGAAGGCGAAGTTCATGCCGCCGGGATGACCGACCGCGATGCCACGGTATCCGGCCACGCCACTGCGGCCGCGGTAGGTCACCGTTTTATCGGCCACCACGAGTTTCGACGGTTCGCTGCGCAGACCGGAAGGATCGCGGGCCGAGCGGCCGAGCGAGAAATTATCCCACAGCGCGCGGAGCTGGCGGTCGGTATCGCCGTCGAGGATGTCGGTGCGCACGGCTTTCCCCTGCGGCCAATAGCTCGGCATGATGATGCCGGGGCGGAACTTGGCGGGAGCGATCATGTATTGGTAAAACCACGTCGGCTGGAGGCGCTCGTAGGTCGTCATCAGGTCGATGCCCTTCATGCCCGGCGATTCCTTGCCGTTGTAATTGTGGCAGGCGATGCAGTTCAGCCCTTGGTCGCCTAGCAGGTCGTGCGCGCCGTCGCGCATCTGCGGCTGGGACTCGCGCTCCGGCGGTGCGAGCTCGACCAGCGGCTCCAGCTTGTCGGTTTCCGCGAAAAGATCGGCGAGATCGGACAAGCCCTTTTCGCCGTATTGCGGCATGCGCGTCTTCATGTAGGGGCGGACGACGGCTCCATCGTAGAGGACTTTCCGCATCCACTCGGGGCGCAGCTTCGCGCCGGTAAGGGTGAGCGGCGGCGGGATGCGCGAGTCGTTGCCGAGCGATTCCTCGGTGGAGTGGAAAAAGTCATCGAGCTTCGGCGAAACGCCGCCGAAATCATCGCGAACGTGGCAGGCGATGCAGTTGAGGCGGGTGAGGTGGATGTTGATCCGGTCGTTCGCAGCGATCTCGTCGCGCTTGATTCCCAAGTTCTCTCGGATGGCATCCCGTTGCGCGGCGCTGAGCTGGAAGTCGGGCGCCTTGCCGGGCTTTTCGGAAAGGCAACCGCCAGTCAGATCGAGTTTCGCGAGAGGTTTGGCGGCGAGGGGAGGGGTGTTGGCGTCCTTCTCCGGCTGGTGGCAGGCGGTGCAGTTGTGGGCCTGGAAAGCCTTGCGTCCGGCATCGATGCGGGCCGCTTCGGCGGGCGGCGCGGGTTTCGTCTTGTTCTCGCCCTCCAGATAGGCGGCGAGGGAGTGCGCCTCCATTTTCGAGAGCTTCATGTCGGGCATGCGACCCGAGGGACGGATGGCGAGAGGGGCGTGGAGGAATTCTCCGAGCGCGGCGGGAAGGTGCTTGCCAGGCAGGTGGGATAGGGAAACGACGCCATTCTTGAGCACCTCGCGCGTCGCCTCGTCGCGCGGCGAGTGGCAGGCAACGCAACCGGCGGAGTGGAAAAGTTCCTTGCCGTCATAGGGATCGATCTCGCCCTCGGGAAACGCCGGAGCCGGGCCGTCTTTCAGCGACGTGAGGTAAGCGGCGATGTCCCCCGCGATGGCCGCGCGTTTCTCGGGAGTCTCGGCGGCCAGCACGTTCGGCATGGTCGTGCCGTGGTGCGTGGCGGCGGGATCAGCGATGAATTTCTCCATGTATTCCCGCGTGAGCCGCGCACCGGCGTTGGAGAGATCCGGCGCTTCCTTCATGTTTGAGGCGTCCATCCCCTCATGGCACGCCGCGCAACGCAGCTCACCGATCAGCAGTCTGCCGGTCTGCGTCTCGTCGAGCGGATGCTTGCCGTGCAGACCGGGGACGACAGGTGGCGCGGCGAAACAGAAACCGCCGGAAAGAAGAAGAGCGAGTGAGGGAAGGGTGCGGGGATGCATCGGATGGCGGGGATACTAACGGCTTGGGGGCGGGAGAGTCTAGGGACAGTTTTCTAATCCACACGTTGCGGAATTTCACGGGGTTGTGGTGGCCTTGGAACTTGATCACGCCCGGCTCCGGTCCCTCCGCCGCGCCCGCACCGGGATGGGATCGCCCTTGGTGAAATCGGGTTTCGCCATCTTCCCCTGCGGCGCGGCGGAGGCGAGTGGAGCGGCGATGATCAGCGACCCTGAGGCTTTGAGGGGCATGGAAAACATTCTCGCTCCAAGATGTCGGAGGGACTACGCCTCGTCCATGCGCAAATCCCGAGCTGAGCGGCTCTTCCCGAAAAAATCGCGAGACAGGGAGATTGTCTTTCAAAAGTCCGGTTTTCGGAGTGAATTTCTCCGGTAACATGCGGTCGTTTCTAACCGAAGGATGATGAAAGCCCATTGAATGATGAGATCCCAATTTTTTATCAAAGCGGTAATCTCCGGATCGAGGCCGAAAACCCTGGCGGCGGGGGTGGTGCCGGTGTGGGCGGGAGGGGTGCTTGCCTGGGAGCTTTCCGGAGCGTTCGATACGTGGCTGTGGATTTGCACCCTTCTCGGTGCCCTGTGCGTGCAGGTGGCCACGAATTTTTTCAACGACGCGGTGGACGGAAAAAACGGTGCGGATGGTGACCAGCGGACGGGGCCAAGGCGTCTGACGGGAACCGGCGAGATGTCCTTCGCACAAGTGATGGCGCTGGGAGTTGTGTTTCTGTTGGGGGCGGTGTTCTTCGGAGCGTTCCTGGTGATCGAGCGGGGCTGGCCCATGCTGGCGATCGGGCTGCCGTCGTTGTTCCTCGCCTACGGCTACACCGGTGGGCCGTTTCCGCTGGCTTACCGGGGTCTGGGGGAAATCTTCGTGATCCTTTTTTTCGGCCTGCTGGCGGTCATGGGCACGGTGTTCGTCCAGACGGGGGCATGGCCGCGGGAGGCGGTTCTGTTAGGCGGTCAGATCGGGCTGCTCTCCGCGGTGCTGATCTCCGTGAACAATTTCCGCGACCGTGAGGGCGATGCGCTGGTCGGGAAACGCACGCTCGCAGTCCGGTTTGGGCCGAAGGTGGCGGCGGCAGTGATCTGGCTGGAGATCAAGGGCGCGGCGTTTCTCGGCGTCGCTTGGCTGGTGATGGGTTATCCGCTCTTCGGAGTCGCCAGTCTGCCGGTGCTGGTGATCGGCATGCGCATCATCTGGGGTGTCCTCACCCTCCCGCCCGATGAGCGGATGAACCGTCTGCTCGCCCTCGGCGCACTGGAGCTGGTTCTGTTTGCGATCGTGTTTCACGCGGTGGCTTTGCTTTTCTAAGCAAGCGGCAGGCGAGGGATGGGATTCATCTTTTTCGGGATGTATGCCCGCGAATGGCTCGCCTCACGCCGAAGATCTGCGTAGATACCTGCCAGATGACCTCGCACACCGCTCCGCTCACCGCCGACCAGGTCGGGACACTCCGGGCTGTGCTGGTGGAGCAGGGCTTCGAGTTCGTGCCGAAGGAATACACGATTTTCGCCGCGAAGAAGGGCAAGCTGAACGTCAGCGTCTATGCAAAGGGGCCGAAGGTTTTGATCCAGGGCAAGGACACCGAGGACTTCATCCGCTTCACGCTGGAGCCGCAGGTCACGGGCGAGGCGAAGCTCGGCTATGAGGAAATCGCGGATCCGGAGCATTTCTCGCCACACTTCGGCATCGACGAGAGCGGCAAGGGCGATTTCTTCGGGCCGCTGTGCATCGCCGGGGTTTACACCGATGCGGAAATCACGCGGCATCTGATCAGGAGCGGGGTGATGGATTCCAAGCGTGTCACCTCCGCCGCCGCGATTCGCAAGCTCGCCGCCGTCATCAAGGCCACGCCCGGCATCGCCTTCGATGTGATCGCCCTGCGTCCGGAAAAATACAACGAGCTCTACGCCACGTTCAAGAACCTCAACCGCATGCTCGCCTGGGGGCACGCCACCGTGATCGAGGAACTCGCGCGGAAGAAACCGGATTGCCCCCGCGCCCTATCCGACCAGTTCGCCCGCGCCGACGTGCTCCAGACCGCGCTGAAGCGGAAAAACATTTCCCTCAAGCTCGACCAGCGCACCAAGGGCGAATCCGACACCGCCGTCGCCGCCGCCTCGATCCTCGCCCGCGAGCGCTTCATCGACTGGATGGATGCCGCCTCGAAAAAGGTTGGATTCACGGTTCCGCTGGGTTGCTCGGCGCAGGTGGTGGATGCCGGGAAAAAACTTGTCGCAACGCACGGCCCCGAAGTTCTCGGGAAATTCGCCAAGCTGCATTTCAAGACGACGCAGCAGGTGACCGGCGAGCTACTCTGAGAAATAGGAAACGGGATAGACCCGGATGCCAAGTTCGCGGGCTTTCTCGCGGAGACCGGGATGTTTCGAGAAGGTCAGGATGTAATCGACGGGCAGGGTTTGGGAGAGATCGATCGCCTCCAGCGCGCCCACCTCCTTCCCGACGGCGTACTCGTGCATGATATCGGGATGCAGGCATGCCGGAGGGAGCGGCAAATCCCTTTCGCTGTCGTTCACCCAGATCAGGGCGCGGTGAGGCTTGTTGCCCCGGGACTCGGGTTCGCCGAGCCATTTGACCGGCGTTGCCCTTTTTCCGATATACATTTTCCAGCGCTCCTGCATCCAGAAGACATCGATCAGGGAAACCTCCATCGCTTTCTCCAGCGCCGCCATGCAGTTCGTCGTCGAATAAGGCTTTTCCACGGGGTGGTAGCGCGCAACCCATCTACCCGGTGCAATGGTGCGGAACGACAGGGCAAGCGCCTCGCTCTTGCAGCGCCGCGCCAGCAGGCTCGGCACAGGGCTGGTGCGCGTGAGCCTTCCGAAAAACGGAACCAGCTCGCCCTGCCAGCCGACGCGTTGGTCGGCGAGGATGCCCACGACCCCGTTTTCACGTAGGAAACCGCTGACATGGTGGAGGCTGTCCCGTTTCGAAAACATTCGCGCGCCATCCGCCTGCCGTTCCCGGAGAACTCGCTCGTTGAGGATGGGGTTGTTCAGCGGGCGGTAGAATCCGCCGATTTTCACGCCTTCGGGAAAGGTCCGGTGAAGGCGGGTCAGAAGCTCCCAATTTCCCATGTGCGCCAGCAGCAGCATGACGCCCTTGCCTTTTGCCGCCGCCTCCGCAAGCAGCTCCGGGTTCTCGACCTCAAGAATCTCGCCGATGTCCTCGCCGCGCATGTTTGCGGAAACGGACGAGCACATCAGGTTCGCCACGGTGCGGATGAACGATTCCCTCGCCGTGCTTTTGCTTTCCTCCGCGCCGACCAAGCCCGCGATCCTGAGGTTCCGGGCGATCGTGTTGCGCCGCGCTTTCATGAAAGGCCAGATCGCGCGCCCGAGGTGTTCTCCGATCACGAAGACCGTCTCGGCGGGCAGTTGCCGGAACAAGGCGGCGACGGCCGAGTGCGCCCCCGCCTCGATCCGCCACTTCGCCTTTTTAACGAAACCGGCTTCCATCCTAGTTCAGTTCCTCCCGCCTACCGAGGGTGATCGCGAGACCGAGCGAGCCGACGAACACGAAATAACAGGCGAGCAGCTCCAGGTAACTTTTGCAGATACGCGGAATCTCCGGGGAAAAGAAATCGCCGAGAGCTGCCTCCCAGAACTGCGGTGCGCCGATCACTCGGTTGAAAACATAAATGATCAGCAACGCCGCCGCGATGAGGCCTGCGCCCGCGTGGTGTCCCATCGTTTCGAAAAAACGCAGCATCACCCGGCGATGGCGGATGATCGTGATGAGCGCCGCGCCAAGCAACGCGCCGATCACCCATGCATCGGGAAACGGCCACTTCAGGATTTCGGAGATGAAATCCTCCAGCTCGCCGACCAGCGCCGCCGCGAGCCCGAACGACAACACACGGCACACGGCGCGGCGGTGCCCGGAGTGTGCCATCGCGCCGGCCATGACCACCGTGGCCGCCGCCAGCAGCGCGGCCTGCATCAGTTCCACCGTCCCCCGCTCCAGCGGTGCGCCCGGGCGGTTCGGCAACCAGGCGGGCAGCAGGATCGTCACGGAACCTGCGCAGATCAGCAGCCCGCGCAGCAGGGTGGTTTTCCACCCGCCCGGACCGGAGCTTCGGTTGTCTGGTTTCGGCACGAACCTGACTAGTCCATCCGACACACCGCACGCAAGGCGGATGAGCGGGAATCCACGGTTCACATTCCATTTTTCACCGCAAAGTCGCAGAAGCCGCAGAGGGACGCAGAGAAAAGCCCATCATTCACTTGGAATCGGCAACCGCTTCCTGTTTCCGACATCTCATCCCACTGAGCCAACGAAGCTTACCTTCCCTCATTTCATTTCTTCACCCAAAAGCAAAGCTCCGCGCTCCTTTGCGGCCTTTGCGCCTTTGCGGTGAATCCCTCCATTCCGGTCGCGTAGATCGTGATGAGCGGGAATCGCCCGCCGCCGGGATTTTTTCGGGTTTGCCGGAATGCCCCGCCTCTGCCAGGTTCCCCCCGCTGTGAAGACGATTTTTGAGAAAATCCGCGACGGGGAGATCCCCGCCGATGTGATTCACCGCGACGAGCATTGCTTCGCCTTCCGCGATATTTCCCCGCAGGCGCCGTTTCACGTCCTGATTGTTCCCAATAAACCCATCCCCCGCATCGGCGAGGCGGAACCCGGGGATCAGGCCATCCTCGGCCATCTCCTTCTCACCGCCGCGAAGATCGCCTCCGGCCTCGGTCTCGCGCAAAGCGGATTCCGCGTGGTGATTAACAACGGCCCGCACGGCGGCGAGACCGTCTCCCACCTCCACGTCCACCTGCTTGGCGGGCGTCAACTCATCTGGCCTCCCGGCTGAAACCATGACCGCACGTTTTTTCCAACTCTTCACCGGGGTGTTCGCCACCGCCGTTTCCTGCCATCCCCAGCAGTCATGCCAGCCACGATACGAAAAGGTGGTGCTCGTTCACGGCATCCTTGAGGACGGCGTTTCCTTCGAGCCCCTCCGCCTCCGTTTGGTGAACCATGGGATCCAATGCCACGTCCCGCAGCTCAAGCCGAGCGATGCCCGCGACGGTATCGAAAAACTCGCCGAGAGCCTCAAGGAGGGGATCGACAAGGAATTCGGCCCGGACGAGCGCTTCGCGATGGTGGGCTTCAGCATGGGTGGCCTCGTTTCGCGGTATTACCTGCAGAACCTCGGCGGCGCGGAACGCTGCGATACGTTCATCACCGTCTCGTCCCCCCACCACGGCACAAACATGGCCTACGCCTACCCCGGCAAAGGCGCGCGCCAGATGCGGCCCGGCAGCCCGTTCCTGAAAGACCTGGAGGCCACCGAAGACCGCCTTGGGGATATCCCCATCGTTTCCTACCGCACCCCCATGGATCTCATCATCCTACCCACCGAGTCCTCCGTCTGGGAACGCGCCGAAAACCATTCCCATCCCGTCATCCTACATCCCCTCATGCTCTACTCGAAGCCCGTCCTCGACGATATCGAGAAACGCATGGTCATCAAAAAGAAGGGAGCGTAGGCTTCAGCCCACCCTTGTCCTCACTTTGAGCCTCTGCTGATACGCCAAAGGCTGAAGGTATGCCGTGTGGTCCGCTGTGAATTCTAACAGGCGTGCCGACGCGGCAATGTTCGTAAAAAAAAACCTGCCCATCCTCGGGACAACGGATGCAGCCTTTGCTCGTAGTCACCCCACGTGAGAATTGCCCGACGTGCATCCCCACGCCGCCCGCCGTTAGCCGCATCCAGTAGGGCATTGCGATTCCCTGATACACCGTGCCGGCGGGCTTGGGGCCTTTATGTTCCCAATGCCGCGCCACCACCACTTCACGGGTGTCTTTTTTCACATACTGACCGTAAAGATTTGAGCGTTTAAGCGGCATTTTCTCGGTTACCCGGAAGTTGCCTTTCGGGGTGCGATGTCCGGCTTCGCCCGTGGATACATCCATCTCGGCCAGTAAAGTTCCATCGCCTTGCAGCAGCTGCGCGGTCATCGAAGATAGCGAGATATCCACGCGTACAGGCTGTGGAGATACATCAGTCGTCAAAATACGCGCCCGTGGTGAGGTCGTATCCGCAGGCGGGCTTTTGACCCCACACGAAACACAAACAACCGTAAGAATGGGAAAGATCGTGTGGCGAATCATGCAGGCGTGAATCATTTCTAAAAAAGGAAATGATCCCGACAGGAATCGAACCTGTATCTAAAGTTTAGGAAACTCTTGTTCTATCCGTTGAACTACGGGACCCGAGGGCACCGGATTCGTAGGCTCTACCGGACGGGGAGGCAAGCCCTAAGGCGCGGCGAGGAAACCGGCGGCGCGGGTTTCCGACCAGTATTCGCGCCCTGCGCCGAAGCCGACGTGGCCGCCTTCGGCGGGGATCTCGAGATGGAGGAAGGCGCTGGCCTCCGCTTCCTCGCGGGGGTAGCAGGATGGGCCGAGGAAGGGATCGTTCTGCGCGTTGATGAGAAGGGTGGGGATGGTGATGGCGGGAAGGAAAGGGCGGCTGCTACTACGTTTCCAGTAATCCTCCGCATCCCTGAAGCCGTTGAGGGGGGCGGTGAAACGGCCATCGAACTCGGCGAAGGTCCGCATCTTTTCCAGTCCTGTGAGATCGAAGCTTTCCGGAAACCTGCCGTGCTTCTCCCTGACCTTGGCGCGCAGTGTTTTCATGAAGCGCTCCATATAGATCGCGTTTTCGGGTTGCCCGAGGCTGGTGGAGCAACAGGCGAGGTCGCAAGGCGCGGAGAAAGCCACGGCGCGGCGGATCTTCGGGTGAATGTCGCCGCCGCGCTCGCCGAGGTATTTCAGGGTGAGGTTGCCGCCGAGGCTGAAGCCGATGAGGTCGATCTCCTCCGCCGGATGGATGCTGAGGGCGTGACGGATGACGATTTCGAGATCCTCGGTCTTGCCGCTGTGGTAGAAGGGTGCGAGACGGTTGGGCTCTTCACCACAGCCGCGCAAGCTCCAGGCAAGCACATCCCAGTCGCGCTTCATGAGGGCTCGTGCCATGGCTTGGATATAATTTGCCTGGGTGGAACCTTCCAAGCCGTGCGAGAGGATCGCAAGCCGATTGCCGCTTCCGCCCGACCATTCGAGATCGAGGAAATCCCCATCCTCCAGCTCCAGCCGCTCGCGGCGGAGTGTGACCGGCGCGACCTTGCGGAACAGTGCGGGGTGGATCGTCTGCAAATGGGCACCGCGCATCCAAGCGGGAGGGCGGTAGGTGGAGTTTTCGATGAGTGGCATCCGTTTCCTGGTTCGGTAAGATTTAACCGCGAATGGACGCGAATGGACGCGAATCGAAGGTGGCAATAATGGCTATGCCATCCTCTGGAGGGAGCAGTTATCGAAAAACAGCATCTGAACCGGACTCATGAAATTTCGCGTTCATTGGCGTTCATTCGCGGTTGATTTCCCATTTGCTTTTTTCATCCGCTCAGAACGGGAATTTTCCGCCTTTTCCACCCATGCCGCCGAGGCCTTTCATCATGTCGCCCATACCGCCGGCGCCGCCCATCTGCTTCATCATGTTCTTCATTTTTCCGGGCGATCTCATCATCTTGCGCATCTCGCCGAACTGCTTGATGAGCTGGTTCACCTGCATGATCGAGGTGCCGGAACCGGCGGCGATGCGCTGGCGGCGCGAGGCCTTGATGATCTCCGGGCGGGAGCGCTCATAGGGCGTCATGGAAAGAACGATGGCCTCGGTGCGCTTCAGCTTGCTGTTGTCGAGCGCACCGGCGGGTAGCTGTTTCTTGATCTTGCTGAAACCCGGCATCAGGCCGAGCAAGCCTTCCAGCGGGCCGAGCTTCTGGATCATCCGCATCTGGTCGAGGAAGTCGTTGAAATCGAATTTCCCCTCCTGCATCCGCTTCATCGAGCGCATGGCGTCCTCCTCGTTCACCGCCTCGGCCACGTTCTCGACCATGCTGACGATGTCGCCCATGCCGAGGATGCGGTCGGCCATGCGCGAGGGGTGGAACTCCATGAGCTGGTCGAGCTTTTCGCCCTCGCCCGCGTATTTGATCGGCTTGCCGGTGACCTCGCGCATGGAGAGCGCCGCGCCGCCGCGGGCGTCGCCGTCGAGCTTCGTCAGCACGATGCCGGTGATGCCGACCGCGTCGTCGAAATGCGTCGCGACCGAAACCGCCTGCTGGCCGGTGGCCGCGTCGGCGACGAGGAGGGTCTCTTTCGGTTTCAGGAAAGCGTTCAGCTTCTTGAGTTCCTCGATGAGCCGCTCATCGATTTCCTGGCGCCCCGCGGTGTCGAAAATCAGGACGGTGGCTCCGCTGCTTTCACCGAAGGCGATCGCCTCGCGGGCGACCTTGATCACATCCGTCTCGCCTCTCTCGGGGGCGAAACACGGCACATCCGCCTGCTTGGCTAGCGTCTGGAGCTGCTCGATGGCGGCGGGGCGGTAAAGGTCGCAGGCGACGAGCAGCGGGCGGCGGCCTTCCTTTTTCAGGCGCCGGGCGAGCTTGGCGGAGGTGGTGGTTTTTCCCGCGCCGTTGAGGCCGACCATCAGGATGCGGGCGGGCGGATTGAGGTCGAGCGGGACGTTGTCGCCGCCGAGGACGCGGGTGAGCTCGTCGTGGAAAAATTTCACGATCATCTCGCCGGGCTTGATCGATTTGAGGACATCCTCGCCCATCGCGGCCTCCTTGACGCGGGCGATCAGTTCCTTCGCCACGCCGAACTCGACATCCGCCTCCAGCAGGGCGATGCGGATATCGCGGAGGGCGTCGGTGATGTTCTTGTCGGAAATTTTGCCGACACCCCGGAGGTTGCGGAAGGTCTTGTCGAGGTTGTCGCTGAGGGCGGAGAACATGAACGAAATTCTAAATTTTAAACTTTAAACCTCAAGTGTCCATTCACTCATCCGGCAGATACGCGGCTTCGCGGTCGATCTGAAAGCTCCATTTCAGTGGAGTTTCCGTGGCTTTTCCTTCGGTGTCCTTCCAGGTGACCTGCACCTGGCAGATGGGCTGGCGTAGGCGGCGGTTGACCTGCCATGAGAAGATCTTGCCCTCGCTGGCGTAGTTCGCGGGCACCTCGCCGAAGCCTGCGACCTGCATCCTGAGCGACGCCGGATCGATGTTTTCCGCTTTGGAGAAATCCACGGAAATCACGGGCAGGCGGGAATTGATCATGTCTCCCGGCTGGGGTTCGACGGGGAAGGGTAGTTCCTGCACCAGCCCGGCGACCGATCCGGCGGGCATATCCGTCCGGGAGTCTCGAAAGGTTAGGGCGAATTCGAAGATCTTGTCGTAGTTCCCCAGGATGATGTAACGCGGCAGGACTTCGTTGGGGATCGTGCGTTTCACCTTCCCCGGCTGAACCGTGAAGAGATGGGTGTAACCAAGCTGCCCCGCCTTGGTGAGCATTTCCTCGGTGAAGTAACCGCCGGGATACGCGTAGGTCGTCACCGAGCCGCCGAATTTCCCCTCCAGGAAACGTTTCGATTCGCCCATCTCGGTGTTGAGGAACTTGTCGTAGGTCTCCGGGCCGCGCTTGCGGCTCGCCTTCACCGCCTGCGGAAACGGATGGGTCACCGAGTGGCTGCCAACCGTGGCGCCATGTTTCATCATTTCCTTGATCATCGCGGTGGTCAGCGCCCTGCCGCCGCCGTCCACGTAATCCTTGTAGAGGTAGATCGTGAACGGGTAGCCGAACTCCTTCAGGATGGGATACGCGTCGGTGTAGGTGGAGATCCAGCCATCGTCGATGGTGATCACCACGGCCTTTGCGGGAATATCTTTCGTGCCGTTTTTCCAGGCTGCGAAATCAGCCATCGGGATCACCGGAAGTCCGAGCTGGCGGATCGCCTCCATCTGTTTGCGGAATTTCGAGGTACGGATGCGCATCGCAGTCTCGCGATCGGTTTCGGAAAAATCATGGTATCCGAGAACCGCCACGCGCACGCCGTCATCCGGCACGTCAAGGGTGCGCAGCGGTTCGGCATCGGGTGCGGTCTCAGGGGAAGGCTCCTGGCCAAGGAGCGGCGAAACCACCGCCAGCCATGCGAAAAACAGTTCTTTCGGAAATCTCATCTGGCCGGAATCTTAGCCGTGCTTGCCTGGCGTGCAATCCAAACGGCACCGAAGGCCCGGCCTTTCCGGCGATCACTTCTGGCAAAAGGCTAGGTATCCGAAGAGGCGCTTGCCCCGTTCACGCCTCTTTCCCGCAGCATTGCTTGAACTTTTTCCCGGAGCCACAGGGGCAGGGGGCGTTGCGTCCGGCGGTCTCGATGGAGAAGCTGGGCTTGCGTTTCGGGAGGTTGAGCTTGAGGCCGGGGGTGTCTTCGCCGGACTCGTGCAGCGAGGAAACGATGTGCCCGGAACTGCCGGAGGAGGCCATGTTGTCGCTGGTGAGCGCGGACTCGCCGCCCTGGAGCTGGCGTGGCTGGCTGTGAAGTTGGCGGAGGAAATCCTCGAGGTTCCCGGCGGAGCGGAAAAGGTTGGTGAGGGCTTCCTGTTTGATGGAGTCCATCAGGGTCACGAAAAGGTTGTAGGCCTCGTTCTTGTATTCGATGAGCGGATCCTTCTGGCCCTGCGCGCGGAGGCCGACGCCTTCGCGGAGCGCGTCCATGTTGTAAAGGTGCGCCTGCCATTGCTTGTCGATGGCGACGAGAACCATGCGGCGCTCTTCCTGGTCGAGGACTTCGTAGGGCAGGCCGCCGACCTTGATCTCGTAGGTTTCCTTCACCTTATCGACGAGGCAGGCGGAGATTTCCTCTGCGCTGTGGTTCACGTCGAGATCCTCCGCTTTGATGCTGATGGGGAGGTTGGTGTTGATCCAGCCGAGCAGCTCGGTGTAGTCGGGTGCGTTCTTGTCGAAATCCTCGAGGTACAGGCTGACCTTGGCGGGGATGGTTTCCTCGATGATCTCGGTGACGAGGTCGCGCGGGGTCTCGGTGCTGAGAACCTCGTTGCGGTAGCCGTAAACGACCTCGCGCTGCTTGTTCATCACGTCGTCGAAATCGAGGACACGCTTGCGCCATGTGTAGTTGCGCTGCTCGACGCGCTTCTGTGCGGTCTCGACGGAGCGGTTGAGCCATGAGTGCTCCAGCGCCTCGCCGTCCTTCATGCCGAAGCGCTCCATCATCGCCGTCATGCGGTCGGCGGCGGCGAAGTTCCGCATGAGGTCGTCCTCGAAGGAGATGAAAAACTGCGAGCGGCCGGGATCGCCTTGGCGGGCGCAACGGCCGCGCAGCTGGCGGTCCACGCGGCGGGACTCGTAACGCTCCGTGCCGATGACGAACAGGCCGCCGACTTCCGGCACGCCCTTGCCCAGCTTGATGTCGGTTCCGCGTCCGGCCATGTTGGTGGAGACGGTGACGGCGCCGGGCTGGCCGGCTTGGGAAATGATTTCCGCTTCCTGCTCGTGGAATTTCGCGTTGAGGACGGAGTGCGGGATTTTCGCGCGCTGCAACATGCGGGCGAGCGTCTGCGAAGCCTCGACCGATGCCGTTCCGCAGAGGACGGGCTGGCCTTTGCCGTGGGCTTCCTCGATTTTCGCGATGACGGCGTTGAACTTCTCGCGGCGGGTTTTGAAAACCTGGTCGTTCTCGTCCACGCGGACGTTGGAGGTGTTCGTCGGGATCGGTAGGACATCGAGGCGGTAGATGTCGTGGAACTCGGCGGCTTCCGTTTCGGCAGTGCCGGTCATGCCCGCCAGTTTTTCGTAGAGGCGGAAGTAGTTCTGGATCGTGATCGTTGCGAAGGTCTGGGTTTCCTTCTCGATGGCGACGCCTTCCTTTGCTTCCACGGCCTGGTGGAGGCCGTCCGACCAGCGGCGGCCGGGCATTTCACGGCCCGTGTTGTCATCAACGATGATGACCTTGCCTTCTTTGACGACGTATTGGACGTCCTTTTCATAGACGCAGTAGGCCTTGAGGAGCTGGGAGATGTTGTGGATTTTCTCGGCCTGGACGCTCATGCGATCCTGCGCTTCCTCTTTGGCGGCGATTTTTTCCTCGGGGCTGAGGTCGAGGTTCGTGTCGATATCGGCGAAAACGGTGCCGAGGTCGGGCAGGGTGAAGGATTCGGGATCTCCGGGGGAGAGGAACTCGCGGCCCATTTCCATGAGGTCGGCGTCGTTGCCTTTCTCGTCGATGACGAAATAGAGCTCTTCCTTGAGCTCAAAGAGTTCCTTTTTCTGGGCGTCTTGGTAGAAGGATAGCTCGGATTTCTCGATGAGGCGGCGGTTCTCCGGTTCCTCCATGAAACGCATGAGCATGCGGTTGCGCGGCTGGCCGAGCTTGATCTTGAAAAGCAAGCGGCCGGCGCCGTCCATGTCGCCGGCGTCGGTGAGCTTCTTCGCCTCGGAGGCGAGGTCGTTGCAGAGCTGGGTCTGCTTCTTGACGAGCGCGTCGATGGAGGCGCGGTATTTGTCGAACTGGTGGGTGGACAGCGCGGTGGGGCCGGAAATGATGAGGGGCGTGCGTGCCTCGTCGATGAGGATGGAGTCCACTTCGTCGATGATGGCGAAGTAGTGGCCGCGCTGCACCTGGTCTTCGCGGGAGGAGGCCATGCCGTTGTCGCGGAGGTAGTCGAAGCCGAACTCGGCGTTGGTGCCGTAGGTGATGTCGAAGGCATATTGCTCGCGGCGATCCCATGGCGCCATCTGGTTCTGGATGCAGCCGACGCTGAGGCCGAGGTAGCGGAAAAGGGATCCCATCCAGTCGGAGTCGCGTTTCGCGAGGTAATCGTTGACCGTGACGACGTGGACGCCGAGGCCGGTGAGGGCGTTGAGGTAAACGGGCAGGGTGGCGACGAGGGTTTTTCCCTCACCCGTCTGCATCTCCGCGATCATGCCGCGGTGCAGGGCGATGCCGCCGACGAGCTGGACGTCGAAATGAACCATCTGCCACTCGATGGGGTGATCGCTGACCTGGATCGTGGTGCCGCACATCCGGCGAGCCGCGTTTTTCACGACGGCGTAGGCCTCGGGAAGGATCTGCTCGAGATACTTGGCGCGGCCTTTCTGGAAGGCGGGCTCGATCTCATGGAAAGCGACCTTCGCTTCCTCGATGGCCTCGGGGGTCGCGCGGATCGAGGCGGGCAGGGACGGAAACTCGTCGCGCATCGCCTTGAAACGATCCTCAAGAGCCGCGGCGGTGGCGGAAAGTTCCTCCTCCGACATGCGGGCGATGACCGGTTTCGCGGGCGCTTCGAGTTCGTGGTAACGGGCGAGATGGGTTTTCCATTTCGCGGTGAGTTCGCGGAGCTTTTCCTCCGGCTCGCGCTGCAAGGCCTCCTCGATTTCCTTGATGCGGGCGACGGTCGGGCGGATGCGGCGCAGTTCGCGCTGGTTCTTGCTGCCGACGATTTTTTGGAGAATCCACTTGATCATGAGAAATGGGGAAATGCCCTGAACGGGCTAAGGAAAGGGTCGATACACCGGGGCGGGCGGGGAGGCAAGCGCGGGAATCGGTTGGAAAAGCAGGGTTCCTACACTAGGACACGGCACTAGAAAACTGATACGAGTGGGCAGAAATTGAACCGCCAAGACGCCAAGTTCGCCAAGGAAGACCAATATGAGGGTTCAGAAGCCGGTTTCCACTCATCATTCTTTCGGTTTTCCATCCGATTGGCTTGGCGCACTTGGCGTCTTGGCGGTGAATATGGTTTTTCATCCGGGATTTTCAGATAATCCCTCCCTAATGGAGGAACCCTGCGGATCACAGCCACTTGATTTTCTTGAAAATGACCAGCTGGATGATGGCGACGGCGGCCATGATGGCCATGAGCCAGAGGTAGCCGTGCGGTTGGTAAAGTTCCGGCATGTTGAGGGGGAGTTTTTGCCCGGTTGGCGACTCAGGCGCGAAGTTCATGCCGTAAATCCCGACGATGAAGGTCAGCGGAATGAAAATGGAGGTGATCACGGTGAGAGCCCGCATGACCTCGTTGGTGCGCAGGCCGACGCTGGAGTGGTAGAGTTCCATCAGGCTGGAGGTGAGCTCCTTGTTGCTTTCGACGAGATCCATGAGCTGCACGGTGTGGTCGTAGCAGTCGCGCAGGTAGACCTTGGTGGGGGAGGTGATGAAACCGGAGGGATCATGCAGCAGTGCGTTCACCACGTCCCGCAACGGCCAGACAAGGCGGCGCAGGTGGGCGAGGCTGCGCTTGTGCTCGTGCAGCTTCCTCACCATTTCCCGCGTGGGCTTTTCCAGCAGGTCGTCCTCAAGATCCTCGATGTTTCCGCCCAGCTCCTCCAGCACCGGATAAAAATGGTCGATGACCGAGTCCAGCAGCGCGTAGGCGAGGTAGTCGGCCTTGGACTTGCGGATCTTGCCACGGCCTCCGCGGAGGCGGGCGCGGATGGGATCGAACACATCGTATTCACCCTCCTCCTGGACGGTGATGAGGAAATTCTCCCCGAAAAACAGGCTGATCTGCTCGCTGCGTATCGTGCGCGATGCGTCCTGATAGACCATCTGCGCGACTACGAAAACATAATCCGTGCTGCTCTCCACCTTGGGGCGCTGGCCGGTGTTGAGCACATCTTCGAGAGCCAGCGGATGCAGGTTGAATTTTTCCCCGAGCAGGGTGAGAGCCTCCGTATCGCCGAGGCCGTCGATGTTGATCCAGGTGATTTTCTCGCTGGTGATATGTGAGGCGAGTTCGGAAATGTCGGTGATGTCGCGCTCCTCGATGTGATCGCCATCATACTCGATGAGCTGGATCGCGGGTTTGCGTACTTTGCCATCGACCAGATGCGGGGAAAGCGTGGCGGGCGAGGTTCCCGGCGGGCCGTGGCGCTTGATGAACATGGCCGCGAGCGTATGGCGTGCGGACTGCGAAGCAAGCGAAGGAATGGAGGCGAATCACACCTTGCGCGGGTGGTGGTGCGGAGAGTAGGTTCACTGCGTGCTTTTCGATTCCCACAACCACTTGCAGAGCGGGAAATTCGGGAGACCGGCTGGCGAGATGGTCGCCGATATGAAAGACGCGGGGATCGCCGGCTGCGTGGTGAACGCGACGCGGGAGGACGATTGGGAGGCGGTGGCGGCGCTGGCGCGGGGGTTTCCCGGGTTTGTGTTTCCCGCATACGGGATTCACCCATGGCATGCGGATACGGCGGCGGAGGGTTGGGAGGAAAGGTTGCGGGAGAGGCTGTTGGCCGATCCCATGGCCAGCGTGGGGGAAGTGGGCGTGGACGGCTGGGTGGAATCGCCGCCGATCGAGGTGCAGATCGGTGTTTTCGTGAAACAGGCGGAGATCGCGGCGGAGATGGGGCGGGTGATGACCGTGCATTGCCTCAAGGCATGGGAGGAGCTGTTTGCGGCGATGGATCAGGCGTCGGCTTGGCCGGAGAAATTCCTCATGCATTCCTTCGGTGGCTCCATCGAGGTGGCGGAGCGATTGGCGAAAAAGGGCGCGTGGTTTTCCTTTTCCGGATATTTCCTGCATGAGCGGAAACGCAAGGTGCTGGAGGTCTTCCGTCGGCTGCCGAAAGACCGCATCCTGCTGGAGACCGACGCACCGGATATGATGCCGCCAGAGGATTTCGTGAAATTTCCCCTCGGCGAGGGCGTGAACCATCCGGCGAACCTGCGGAGCATCGCAGGGGCGTTTGAGCGGGAGACTGATGAGGGGATGCTCGGGCGGATTGAGCGGAACGGGATGAGGTTCTGGGGCATCTAAGTGCGCCTTCCGTTGACCATGCAGATGTTGGGAAAAGGAGCGGAAGTCACCGGCTACGCGCGGATCGCCGACAACGCGATCTTCATCTCCCGCCCGGAAAAGAAAGACCACATCCGCAGCACGCTGGATCCGCGTTTCGCGCCGCCGAAAGAAATCAGGACCGAGCCTCAGATGTCCGCCTGAACCAGCCATGCTTTTACGCATTCTGCCAAGGCATCGTAGCCCAGTGCTGTAGCAGCGGGCAATTTTCGGATATTGCGGCCGGTCGACGCACGGAACCGAACTACCGATTCGGCACGATTTCTACCTCTCTTGCGGGGATTACCATTCGGAAAACTCCAACCTCGCGTCCGGCATTGGTCGCGGGACTCCCGTCATAAAGCACAAAAAGCTGTATATGGCCTTCTTGGTTTAAGCGTACCGCAGTGTTGTAAATGATTTTTTTCTCTCTGCCATATCTAGCGGCCAACTTGTAAAGCTGTCCAACTTCTTCCTGCCGGTATGTGATGATCTTCTCTGGCGCGACAGACTCGACCTTTTGCTCGAAAGCATGCTGCACCGTATGACTGGAAAAATTAGCCAGAATGAAATTTTTATCTTTCAAATCGGAATTTTCCAGCGTGAGGACCCTGATTTTGGGAGATTCCTTCCACGGTGTGGAATCAAGTTTACTCGGCATGAGGAAGAATATCCTCCGCATCGTATCCGGTATTGCAGGCAGGGTGACGTATGGCCCGAAGTTATCTTCTCCAGAAAGCTTGCGATAGAGCCTCAGCTCCCCTTCAGCCGGCATTTGCCGAAGAGTTGAGGGGTTGTTGAAGGGAATATTGAGCGCATTCCACCTGCCATCCTTATCTTCACTCTTGCCACTGCGGAAAAAAAGCTGAGCGGGCGGTGTTTCTCCAGGTTGAGCAAGCAGCATTACGGCCTCGCCGCCGTCTTCTGGCTTACTGTATTTTCTGGTTGGTTTCGGACCGAGCGCGACGATGGCGAATTCCGCGATACCGTCTTTCGTCGGATCAATTTTCTGCTGTTCACCTTGCGCCTTGGAATCGGAGGCCAGGCAGCACAAGGTCAGAATGAGCATTAATAATTTACCGAGTGTCATATCCTATATTTCATCGTGGTGAAGCCAGCGGAATGACTTCACCTTGAATTGCCTGCCGAATCTCCGGTTTGTCACACTAAGGTTCCCTTCCGTAATCTGTCCGCTGCTATGGTTCAGATCGAGAGCTGAATCGAGCGGCGTATTGCCGACCGTACCCGCCTGCCCGGAGTCCCGGTGCTCCAGATACAGTGGCGTTCTGACGACCGTGGCTTCAACCCACGCACGCGCCTGAATGCCGCTGTCATCTTTTGATTCGCCGTATGCGCGAATTACAAAGGTGTCTCCCCTTGTCGTTAATGCGGGAGCGAGGGGTTCGAGAAGATCTCCTTGGGTGAGATACCCGGGCATTCCCCATGCCTTGCTCTGTGGCTGGGTGGTGGTGAACTGTCCGGAGGAATCCTGATAACGGTAGCCGTTCCTGAAATCCGGATGGTTATTGTCCCGTTCATCCGCAGCACTGCCCGGCGCGGCGTTCAGCGAGGTGGTTTGGTGAATCGTGTCTGATGAAAAGTCATCATTCAGTCCCGCCGCCATGATCGCGGCATCCAGGGCGCTCATGTGTGAGGTTTCGTCATTCCGATCCGCGAGCCTGCGGTTAATGAAATCTGCCAGCGAAAGAAACGGCCCTCGTCTTTTTACCTCGACCACGATGTTTTCCGCCAGCACGCGCACCTCATCGCTGGAAAGTTTGCGGGCACCGGCCCAGGCCCCCCACGAGTCCGGCTCGGCCTCATCGGTTATCGCGGCAGCGCTAGGTAGCGAATGCCTCGCAAACGTGACTTCATCACCGCTTTCTTGTCCGGTCCTAAGCGGAAGTTTTTTTCCCAGTGTGCTGGAGAGAAACGCCGTCCACGCTTCCACGGAGGTGGAATTTACATTGAAGGCGGCTGTGTTGTGCAGGAACTCCGCGCTGCGATAAAATCCGTTTTCCGGGCTATTTGTGCCGGCCAGGAGGCTCGCGACACCGCCACTTGCCAATGATCCATCAGGATTGTAGCGGTATTTCGGGTTGGCAAGAGGTTCTCCCACATTCCATGCGAAACGGTCCGTGGCGCTGTTCAGTGGGATACTGGAAAGAAAATGACCATCCCACAGGTTCTGGTTCACTTCGTAAGCAATGTCGTAGGCTAGAATTTCATTTGATGAAGAAAAGCTGCTACCAGAAACAGATTTCGATACAGCTTGGTTGCCGATTTGCAGGAGCCCCTGCGAGTCCGAAGCCGCCGCGCGGGCACCATGGGTGGAGACATCCTTAGCGGCTCCCAACAGGGAATCCCAACGGGTGGGGAAAGCTGCCCCGGTATAAGCATTCGCCGCCACCGGGTGTGCCGTTTTATCCGATGGTGCATGCAGGTCTCTCAATGATTGCCCGACGATGTAGGAGGGATTCCAAGAATAGGGGCTAAGCATTGCGTGGCGCAACCTGGCCATCGACAGCACCCCATGACCGCTGGAGGGCAGGTCAAACAAAACCACATTCGGGAAGAACGAGTAATCCACACTGGCACCGAACGGGTTCTTCACAAAGCGGTTGTTGGAGTTGAGGCTCGGCTGATCGTTGACGTTCTGCGGCGAATAGGGAACGAACTGTAGATACCAAGCCCCGGCGCTGATCATGTAGTATTTGTTCGCAACCTGGGCGGCCGGGGAGCGCGCCGACAACTGTGCCCGGACATTCCAGTTCGCCACAGAAGCGACATTCAGCGCCATATGATTGATCGGCCAGCGGTTCGCACGCATGGGCGGCGCGTTGCCTTCGGTTCCCCGCTCGTCCAACCACAAGATTTTCGCCCCCACCTGGTGGGTGTCTGGGGAGTCTTTCATCGGCGCGTCGGCAAACCTCTCAAGAAAACCGAAACTGTTGTCTTGCTGATTGGCAGAGCCCCATTGCTCCCCCTGGTATCCGAAAGAGTTGGTCGAGTGGGCTCCGCCACCACCAAAATAGACCAATTGCAAGCTCGGGTGGCTGAGATTGCTGTGAAGATTTGTCAGGGAAGTTGATGTCCCCGCCTTCAAGACGAAGGGGAAGCCCTCCACGCGGCCAGCTTGACTCAACCCAAGCTCCGGCTGGTAATCGAAAATCCGTCCGAGATCGATCTGATCGACTTGCGCTGAAGTAAGATCCTCCCATTTGATTTTCCTGTTCGGAGGCGGTTCTGTTTCGTCCTGAATCTGGTACTTTACGGTCGATGCGTGATCAAAGTAAAAATGATCCGTCCCCTGTGGCGAAGCGGAACTGAGCACATTCCGCGACGGGTTCGACTGATCGTATAGCTGCAAATTCACACCCGCCGCAGACACTTGGGGGGGGGACACTTTTGGTGAAAACACATGACATTCCCCGGAGCCAATCGTCGTGCCCTCCAAAGTGAAGGCCAGATAGCGTGCAGTCGGAAATGGGTTCAAACGCATTTTATATACATCGCCCCCAACGTAACCGCTTGACAGGCACCATACCGAAAACGGAAATATACCCGTGCCGATCAAGTCATTGGCATGGTTACGCTCCGGGAAAAAATGCATGCTTTGTGCGCCGGCGTTGAAATACGGATTTGGCATCAGAACCGACAGATTCGGAATTTTCAAAGGCCGACTGTAAGGGTTCCACAAACAGACCCGAGGGATGATGTGCGTGCGAATCCGCTTGTTGTGGTGGGAAAAATAGTAATGCCAGCGCACATCCGTCATCACGGGATGGATCTTCGGAGCTTGCGCGGCCCAATTCGTAGCGTCGGAAGCGGCACCATCCGAAATCGAGTGCGCCCAGTTTGTCGTCGGGCGAATCCGGACGGCAGAGGTGGGGAAATTGGTCTCCGCATTATCTAGATTGGTATGCGCGTGTTGCGCCCAGTCGCGCAAGGAGTCGAAGCCGGGCCCCAGCACACCGTGCTCCTGACCGGGAATGATCGGCAGACGGCTGGAAAAGGTAAATTGCTTGCCGCCATAACTCTGGATGAATTCCACCGATGGATCGCTTTTTTTGGCAAGTAGCAGAGGCGTAAGGTCGCGTTTCAAGCCGCCTGTGACGGGATTGGTGAACAACCCGCTCGAGTCGATTGTGAAGTGGTTCCCGAGTTGCCTGAGCTTTTCCCGTTGAGTATCTGTAGTCAGGGCGAGGCCGACGGTTCCATATGTGGCAAATTTGCCGACATGCGGTTTCAGATTCGAATTCAAGTTTCCGAATGGCAGCTCCTCTCCAACCTTCACAAGAGCGGGATTGGTTTGGGCTGCGGCCTCGAATGCCAAGGCGTCTGTTCGCGGATCGATGACGGGTGCGATGGATGCCTTTTGGCTCTCGTCCGAAATGTGCCATGCAAACGCTCCTTTCGGTCCGACATCGACTTTCTCAACCAGCACCCGGTTTTTTGAATACTCCACTAAGTTCATTTGCGCCCCGAGCGCGCCTCTTCCAAGCAGTTCGACGACATTCGGATCCGCCGGATCAAGTGCGGTGGAAGCATCGATGGCAGCACTCCGCTTGCTCACCAGCCAGGCCAAGCGCATCTCATTTCGCCATTTCCCGCCGTTGAGCGAACTCTGGGTGTGGCGCAGGTCTTCATACGCGCCGGCGAGGGAATAGGGAGATTCGTTACCCGCACCAGCTGGCCTTTTTCCGATCACCGGCCATTCCCGCGAGCCTTGCGAATACGTCGTTTTCCATACACCCAGCCAGTTGCGATTCGGGATGGTAACTCCGGGTGATTCGAGAGACGCCGCCTTAGCTGTCGCTCTTTGATCGGATCCAGCCTGTTTTTGTAGCTCCCCAAGGGCTAGCATGAGTGCCAGCTTGGCATTGCTTTTCGCAATGGCCGCGTGGTTCTGCTGGTTTGATTTCCTGAGTTCTATTGCAGACAGAGACAACATTCCCAACGCCACCATAAGCACGAGCGGTATCAATAGCAGCGCAGCGACAAGGGCGAAGCCATTCCGATGACTCGACCTCTTGCTGGGTGAGCCAAGTTTCCGGCGCGGAGATTTTGGGAAAAGATCCACAGCACTTTTATCTAGTTGAAGGTGATGGTGCTAGAGCAGAGTTTACATTGCGATTTTTTGACATGGGGGCTAGTGATGTTGGAGGAGATTGAAAAAGTCGGACGGTTGCGACGCGACGAAACGAGAAGATTGCGATCACCGCCAACAGCTCGACAAGGCTGAAGGCCGGTAGTCTGCGGTTCGCATTTGGGGTCATATATCGGGCGGTTCGCATCGGGTGTGCTGGCGCAACAGATTACGTTCGTTAATAATCAGCATTTCGTGCGCCACGACCAAGTAAATACAGAAACGCACGCTAGCCATGGGCGGATTGTGGAGATTTTGTCACATTCGGGGGAATGTTGGATGATACTCTTTTGCAACTGCTTGTGGATCAGGGGTTCAGCATCCCTTGCCGGACCGCGAGTCTTTAGCTCGCCCCGGAGAATCAAGTTCCGATAAAGATACGCACCGGGGCGGGCTAAAGACCCGCGGTCCGTTCAAAAAGTAGGAAAACCATGGCTTACCTAAGCCTCAAAATTGGCGGTTCTTCACTCTTATCTGCCTCCTTCCCCTAGCCCAGCAACTCCGTGAACCCGCAGAAAATCCGCGAATCGCCGGGGGGAAGAGGTTTGAGGGCTTCCGGGCTGTCGAGATGTTCCCGGCACAGATTCTCGAACTCGGCGGGCGTTTTCATCCGGCGAATCTCCCGCTCGAAGTCCGGGTCGATGCCCTCGCAGATGTAGATCAGCGTTTTTTTCATGCGCTGGATGTGCAGGAGGGGATCGAAATCCGGGTGCTCGCGGGCGAGTTCCACGGAAAGCTCGCGGATGTAAGCGAGGAGATCGCGGCGGGTGGGTTCGGGCGGTTCATTTCCGGAAAACGCGGCGGCGATGCGGGCGAAGATCCACGGGTTGCGGATCGCGCCGCGCCCGACCATCAGGCCCGCCGCGCCGGTCTGGCGGTGATAGGCGAGGGCGGTTTCCGCATCGACGACGTTGCCGTTTGCGATCACGGGGCAGGGCATGGTTTCCACGGCGAGTTTCACGGAATCGGGTTTCACCGGTGTGGCGTAGCGATCCTCGACCGTCCGCCCATGGATGGTGAGTCCGTCGATGGCGTGTTTGCGGAAAATTTCCAATAGTTTCGGAAATTCCCCGGGCGAGTGGTATCCGAGACGGGTCTTCACGGTGAAACGCCCCGGAATCGCGTCGCGCAGGGCACCGAGGATGGCATCGACCTTTGCCGGATCGCGCAGCAAGCCGCCGCCCGCGTCCTTGCGGCAAACGACGGGAGCCGGGCAGCCGAGGTTCAGGTCGATCCCCGCGACGGGATACGTCGCAAGCTCGCGCGCCGTCCGCACCAGATCCGGGATCTCCTTTCCGATCAACTGCGCGAAGACCGGGCGGCCGGTTTCGTTTTCGGAAATGGAGCGCAGGATATACGCGTTCAGCCCGGAGTGCGGATGGACGCGGAAGTATTCCGTCACGAACCAATCGGGCGCGCCGCGCCGCGCGAGAACCCGCATGAAGGGCAGGTCGGTCACATCCTGCATCGGCGCAAGGACAAGGGCGGGGCGGGCGGATGGGAGGAGGTCACGCATCGGCGCGGTTAGGAAATGGGTTGACAATCAAGCCCGCCTCCCAATGCTGGAAGCGAACAACAACCAAGGGATTAAAGTGGATAATGACTTGTTGCATACGGAAAAAATCCTGTCGGATCGGAAAACCTTTTTCCTCGACCTGAAACAGAACTCGCGGGGCATGGTGGTCAAGATCACGGAGGATGTCGGCGGCAACAGGGACACGATCATGGTGCCCGTGGAGATTCTCGGTGATTTCATCGCCGCGCTAACGGACATCAAGATGACAGCCGACGAGCAGGGGTGAAGCCTCTTGCCGTCTCCCTCCCTTTCGGCTTGTGGAAGGGGGTGTGCATCGTGAATACTCCGTCTTCCGAATGCATCGCTCCTCCATCAACATCGCGCGACTTGTTTATCTGCTTGTCTGTCAGGCCGCTGCGGTTGCGATCGCGCTGAGCACGAAAGGCACCGTGATCGAAATGTCGGTCGCGACCGGCCTGCTGATCGGTCTCGCCATCGGGATTTTTTTCATCGGGATCGAGAGGCTCACCAAGGGGTTCACCCTACGCGGTTTCTCCACGGCCACCTTCGGTCTCGGTGTCGGCCTGTTTTGCGCGTGGCTGCTGACCCGGGTGGAAATTTCCAACCTCCTGGAGCTCGCTTTCCGCGACAAGATCGATAAGACGGAATACGGCGAGACGATGGTGAACTCGTTGCGGCTTGCGCTTGATGTCACGCTTTTCGCCAGTTTCGGGTTCCTCGGCGCGGTGCTCGCCCTCCGCAGCAACCGGGACGATTTCGCGTTCATCATCCCCTACGTCCGTTTCCGCCAGGACGCCAGCTCCGGCCAGCCCATCGTGCTGGATGCCGAAACGATCATGGACGGGCGCATCCTCGGGCTGCTTTCCTCGGGTTTCATCAGCGGGCGGCTCATCGTCGGCCAGTTCGTGCTGGAGGAAATCCAGACCCTTGCCAATGAAAGCTCCAACGGCCTGCGCCAGCGCGCCCAGCGCGGCCTCGGGAATCTTGAAAAAATGCAATCCTCTCCCGATATCCAGGTTTCCATTCACGACACCAGGATCCTCACCGAAGAGCAGACCCTGCATTCCCGCCTGATTGAGACGGCGAAATTCTACGGGGCCCGCCTTCTCACGCTGGAGGACAGCCTGGCGAAGATCGCGAAGTTGCAAGGTGTGTCCGTGCTCAATCTCAACGAACTCGACATCGCGCTGAGTCCCTCCATCGCCATCGGCGAGCGGCTGCGCGTCCCATTGGTAAGGCCGGGCAAGGAAGAGCACCAAGCGGTCGGATATATGCCGGACGGCACGATGATCGTCGTAAACCAGGCCGCCGGTGATATCGGAAACACGGTGGACGTGGTGGTCGTCACCAGCCTGCAGACCGCAGGCGGCACGCTCATTTTCGCGGAGCCGATCCGTTCCTAACAGAGCGTGAAAACGGTGACCTCCGGCCTGACGTTGAAACGAACCTGGCGGAGGAATCCGAGAGCCCGGTTAATGTAGAGATCCCTCCCTCCCGAGAGCGCCAAATGACCGGCGGTGTAGCGCCTGTTCGTGACAGGCAGCAGCGGTGGCGGCAGGAAAGGCGGCTTGCACTGCCCTCCGTGCGTATGTCCCGCGAGGATCCAGCCTTGATAGCTGCTCCAATCGCCATGATCCACGCT
Source organism: Verrucomicrobiaceae bacterium (assembly GCA_027485615.1). GTDB lineage: Bacteria > Verrucomicrobiota > Verrucomicrobiia > Verrucomicrobiales > Akkermansiaceae > Luteolibacter. The sequence goes on from JAIXQS010000011.1 coordinate 107,722, forward strand.
GTCTGGATTATGCGTCAGCGCCAACGCCGCCTTGCCGGGAGTCAAAGCGGAAAGCCCTGCTGCGAGATCAAATTTCTCCGCCCACAGGTCACCGAAGCCGAGCACCTGCAAGCCGCCGATGTCGCGCACCTCGTTTCTCAATACCGGTATGCCCGCCTCGCCGAGCGACCCGGTGATCTTTTCCGCCCAGCTTTCCTCTACCCAGTTGACCCCGTAATCGTGGTTCCCGAGGATCGCCGCCGAACCGATTGCACCCGTCGGGAGGTGCGGGAAAACTTTTGCCATACCGGCTTCCGTCCCCTCGTCCAGGGTGACGAAATCCCCGGTGTAGACGACGATATCGGGCTTCAGCGCGGCGACTTTTTTGAAGCTCTCGAGCAGGAAATCCGAGGAGACCCGCGCCGAGACATGGATGTCGCTGATCTGGACGAGGGTTTTTCCTTTCAGGGACTCCGGCAGGTTCGCGATGGGCAATTCCCGCTCGACGAGTTCCAGGAAAAACGGCTCCACCAGCGCGGTGTAACCAAGGGTCGCGGCTCCCCCGCATATGCCGATTCGCAGGATATTTCGGCGAGTGAAATGTTTTCTCTTCATCGGACGCTTGTGCATACTGCCCCCCACGCCACCCTTCAACCCACCATTTTTCAAAAAACCGCACATGGCTCGCAACCGCACCGCACCACCCATCCCGAACATCGCCGCCCGCTTCATCCTGCCCGGCCCTGTCGTCGCGTTTGAGGAAATCCCCACCGGCCTGATCAACACCACCTACGCCATCACCTGCCGCAGCGGCTCGTCGGAAAAACGCTACATCCTGCAATCGATCAACTCCGCCGTTTTCCCGGAGCCGGAGAAAGTGATGCAAAACATCTTCCAGGTCACCGGCCACATCGGCGCGCGCGATCCGGGCACCGAGCAGCTCCAACTCATCCCCGCGCAGGGCGGCCACAGCTGGCTGACGCTGCGCGATCACACCGTCTGGCGCTGCTATCCCTATCATGAGGGCACCGAATCCTTCGCGAAAATCGACTCGCCCGACCTCGCGTTCCGGGCCGCCGCCGCCTTCGGCAGCTTCCAGGCGAAGCTCTCCGACCTCGACCCCGCCACCCTCCACGAGACCATCCCCGCCTTCCACCATACGCCCACCTATTTAGCGAAACTTCTCGCCGCCGCCGAGAAAGACCCCGTCGGCCGCCTCGACAACGCCCGTGCGGACTTCGATTTCATCCTGTCGCAGAAACACCTCACGACCCTTTTGGTGGACGCCGGCCTGCCGATCCGCATCACCCACAACGACACGAAAATCTCCAACATCCTTTTCCCCACCAATCCCGCCCTGCCGCCCATCGTGATCGATCTCGATACGGTCATGCCAGGCCTCGCGCTCTTCGATTACGGCGATCTCGTCCGCTCCGCCGCCTCCACCGCGGATGAGAACGAGACCGACCCCGAGAAAATCCGCCAGGATCCGGAGCTCGCCGCCGCGCTCACCGAAGGCTATCTCTCCACCGCCTCCGTTTTCCTGACGCCGGAGGAAAAAGCCCTGCTGCCCTCCGCACCCAAGGTCATCGCGCTGGAGCTCGCGATCCGTTTCCTCACCGATCACCTCCTCGGCGGTGTCTATTTCCGCTCCGACTACGAAGGTCACAACCTCGCACGCGCCCGCAACCAGCTCACCCTGCTGCGCTCGATGCCATAACTGCGTTGCGGTTTTCTCCGCGTCATTTGCGGCGGGGCGATTCCCGCTTGCGGAACCCGCGCCGCCGGGTGAAAGCTGCTCAGCGAACCAACCAACCGACATCATGGAAATCACCCAAACGGCATACGGAACCTGGAGCGGAGGCCGCTTCATGCACTTCGGCGAAACTCTCTCGGAAGAACGCTTCCTCGGCTGCATCAAGACCGCCTACGAGGCCGGCATTCGCACCTTCGTCACCTCCGACGTTTACGGAAACGGCAAGGCCGACGAACTCCTCGGCAAGGCGCTCGCGGGCATCGACCGCTCCAGCTACGCCCTCGTCGGCATGATCGGCCACGATTTCTACGACGGCGAGCGCAAGGGCAGCCAAGGCTACCCGCGCTTCACCGATCCCGAGCTGCGCGGCGAAGATGGCTATGACGAGTTCGTCCAGCGCGCGACCAAGCTCTCGCTGCAGCGCTGCGGCACCGACCATTTCGATCTCCTCATGCTCCACAACCCGGACGTGATCGGATACACCTCGGAAGCCCTCTGGCAAGCCATGGCCCGCGCCAAGGAAACCGGCCTCACCAAACAGCTCGGCATGGCTCCCGGCCCCGCCAACGGCTTCACCCTCGACCTCCTCGATTTCTTCGAAAAATTCGGGGACATCATCGACTGGACCATGCTCATTCTCAATCCGCTCGAGCCATGGCCATCGAACCTCCTCCTCCCCGCCTGCGAGAAAAAAGGCATCAAGGTGCTCACCCGGGTCGTCGATTACGGGGGCGTCTTCCACGATGATCTCGGCGGCCCCGACCATGTTTTCAAACCCGGCGACCACCGCACCTATCGCCCCGAGGGCTGGGTCGGCCACGGTATGGAAAAGGCGAACCGCATGCGCCCCATCGCCGAGAAATACAACCTCTCCATGATGGAGTTCGCCTGCATCTGGAACCTCAGCCAAGCGCCCGTGGAGTGCGTCGTCCCCACCTTCATCCAGGAAGCCGGCGAGAGCGCGCGTCCCATCGAGGACAAGATCCGCGAATTCGGCAACATGCCCGACGTCCGCCTCACTCCCGAGGAGGTCGATGCCGTCCGCCAGATCGGCGACAACACCGGCTGCATGAAACTCAAGGGAGCCAGCCAGCGCCACGCCACGTCCGAGCGCTGCGACGAATGGCCGATGCGCCCCGAGCTCCTCGAACTCGCCGAGCGGTACGGGGTGGGCACCGACTGGTGAGAAACCCTAAACCTTGAATTTTAAACCTTAAGGGAGGCTCCCGCGCTTCCTTGGCTTCGACGGTTGTTGATTTCGCTTGAAACGTCTGCCTTCACAGCGCATACCGCTTTCCGTTTCCACACGGTTCAGCCCAACGGAGGGGTGGTAGAGTGGTCGATTGCGCCAGTCTTGAAAACTGGAGAGCCGAAAGGTTCCGTGGGTTCGAATCCCACCCCCTCCGCCAACACCCCAACCCGGCTCATCCGGGTTGGGGTGTTGGCGTTTCAGGTCGGGGATGAGAACCCCTGCGAAGCTTGGGGTTCGAACGCTGGGGCGAGCTTCGC
>JAIXQS010000077.1 GCA_027485615.1 Verrucomicrobiaceae bacterium
CGGAGGATGTTGGTGAGCTGGAGGGCGTTGCCGAGAGTGGCGGCGTATTTGTCGGAGTCCTCGTGGACGCAGCCGAAAATCCTCGTGCAGACGAGCCCCACCACACCCGCCACCTTCCAGTTGTATTCGGAAAGCTCCTCCCAGCCCTGGAACGTCCGCGGCTCCAGATCCATCGCGCAGCCCTCGATGATTTCCAAAAGCCACTCCGCCCGGATGCCGCGCCTTGCCATCATCTCCGCCACCTCCGCACCGAAGGCATCGCCCGCCGGGAAACCGTTCCGCAATCCCTCCTCCCAGTGCCTCAGCGCCGCCCGCCGTACCGCCTTGGGCACCGTCACGTCATCCGCCGTGTCGTCCACCGTCCGGCAGAACGCGTAGAAAACCGTCATGTCATCGCGCCGATCCTTGGGCAGGATCTGGAGCGCGAAGGCCAGGTTCGACTTCGCCTTGCGGGTGATCTCGGAGGCGGCGGACACGGGAAATCACTTGATGAGGCCCCAGTGCCCGGTGGTGATCGGCCACAGCGAGAAAAGCGCCGGGCCGACGAGATTGTATTCCTTCACCGTCCCCCAATACCGCGAGTCCAACGAGTTCGCCGTGTTGTCGCCCATCGCCGCGTATTCGCGGAAGCCGTGCTTCGCGCTGTCGCCTTTCAGGCTCAGGACATCGTCCTCGCTCACCAGATAGCGGCGGTGGCTCGCACTCGCGTCTGCCAGTTCATAACCGTTGTGCTTCCCCTTGAAAGGCGGCTTGCCCTCGATCACTTTCCGGATTCCCGTTTCCTGCGCGATTTTCCCGTTCACATAGAGGTTTGGCGTGCGGATGGAAAGCTTGTCACCCGGCACCCCAACGAGGCGCTTGATGTAGTGCGATCCGCCGCCCTGCGGCCCGCTGTGTTCCTTGATCCCCTTGATTCCCAGGGTATCGAACACGAACACTTCCCCGCGCTTCGGCTTGCGGAAATGGTAGGAGAACTTGTCCACCAGCACGAGATCGCCGGTGTCGATGAAACCCTCCATCAGCGTCTGACCCTTTTTGAGAACCACCGCCGGTGCACCACCGCTTCGGCTCAGGGCCTCGTTCAGCGCCTCGCGGAGTCCCACATCGTAGGCCGGATTGGAGGGCGACGGCAGACGCAGCGGCTTCGCGTTCAGGCTGTGCAAATTCGATTTGCTGAAGAAGTGAAACCACTGGAAATCCTTCGCATCCGTCACCAGGCCATCGGGCGTTTGCGCCAAGCGCACCTGCCGGTCCTCGTCGTTCACCAAGTGCACGTAGCTCCTGCCCTTCAGCGCGTATTGCACCATGCGGACGGGAAAGCTCGGCCACTCCTCCTTTTTCATAGGCTCCCCCACGATCCCGTTCAGCGTCGGCTGCATGGAACCGGTCGGGATGCGGAACGGCTGGAGATAATAGGCGCGCAGCCCCAGCGCGATCACGATCGCCACGAACATCACCTCCACGTTCTCCTCGAACCAACCCTGCGGCTTCTGCCTCGGCAGCGCGTTGTCGCAGGTCGCTCTGAGCTGCTTCGACGCCTCGTCCACCTTCGCCCTGTCCTTCGCCTTCACCGCATTGAGCAGATCCGTGCGGCGGGATTCAATCTCCGCCACGCGGTCGGCGGACAGCAGATCGCGTTTATAATCCACGAACTTCTGCGCGCCCTTGGCGAGCAGCTTCGCGTTTTTCTTCCAGGCAGAGTCAAACATGCTGAGATTCTGGCGCTGCGCACCGAACCATGCAAGCCCTATGGACTGGGGAAAAAAGCCAGGAGCAAAGCCAACACCGGCGCGTTATAATCGGGAAATTCCCTATTCAGGCCGCAGGTAGTAGAGCACGGCCATGCGGGCGGCGATGCCGTTCTCGACCTGGTCGTTGATGAGGGAGCGCTCGTAGTCCATCACCGCGTCGCAAAGCTCGACGCCGCGGTTCACGGGGCCGGGGTGCATGAGGTAGAGTCCGCGCTTGCGGATCTCCTCAAGGCGGGCGTCGGTGACTCCGTAGAGGCGGTGGTATTCGCGGACGGAGGGAAAAAAGGGGGCGTCCTGCCGCTCCATCTGAACGCGGAGGAGATAGACGATGTCCGGCTGCCATTTCATCGCCTCGTTGTAATCCGTGAAGCGGGTGATGTTTTCCGGGCCGTTCCTGGGCAGCAGGGAGCCGGGGCCGAGGAAGGCGACGTTCACGCCGAGTTTTTTCAGGATGCAGGAGGTGGAGCGGGCGACGCGGGAGTGCAGGATGTCGCCGATGATGAGAACCTTTTTCCCGGCGGGATTGGGAAATTTCTCCTTGATGGTGAATGCGTCGAGGAGCGCCTGGGTGGGGTGGGCGTGGGCGCCGTCGCCGGCGTTGATCACCGAGGCTTTCGTCTGCGCGGCGATGGCGGCGGGCAGCCCGGAGCGGGAGTGGCGGACGATGATGTAGTCCGTGCGCATCGCCTGCAGGGTCTCGACGGTCTCGCGGACGGACTCGCCCTTGGTGACCGAGGAGTGGCGGACATCGAAGTTCGTGACATCCGCCGAGAGGCGTTTCGCGGCGACCTCGAAGGAGGAGAGGGTGCGCGTGGACGGCTCGTAGAAAAGGGTGAGGACGGATTTTCCCTTGAGTGCGGGGACTTTTTTCACCGAGCGGGTGAAGAGTTCCTTGAAGGGAACGGCCTGATCGAGGAGGAGATCGATCTCTTCCCTTCCGAGCGATGCGATATCCAGCAGGTCTTTACGGGCCATATTTGAAAAGTGGGGCGTAGTGGAGCGCTCCGAAGACGAGCGTCAGGAAAACCACGATGAAAAGCAAGGCCGCGTGATGGCGGGAGCGGGGTTTCCGCCAGGCGATGAACACCATGATCATGGTGGCGATGCCGGTCAGCGCGGCCGGGGTGATGTAGTGGTCATCTCGGAAGGCGGTCAAAGCGGCCGCGAAGGCAAGAAGGTAGCCGGGAACGTAGAGGAAAGGGGACGCCTTTTGTTTCCTGAGATGGTCGGTGGGATCGCCACCCGGCTGCCGGAGCTGCGCAAGGGCTTCGCGCTTGCGGATCTGGGCGACATCGCGTGGATCGTGGCGGCGGGCGGGGAGTTCCGTCCGTTGCCGGGATGGGGCGACGGGTGCGGGGGCGAGAGGGATTTCCTGCTTGCGCAAGGAGTGCGACGGCTTGATCACCGCCTTCTGCGGGCGGATCGGCAAGGCCGGCGGATCGAGATGTGTGACAGGATCTGCGTCAGAAGCGGGCTGCGGCGGTGCAGGCGCGGGCGGCTCTTCCGCTTTACCCATCCCCTCGGGCATCGCCGGGGGTGGCGGGGGCAGCGGGGCAAGGGGCGATGCCACAGGAGGGATGCCCAGCCCCTCGCGCAGGGCGGCAATCTCCTCCGGGGTCTTTTTTTTCGAGGGAATCATGAAGCGGGCGGGCTGATGACGCGTATGAGATCCTCGCCGTCAAATCCCTCCAAGGAAACGTGGACATGGTCGAGGCGGGAGGTTTCCAGGACGATGCCGGTGTAGTCGGCGTGGATGGGAAGCTCGCGGTGGCCGCGGTCGATCAGCGCGGCGAGCTGCACCTTGGCCGGGCGGCCGTAGTCGGAAAGGGCGTCGAGCGCGGCGCGGATGGTCCGGCCGGTGAAGAGGACGTCGTCCACGAGGATGATGTGCGCACCGTCCACGGGGAAGGGAATGTCGCTTTCCTGGAGCTTGGGGTTCGAGTGCAGGTGCTCGAAATCGTCGCGGTAGAGCGAGATGTCGAGCACGCCGAAGTTCAGATCGCGGTCGTCGTTGGAGAGGAGGGTGAGCAGGCGCTCCGCGACCTCGTCGCCGCGCGAGCGGATGCCTACCAACGCAATCGGACCATCGGGGTTCGCGACGCGGATGGACTCCGCGAGCTTTGCGATTCCCGCCGCGATGTCCTCCGGCGTAAGCGCGAGTTTCACGGTTTCAGGCGCGTGGGATTTCGCTTCGGGGAAATGGAGGATGCCGATGTCGCGGCGGCGCTGGAGGCCGGGAAAAGAGATGCAGTCCGCGGCGGCATGAGCGGCGGCGACGGTGGACGCGCGCTCCGGGCCGGTGGCCACACAGGCGAGAACGCGACCGCCGTTGGTCTGCCATTCGGTGCCAACGAGTTTCGTGCCGGAGTGGAAAACCTGTGCGCCCGTTTTATCAAGGCCGGAGATGCTATCGCCGGATCGCGAGCCTTCGGGGTAGCTGTGGGAGGCGAGGATCACGCACACCGACCAATCGTCGGAAAAGGAAATCAGTGCCTTTTTCAATTCGCCTTTCGCGCCCGCGAGGCAGAAGGCCGCGAGGTCGCCGCTGAGCAAGGGCATCACCGCCTGGCATTCGGGATCGCCGAAGCGGCAGTTGTATTCGATCACCTTCGGGCCATCCGGCGTGAGCATGAGGCCGAAGTAGAGGAAACCCCGGTAAGGTAGCCCTTCCTTCCGCAGCGCGGCGACGGTCGGTGCGACGATGGACTCGTCGATGGCGGCGAGGAGCTCGGAGGAAATGAGTTTCCGCGAGGCTACCGCGCCCATGCCACCGGTGTTCGGGCCGGCGTCGCCATCGCCCAGGCGTTTGTAATCCCGCGCCGGGGTGAGGATCATGTATTCGTCGTCCACGATCGCCGCGAAGATGGAAACCTCCGGGCCAATCAGGCACTCCTCAACGAGCAGGCGGCCTGCGCCGAAGCGTTTCTCGGTGAAGACCTCGTTGAGGAAATCGAGCGCCGATTTCTCGTCCGCGCAGACGGCCACGCCTTTCCCGGCGGCCAGGCCGTCGAATTTCAGAACGGTCGGGTAGTTTCCCGCGATGGCGGCGACGGCTTCGTCCAGCGATTCACAGGCGCATGCGGCGGCGGTGGGTATCTGGTTGCGGATCAGGAAATCCTTGGCGAATTCCTTGCTCGCCTCAAGCTGCGCGGATTCCTTCGGCGGCCCCCAGCAAGGGATGCCGTGCGCCGCGCAGAGGTTCGCGAGGCCTTCGCCGGTGACGAGATAGGATTCCTCGCCCGCGATGCAGAGATCGATCCCATTGCCCTTCATCCATGCGATCAGCGAGGGCAGGTCGTTGGCGGTCGTGGGCTTGGCGATGCGGAAAATCGCGTCGCTTCCCGGAAAGGAAAAGATCTCGGGCTTCGAAGGGGAAAGGGAGAGGGTATGGATCAGCGCGTGCTCCCGCCCGCCTTTTCCTACGACAAGTATTTTCATCCGCGGAGGGTTTTCGGGGAAAAGCGGAGAATGGGCAAGGATGGAGATGGGGAAGTGTCGTATCCCACCGCCTCACCCAAGCGGCACCCGCAGTCCATCGCACGCGACTTCCACCCCGTCGGGCAGGCGGGCGGAGAGCTCCGCGTGATCGAGGTCGTGGCTGATGTGCGTGAACAGGGTGCGGCGCGGCGCGAGCGTCCGGGAAATTTCCAGCGCCTCGCCGACGGAAAGGTGTGTGGAATGCGGGGCGTCGCGGAGGGCGTCGATCACCAGCACGTCGAGGTCTTCCAACAAAGCCATGGTTTCCGGAGGGACGCGCTTCACATCGGGGAGATACGCGATGCGGAATCCGGCGTCCGTTTCAAAAAGGTAGCCCACCGTTTCCACCGTGCCGTGCTCCACCGGCAGAGGTGTGATGGCGAGTCCGCCGATGTTGAAAACGGAGGTCACCGGGCGTGGATCGGGCTTCACGTAGCCGCCATGGGTGTTGTCCGCATGGAAGGCCCAGCCGAACATGCCTTTGAGGACATCGATGCACGCCGCCGTGCCGTAGA
>JAIXQS010000130.1 GCA_027485615.1 Verrucomicrobiaceae bacterium
AGGATCCGGACAACACCGCGACCCTTGTCCTGCGGGGCGACGGGCGGCTGGTGGAGGTGAAAAAGAAAGGTAATGCGCTCATCTCCGCGAAATGCCGTGTGGACGGGACGGACATCACGGCGGAGGGCTGGAAAATCCGCTACGAGAGCGTGGAGATGCGGCAGGAAAGGTTCAGAAAGCGGAGCGCTGGGGGCGCGAAGGTGCCGTCCTACGCACCGAGGGCGGTGGCTTACCGGACGAATTTCAGCGGCCTGCTGCAAGGCGACCTCGGGCGCTCCACGGTTTACAACGATCCCGTAGGGCGGATGATCCTGGAGCGAGTGCCGGTTGCCGTTTACTTCGGGCTGCTCACCGCGGTCATCACCTACGCTGTCTGCCTGCCGCTCGGCGTGCTCAAGGCGCTTAAGCACCGCACTTTCATCGACAGCGCCAGCTCGGTGCTCATTTTCATCGGCTACTCGATCCCCGGTTTCGCCCTCGGCGCGATCCTGCTCGTCCATTTCGGTGCGCGCATGAACCTTTTCCCGCTCTTCGGCCTGACGAGCCCCGGCTACGCGGAAATGGCAGCGTGGGATCAGGCGAAGGATCTCGCGCACCACACCGTTCTGCCCTTGCTTTGCTATCTGGTCGGCTCGTTCGCAATGCTGACGATGATGACGAAGAACAACCTGATGGATCAGCTCTCCGCCGATTATGTGCGCACGGCGGTGGCGAAGGGCGTGGGTTTCCGCAAGGCGGTGTTCGGCCACGCGTTCCGGAACTCGATGATCCCCATCGCCACGAGCATGGGCAGTCTCGTGGAGATTTTCATCGGCGGCTCGATCCTGGTGGAGACGGTGTTCGACATCCAGGGCTTCGGCCTGTTGCAGTATCAGGCGGTCATCGCGCGCGATGTGCCGGTGATCATGGGGACGCTGACCATCGCCGCGTTCCTTATGTTGTTGGGGAAAGTGCTGTCCGACGTGATCGTCGCGATGGTGGATCCGAGGATCAAATTCAAATGAACCGCCGATCAATAGGGATATTCATGCTGATCCTGGGGCTGCTCGCGGCCTTCGGGGAATGGCGCGGCATCGACTTCCCGACGGCGCGGTGGTTCTTCGAGGCCAGCCGCGACGTGCCTTGGCTGAAATGGAAATTCGGGGCCGATACGCTTGTCTTCGATTGGTTTGGGACAAGCATCATCGATTTCCGGTATCCGGCCTTTGATTTCCTCTGGTTCGGCTGGCTGAGCGCCGGGATACTGGTTTGCGCCGGCGTCGCGCTCATCATCGCCTCTTTCACCGCAGGGCCGCCCAACCCCGTGGCGTTGCGCAGGATCACGCGTTTTAAGGAGATCAAGCGCGGCTACTATTCGCTGGTCATCCTGCTCGGGTTGGCGGCCTTGGCGGCGCTGGATCAGGTGGTGGTGGGCAAAGAGGCGCTCGCCGTCCGTTATAACGGCGAATGGTCTTTTCCGGCCTTCCAAACGAAGCCGTTCAAGGGATCCGACTTCGGGATCGCCGGCGAGGGGGCGGATGCGCCCGTCAGCTACAGGAAACTCAAGGCGAATTTCAGGAGCGGGACAAGCGACGCGCGCGCAATGGTGATCATGCCGCTGGTGCCGTTCGGCTCGACGGACGACACCTTGCAGCCGCGTTCCAAGTCCCTCGTCGAGCGCGACGGGATCTACTATGAATCCGGCAGAAGGACACCGTTCTTCGGGCTGGCTGCGAAATACCACGATGTCGAGGAGGGTCGTTTCCACCTCCGCTACACATTGCGCGGAGGAAAGCTGAGCGGTGCGGTTGATGGTTGGGACGCGGCGGGGGAGCGGGTGTATTCCGCCGAGTATGAGGGAGGAGAGAAAGTGAAGGAGAAATACGCTGGAGAGGGAACGGTCGGGGGCTTTCTGGCGATGGATAGCAGCGCGTTGAGGGCGGTGAAGTATCATCCCGCACCGCCGATGCCGGAGGAGGGGAATTGGCTGGGCACCACCTCCCAGGGATACGATGTGCTCGCCTATCTCTACGGCGGGTTGCAGGTGAATTTCAAGGCGGCGCTGATTTTCCTGCCCATCGTCTATGCGATGGGGATCACCATCGGCATGCTGATGGGCTACCTGGGTGGCTGGTTCGATCTAGCGATGGATCGCCTCATCGAGGTTTTTTCGAACATGCCTTTCCTGTTCGTGGTCATCATCTTCTATAGCATGGTGCCTGAACAGTTCAAGGGGCTGCCCGTGATCCTGGCGATCCTGATCCTGTTCGGTTGGATGGGGATCGGCACGCTGATGCGAACGGCCGCATACCGCGACAAGGAGCGCGACTACATCTCCGCCGCGCGGGTGCTGGGGGCCGGCACGCCGCGCATCATTTTCCGCCATCTCCTGCCAAACACCGTGGCGATCATCGTGACGCTGGTGCCCTTCACGATGTCCGGCCTTGTCTCCTCGCTCACCGCGCTCGATTACCTCGGCTTCGGCCTGCCGCCGGAATACGCGACGTGGGGCCGCCTGCTCAACGACGGCCTTTCCAACCTCTCCGCGCCATGGCTGGTTTCCTCCACCTTCTTCGTCCTCGTCGGGCTGCTTGTGCTCATCACGTTCATCGGTGAGGCCGTGCGCGAGGCCTACGACCCGAAAAAACACAGCTACTACCGTTGATGCGAAACACCCTCACCCTCATCCTGCTGGCTGCGGCCAGCATCGCCCTCTCCGGCTGCGGCCAGGAGGAGGCCAAGACCGCGCGCACCTCCGGCTTCAAGGATTTCATGCGCCAATACAACCGCCACATCGGGAGCTGGCTGAGGGAGCAACAGGCTGCCACGCGGAAGCTGGCGGAAGAGGCGGAGGCAAAGCTGGCCGCGTCCGAAGGCGTGGAGCGCGATGCCCTGGAGCGGCAGATTCTCGCCTTGAAGCGCGAGCAGGAGAAATGGGATTTCCGCCTCGGGCGGGGCGACTATTTCCGTTTCGGGAAACCGGAGGAGATCCCTACCGATCTCGTCTGGGAGGATGGGATGGAGCAGGAGGAGATCGGCGATGCCCGCGCGAAAAAGGGCGGCACTTTCAGAAACTACATCCCCACCTTCCCGCCGACGCTCCGCCCCTTCGGCGACAACTCGAACAACGGTTTCCGCAGTTATCTTTACGACGACATCGACATGCAGCTGGTGGAGCTGCACCCGAAGACCATGGAGATATTCCCCGCCCTCGCGAACCGGTGGGCGGTCTCATCCGACGGTCGCACCGTGTATTTCCGCATCGACGAAAACGCCCGCTACTCCGACGGGGTTCCGCTCAAGGCTTCCGATTTCCTGTTCGACGCTTACATCCGGATTTCCGACGACATCGTGAACCCCTACGCGAAGCAGTTCTATCGGGAAAGCATCGCGGGCTTCGTCGTATATGACGATCACACGCTCTCCATTTCACTTCCCGAGGCGCAGATTTACGCCCCGGCGCTGGTTGGCGCGGTCACGCCCTCCGCGCCGCATTTCTACGCGGAATACGGCCCGGATTTCAGCGAGCGCTACCAGTGGAAATTTCCACCCACCACCGGAGCCTACGAGGTGCTGCCGGATGGCGTGGTGAAAGGCGTCTCCATCACGCAGACGAGGGTCAAGGACTGGTGGGCGAAAGACAGGAAGTTCTACCGTTACCGCTTCAACCCCGACCGCATCGTCCACACCGTGGTGCGGGACGAGTCGAAGGCCTTCGAACTTTTCCGCGCGGGAGAGCTGGACACCTTCTACATCACGCGTCCGGAATTCTGGTATGAGAAATCGGAAGTCGATCCCGTTTTCAAGGGCTACATCGAGCGCTACACCTTCTACAGCCAGTATCCGGCCTTGCCGCGCGGCCTCTACATGAACGTCACGAAACCTTTGCTCGATGAGAAACAGGTCCGCATCGGCATCCAGCACGCGATGAACTGGCAGAAGGTCATCGATGTGATACACCGCGGGGACTACAAACGCCTCGACGCTTTCAACCAGGGCTACCTCCTGTTCAGCGACGCGTCGATCAAGGCGCGTAAGTATTCCGTCTCGAAAGCCCGCGCCGCTTTCCGCGAGGCGGGTTTCACCGAGACCGACCGCAACGGCATCCTCCGCCGCCCGGACGGAACGAAGCTTTCCGTATCCGTCTCCTACCAGGCGATCCCGGCGCTCGACCGCATGTTCGCGATCCTGCGCGAAGAGGCGAAGGCCTGCGGCTTCGATCTCCGTCTCGACCCCAGCGAGACCACGGTGGATTACAAGAAGACGATGCTGAAACAGCATGAGATGACCTTCTCCGCCTGGGTGATCACCCCGCCAACGCCGGATTTCTACCAATTCCTGCACTCCTCGAACGCACGCGACGAGCGCGGCAACCTCAAGCCGCAGACCAACAACATCTTCGTATGGGGCAGGGACGACACCGATGTCCTAAGCGAAAAGGCGCGCAACGCCCGGACGGTTGAGGAGCTGCGCGACGCCGTCTTCAAGCTCCAGCGCATCATCCACGACGAGGCGAT
>JAIXQS010000170.1 GCA_027485615.1 Verrucomicrobiaceae bacterium
AGTACAAAAGTGTTTTGTACTCTGCCGCAAGGGGTCGGGACCGAGGTAAAAGTGTTTTGTACTCTGCCGCAAAGGGTCGGGACCGAGGTAAAAGTGTTTTGTACTCTGCCGCAAGGGGTCGGGACCGAGGTAAAAGTGTTTTGTACTCTGCCGCAAGGCTGCGCGGAAGGGGGTGTATAGGATGAAAGGAGGGCATCCGGGCTGGCCGGACGGGGTGGATAGGATGGGGATATCCGGCGGGTTTGAATGCCGCTTGATGACCCATTTCACCTCCGCTTTTTCTTCCCGCCGCCGACTTTCTTGCGGCGGATGGATTTCGAAGGGGAATCATCGAGCAGGGCGGAGTAGATGTAGGGGAAATCCTCCAGCTTGCGGCGGGGGATGGTCTGGTTGACGAAGATTTCGACGGATTTGGCGAAGTCCAGCTCGTCGGCGGTGAGGATGGTGAAGGCGTCGCCCTCCGCCTGTGCGCGGCCGGTGCGGCCGATGCGGTGGACGTAGTCCTCGGCGTTTTCCGGGACGCGGTAGTTGATGACGTGGGAGACGCCGGAGACATCGATGCCGCGTGCGGCGACGTCGGTGGCGACGAGGATTTCGAACTCGCCGCTCTTGAAACCGGCGAGCGCCTTCATGCGGTCGGTCTGGTTGATGTCGGAGTGCATGGCGGCGACTTTCGTTTGGCCGGTGGTTTTGATCATCGCCGTCACCTCATCGGCCTCGCGGCGGGTGCGGGTGAAGATCATCACGGAGTGGTAATCGGTTTCCTTGAGGAGGGCGAGGAGCAGCTCGTCGCGCTGGTCGATGGAGACGGGGTAGAAGGCGTGGGAAACGGTGGCGGCCACCTCGCGGCGGGCGATCTCAATCTTGATCGGATCGACGAGGCACCACTGCGCGAAGGTCTGGATCGCGGCGGGCATGGTGGCGGAGAAAAACAGGGTCTGGCGTCCTTCCCACGGGCAGAGGTTCACGATTTTCCGCACCTGAGGGAGGAAACCCATGTCGAGCATCCGGTCCACCTCGTCGAGGATGAGGATCTTCACCTCGCCGAAACGCATCGCGGCGCGGTAGAAGCAATCGACCAAGCGCCCGGGTGTAGCGACCACGATGTCCGCGCCGTCGGTGAGCTGTTTCATCTGCTCGCCGAGGCCGACGCCGCCGTAAAGCAGTGCGACCTTCATGCCGGTGTGCTTGCCGTATTTCTCGAACTGCTCGGCCACCTGGTGTGCCAGCTCACGGGTCGGCTCCAGCACGAGGATCTGGGGCTTGCCCATTTTCGTGATCTTGGAAAGGGAAGGCAGCGCGAAGGCCGCGGTCTTGCCGGTGCCCGTTTGCGAAGCGCCGATCACGTCCTTGCCCTGGAGGATCGCAGGGATCGCCTGCGCCTGGATCGGGGTCGGTTCGGTATATCCGGTTTCCTCGATCGCTTCGAGAATCGGGGCGCTGAGGCCAAGTGTGTCAAATCCCATGAGGCGGCGGGTTTAGGCGGGCTTTTGAGCGGGGTCAAGGTTTTGATTGGCGGGGATCTTCTGGCTCTGCTGGGTTTCCTCGCGGCGGTAGCTTTCGTGGTCACCTTCTGTTCTTCGGTGAGAAATTCCCTACCCACGAACTCGCCGGAGCGCTGGTGACCCTTTTCGCGATCTGGCGGGTGGCGGTGGGGAAGATCTAGGGAGGCGGAGGAAAAGTCCGGATCACGGTGAAGCGGTTGGGAGGATAGGGTCGCCGTGGTTCAGGCCACCGAAACCGGCAAGTTCGTCACCTGCTCCAGCCTGATCCCATAAAGTTCGGCAATTTCCGGTGCTTCGGAGGCGTGATAAACCTCCTGATAATAGACCTCTTTGATGCCGTAGGCGCAGAGCGTCTGCATGCAGGCGGTGCAGGGCATGGTGGTGGTGGCGACGATCTTGGCCTCGCCGCGCTTGAACAGGGAACAAAGGTTGATTTCCGCGTGGAGCATGAATTTCTGGCGTCCTTCGCGGTCAGTCCAGAAATCTTCGGGTGCGTTGAAGCCGGGTGCGAGGCCGTTGTAGGCGGTGGCGATCACGCGGTTGTCATGGTCGAGCGCGGCCGCGCCAACCTTGCGGTAGGGATCCTCGGAGCGGAGGCTTGCCACATGAGCGAGCGCCATGGCGTAACGGGGGATGCTGATACGGTTTTCGGGCACGCGGAAATTTTCCGGTTTACAAACCAAACTTCAAGGAGAGAAAGCGGGGAGTTGCCACCGGGCGCCGGGTATGCCCTTCGCCGGGGACGGACGCCGCGACCGCAAAGGCCACGCGGCGAAGAACCCAGCGTTGCCGCACAAGCTCGCGCCCCACCCCCTCAGGCACGATTTGGCCATCAAGGACGCCGGGGTTGCCAGCGTATCTGCGCCGCCCACCGGGAGAACATCCATGCCACCCTTATGGAGCTGAAACTGCCGGAACGAGACAACCCTGATCCCTGCCCAAAATGAGATTGGCAGCGCTTCCCCTGATCCGCACACTCCGGCTTTCCCGAAAAGATAGCTTCCTGCCGGCTTCAAGAAATCCAAAAAAGAATTCATCCACGATGACAAAAATCCTCCGCGTTCTTCTATGGTTCAGTGTAGCGGCGCTCGGCGCCATCGCGGTGGGAGTGGCGGCTTTCCAGCGCAATGAGCCGGTGAACGCGCTCTGGCTTGTGGTCGCCGGTGTCTGCACCTTTGCCATCGGCTACCGGTTTTACAGCGCTTGGCTGATCGCGAAAGTCCTGACCATTGACGACACCCGTGCACCCGCCGCCGTGACCAGGGCCGATGGCAAGGATTTCGTGCCCACCCCGAAATGGGTCGTTTTCGGCCATCACTTCGCGGCGATCGCCGGGCCGGGGCCGCTCGTCGGGCCGGTGCTCGCGGCTCAGTTCGGTTATCTCCCCGGCATGCTTTGGATCCTGATCGGAGCCACCCTCGGCGGCGGCGTGCATGATGCGGTGGTGCTATTCGCCAGCATGCGCCGCGACGGCAAATCGCTGGGCCAGATGCTCAAGGAGGAGATCAACCCCTTCATCGGCCTCGTCGCCATGGTCTCGCTGCTGGCGATCATGACGATCCTGCTGGCCGTCTTGGGGCTGGTGGTGGTCAAGGCACTCGCGGAGAGTCCCTGGGGGCTTTTCACCATCGCCGCCACCATTCCGCTTGCGATGGGCATGGGCATCCTTCTCAGGTCTGGCGCGATGAAGGTGACCGGGGTTTCGGTACTCGGGGTCATCGGCTTGTTCATCGCCGTGGTGGCCGGGAAATACTTGCCCGCCAGCTGGAACCAGGCGCTGACACTGGATGCACCCACCCTCGCGTGGGCGATCATGATCTATGGTTTCGCCGCGTCGGTACTGCCGGTTTGGCTGCTGTTGGCTCCCCGCGACTATCTGAGCACTTTCATGAAACTGGGCACCGTGGCGGTGCTCGGGGTTTTCATCGTCATCGCCATGCCGCCGCTGCACATGCCGGCGGTCACGCAGTTCATCGACGGCAGCGGGTTCGTTGTCCCCGGTCCGGTGTTCCCGTTTGTCTGCATCACGATCGCCTGCGGAGCGGTGAGCGGTTTCCACGCGCTCATCTCCTCCGGCACCACGCCGAAACTTCTGGCTCGCGAGAAGGACATCCGACTCGTCGGCTACGGAGCGATGGTTACCGAAATGCTCGTAGCCCTGATGGCGATCATCGCCGCGTGCGCCCTGCCGCCCGGACAATACCTCGCCATCAACTCACCGATCAATCCGCGCGATCCGGTCGCTGTCGAAGCCCAGATTGAGAAAATCAATTCTTACGGCCCGGCCTACAAGGTGAGTCTGGCGGAGATGGAGAAGCTCGCGGACGATCTCCAGGAGCCGACCATCATCGGCCGCACCGGCGGCGCGCCCACTTTCGCCGTCGGCATGGCGGCCATGTTCGCGAAGGTCATTCCGGGGAAAACGGCGCTTTCGCTATGGTATCACTTCGCGATCATGTTCGAGGCGCTCTTCATCCTGACGACCCTCGATGCCGGGACGAGGGTGGGGCGTTTCATCCTCCAGGATCTGTTAGGAAATGTCTGGAAACCCCTAGGCGACACAAGCAACTGGCTGGGTAACATCACCGCCACCGGACTGCTCGTCTCCGCGTGGGGATTCTTCCTCTACCAGGGAGCCATCGATCCCGAGGGGATCGCCAAGAGCCTGTGGCCGATCTTCGGCATATCCAACCAGCTCCTGGCCGTCATCGCCTTTTGCCTGGGCACCACGCTGCTCATCAAGTCCGGCAAAGCGCGTTACTGCTGGGTTACGCTGGTGCCACTCGTTTTCCTCGCGTCCGTGACGTTCGCGGCCGGATGGATGAAGATCTTCTCGCCGAAAGCCGCCGGTTTCCTCCCCGCCGTGAGGAAACTCGAGGCGCAACTGGCAGCCGGTGTTCCCGCAGAAAAACTAAAGGCCGTGGAAACCGCCCTTTTCAACGCCCGCCTGGACATTGTGGTGGTGACCGTTTTCCTGACCTTCGTTACCGTGATCATCCTCGGATGCGCCCGGGAATGGTGGAGCATTCTCAGCGGTGCCAAAAAAGGTGAGATCCGCGAATCGCCCTACGTGGCTCTGGAAAAAGATGCCTGACGCGGATTCTTGCCGCCTATCATCGTAATGGGAATTTGTGGTTGTGCGCGTTTTGAAAAACGGGACATTCACGCCACATGAGTCAAGCACCACAACCAGCAAGCGTCCGCATCCTTTTCCTCGGGGACATCGTCGGCGAACCTGGGCGCAAGGCGGTCATCGATCACCTCGCGGAGATCCGGCGGGAGCATGCCGTCGATTTCGTGATCGTGAACGGTGAGAACGCCGCAGCGGGGAAGGGGATCACGCCCAGGATCACCATCGACCTGCTGAGGGCCGGAGCCGCGGTTGTTACGACCGGCGACCATGTATGGGATCAGAAGGAAATCGTGGACTATTTTCCGACGGAACCCAGACTGCTCCGCCCCATCAACTATCCGGAGGGCACGCCGGGCGCGGGCAGCGTTACACTGGACACGGCGAAAGGGAAAATCGCGGTGATTCAGGCGCAGGGCCGCACTTTCATGCAGCCGCCGCTGGAAAACCCGTTCCTCGCCGTGGAGGAGGAAGTGCGGCGGTTGAGGGACGAAGGTGTTCGCGTGATCGTGCTCGATTTCCACGCTGAGACGACCTCCGAAAAAATCGCGATGGGCAGGATGTTGGATGGAACGGTCTCGCTCGTCGTCGGCACCCACACCCACGTTCAGACCGCAGATGAAGACATTTTCCCCGGAGGCACCGGATATCTCACCGACGCGGGTATGTGCGGACCGGAAGTTTCCGTCCTCGGTCGTTGCGTCGAGTCCGTCGTCTGGCGTTTCCGCTCCGGGATGCCGACCCGTTTTCCCATCGCCAACGGTGCGGTGAAGCTTTGCGGCGTGATCATCGAAGCTGATACCGTTTCCGGGCGCTGCCTCAAGATCGGTAGATTCGCCGAAACGTATGGCGATGTGCAGCTGAAAATGGTCGCTGAAAACGCCGGAAATGCCTCAGAATGAAGGGATTTCGGAAAAGTGAAGAAACAACCATATTTTTTTTGACAGGTTGTCGCGAATTGCTAACGTCCCGCCCGCTCTTCCCCACATGCAGTCAGGGGTGCCGCGCCCAGTCCCGGGTCAAACGAGACAGGTCGCGGTTCTTTTGTCGGCACAAGGTTGGGCTCACAACAATGCACATTGCTCGTGTAGCTCAGGGGTAGAGCGCATCCTTGGTAAGGATGAGGTCGGCGGTTCAATTCCGCCCACGAGCTCCATTAACCACAAGAACATCTCCTAAACGTCTCAGCGAAACCACAACGAATATGGCCAAAGAACAATTCCAACGCAACAAGCCGCACGTAAACATCGGCACCATCGGTCACGTCGACCACGGCAAAACCACCCTCACCGCAGCGATCACAAATACGCTTGCCGAGAAAGGCTTCGCCCAGAAGAAAAGCTACGCCGACATCGACGCCGCTCCCGAAGAGCGCGAGCGCGGTATCACGATCAACACGGCGCACGTGGAGTATGAGACGGAAAAACGCCACTATGCGCACGTCGATTGCCCCGGACACGCCGACTACGTGAAAAACATGATCACTGGTGCCGCTCAGATGGACGGCGCGATCCTTGTTGTTTCCGCCGCCGACGGCCCCATGCCGCAAACCCGCGAGCACATCCTCCTCGCACGCCAGGTCGGTGTTCCAGCCCTCGTGGTTTTCATGAACAAGGTCGATCTTGTGGATGACGCGGAACTCCTTGAACTCGTCGAGATGGAAATCCGTGATCTTCTCTCTTCCTACGACTTCCCGGGTGATGACATCCCGATCGTCGCCGGTTCCGCATCCAAGGCCCTTGCCGGCGATGCTGAGCAAATGGCAAACGTTTTCAAACTGATGGACGCAGTCGATGCCTACATCCCCGAGCCAGAACGCCCGATCGACAAGACTTTCCTCATGCCTATCGAGGACGTGTTCTCGATCGAAGGCCGTGGAACGGTCTGCACCGGCCGTGTCGAGCGCGGTATCGTCAAGAAAATGGAGGAAGTCGAGATCGTCGGCATCCGCGACACCCAGAAGACCACCGTCACGGACATCGAAATGTTCCGCAAGCTGCTCGACGAAGGTCGCGCCGGTGACAACGTCGGACTCCTCGTCCGCGGACTCAAGAAAAACGATGTCGAGCGCGGTCAAGTGATGGCCAAGACCGGCACCGTGAAAGGCCACACGGTCTTCAAGTCCGAGATCTACGTCCTTTCCAAGGAAGAAGGCGGCCGCCACACCCCGTTCTTCTCGAACTATCGCCCGCAGTTCTACTTCCGCACTACCGACGTCACCGGCAGCATCAAGCTCCCCGAAGGCGTTGAGATGGTCATGCCCGGCGACAACATCGGCCTTGAGGTCGAACTCATCAACCCGATCGCCATGGAACCAACCATGCGTTTCGCAATCCGCGAAGGCGGCCGCACCGTCGGTGCCGGACGCGTGGGCGAAATCATCAAATAAGTCAGACCAAAGGTATCGCCGGCGGGCTTGGGCCCACCGGTGAGCCCAAGCGCTTGGGGCACCCCGCCAAACGGGGTGCCCTTCAGTCGCCTCAAACCCCTTCATTTTTCCAAACAACGCGTCAGTAGTTCAATTGGTAGAGCGTCGGTCTCCAAAACCGAATGTTGGGGGTTCGAGTCCCTCCTGGCGTGCCACTTTCCGTTACATCAACACAGCGAATGAAATTCCTCGAATACCTCAAGATCAATGATAGTTGGATCGCCTCGGGGATCATCTATGCGATCCTGATCGTAGCCCTTTTCTTCTTGTTCCGGAATCTCGCAAAGGTTTCTGTCTTCATCGGCGAAGTCAAAGGCGAGCTCCGCAAGGCGAGCTGGCCATGGGATTCCGATCCGAAGGCCAAAGGCTTCAGGAAATACAAGGAACTCATCGATTCCACCATTGTAGTCCTGATCGCCGTGATCCTGCTTGCTGGCTTCGTCCAGTTCTGGGACTTCATCCAGATCCTCACCGTCGGTTTTCTGACCGATATCTTCCGCTAATTTCCCGTTTCATTCCGCCAATCTCCTTATCCCATGCCCGACGCCAAGAATTACAAAGACCAATGGTATGTCGTCCAAGTCCTCTCGGGCATGGAGGGCAAGGTACGCGAACGCATAGCACGCCAGGTCGAGGCCGAGGAGATGCAGGACTACATCCGCGAAGTCCTCGTCCCCACCGAAATCGTTTCTGAGATCAAGCGCGGCAAGAAAACCGAAACGAAGAAAAAATTCTTCCCCGGCTATATCATCGTCAACATGTATCTGGCCACAGAGGACGGACAGCTCGTTGAAAAAACCTGGTTCTTCATCAAGGAGATGGAAGGCGTGATCGGCTTCGCCGGCACCAAAGACCGCCCCACTCCCATGCGCCCCCGCGAAGTGGAGGCCATGCTCTCCCAGATCCAGGAGCGCGAGGAGACCGTCCGCCCGGCGATCTCCTTCGAGGTCGGCGATACCGTCAAGGTCGCCGACGGCCCTTTCCAATCCCAGACTGGAATCGTCGAGGAAATCGATCCCGAGCGGGGCAAGCTCCGCGTCGCCGTCGATATCTTCGGTCGCACCACTCCCGTCGAGCTCGAATACTGGCAGGTCGAGCGCGAGTAAACATCCATTTCAGCATTTCAGTTTTCAGCATTTCAGTTTTCACCAAATAACATCATGGCCAAGGAAGTCGTCAAAATCATCAAACTCCAGATCAAGGCTGGAGCCGCCAATCCATCCCCACCGGTCGGCCCTGCCCTCGGTCAGGCGGGTGTCAACATCATGGGCTTCTGCAAGGAGTTCAATGCGGCCACCCAGAGCCAATCCGGCGATGTGCTTCCGGTCGTGATCTCGGTATACAAGGACAAGTCCTTCACCTTCATCACCAAGAAGCCCCCCGCAGGCAACCTGCTCAAGAAGGTCGCAGGTCTCGCGTCCGGATCCGGTGAGCCGAACAAGAAAAAGGTCGGCAAGATCACCAAGGCACAGCTCATGGAAGTGGTGAACATCAAGATGCCCGACCTCAACACCAAGGATCCCGAGGCCGCCGCGCGCATCCTCGCCGGCACCGCCCGCCAGATGGGCCTCGAAGTCGAGGGAATGTAAGGAAATCTCCGCTCCCCGCAAGGGAAGCACCCGCAAGAGGGTGGGACGCGAGTCCTGTCCGCTATCACTGCAAACCGAAAAACAACATGTCCAAACTACGCAGCAAACGCTACCGGAAAGCCGCCGAACTCGTCGGCACCGGAAAATCCTACTCCCTCACGGATGCCATCAGCACCGTGAAGAAACTTCCCGCCCCGAAGTTCACGCCCACCGTCACGCTTTCCTTCCGCCTTGGCGTTGACCCGCGCAAGAGCGACCAGATGGTCCGTGGATCCGTTTCCCTTCCGCACGGAACGGGTAAGAACGTCCGCGTAGTGGTCTTCGCCCAGGGCGCGGCCGCCGAGGCCGCCATCGCAGCCGGAGCCGAGCACGTCGGTTACGAGGATCTCATCAAGAAGGTGCAGGAAGGTTTTGTCGATTTCGACTCGGCCATCGCCACCCCCGACGCCATGGCGGAAGTCCGTAAGATCGCCCGTGTCCTCGGCCCGCGCGGCCTCATGCCGAACCCCAAGACCGGCACCGTCACTGACGATGTCGCCAAGGCTGTCAAGGAGGTCAAGGCCGGCCGGATCGACTATAAGCTCGACAAGAACGGCAACGTTTCCGGAGCGATCGGCAAGGCAAGCTTCGACGAAAAGCAGCTTGAGGACAACGCTCGCGCGTTCCTTGAAAGCGTTGCCCGCGCCAAGCCGCCTTCGGCAAAAGGCAATTTCATCCAGGCGGTCACCCTCGCCGCCACCATGCTTCCGGGCCTCCCGCTTGAAGCTGCGGCCTACTCGAAAGCCTCCGCATAACACCAGCAAACAACGACAATGAATCCAGACAAACAAATCATCATCGACAGCCTGCTGGCACGGGTCAACGACTCGCCTTACGTGATCGTCATCGATTACACCGGCCTCACCGTTTCCCAGTTCAGCGAGCTCCGCAACCGCCTCGGCGACAACGGAGCGAAGTGCACCGTCGCCAAGAACAGCTACATGCGCAAGGCTCTCAGCGATGCCGGTCTCCCGGATGTCGGCGCGGATCTCGTCGGACAGACGGCCTTCGTGACCGGCAACGCCGAGGTGTTCTCCGCGGCAAAAACCCTCAAGAACTTCGAAAAGGAGTTCAAGAAGCCCGAAATGAAGATCGGAATCCTTGGCAAGGATGTCCTCGACGGCGCCAAGTTGAAGGCCATCGCGGACATCCCTTCGCGCGAAGCCGTGCTTTCCCAGCTTCTCGGACTCATCAACGAGCCAGCTACCCGCATCGCCCGCATCCTCCTCGAGAAATTCGATCCGGAGCGTCAGCACTTCCAATCCGGTGGCTCGAAAGAGCCAGCCGCCGAAACCGCCGAGGCGCCCGCCGTCGAAGCGCAGGCCGAGGTGGCCGCAGAAGAAGCACCGGTCGCAGCCGCAGAAGCAGCAGCCGAGTAAAAACAATCTGAATGGATGGCCCGAGCGTCTCCACGCAAAGGCCTGATTAACAAATGGTTCCTCGTCGGTCTCCCAGCAGGGAGGCTGAAATCCCCGGAAGCTCCGGGGGCGACGATACCGCAAAAGGAGATAATACATGTCAAACATCGCAAACCTAGTGGAAGAACTCGGCAAGCTTACCGTTCTGGAAGCCGTCGACCTCGTTAAGCAACTCGAAGAAACCTGGGGTGTCTCGGCAGCCGCGGCAGTCGCCGCCGGTCCAGCCGCCGCCGCAGGCCCAGCCGAAGCAGCCGAAGAGCAGACCGAGTTCAACGTCGTCATCACCGGAGCGGGTGCCAACAAGATCGCCGTCATCAAGGCGGTCCGTGAAGTTGCCCCCGGCCTCGGTCTCGCTGACGCGAAGAAGCTCGTCGAAAGCGCACCTATCAACGTCCTCGAGGGCGTTTCCAAGGAAGCCGGAGAAGCTGCCAAGAAGAAACTCGAGGAAGCCGGAGCGACCATCGAGCTCAAGTAACCCGTCAAGGATTTCCCCGGGACGGAACGTGTTTCCGTCCCGGGCATTTCCCTTCCCCCATTATCCAAATCACCACACAAACCCGGAACCGACACGTGACACCAGCCAACCCCCTGATGTTACGCGCCGTTTCCGCGCATTTGTCCTCTCCGTCCACTACCTGATCCCAAGTCGCCCGAGCCTAAAAAGGCTCCGGGCCTGAACCCGTAACTCCACTACCAACGCACCACCATGGCTGAACGTCTCTATTTCGGAAAATTTGAAGAGGTTATCGAACCACCCAACCTCATCGAGGTGCAGAGCAGGTCTTACGACGAGTTCCTGCAAAAGGAAGTCTCACATGGTGACCGTTCCGACACGGGTCTTCAGGCGGTGTTCCGCGAGGTCTTCCCGATCAAGTCCTACGACGAGGCCATCGAGCTGGATTTCGTATCTTACGACATCGAGGATCCCAAGATCACCTCGCTGGACTCCCTCCGCAACGGTGAGTCCTTTTCCGCCGCTCTCTACGTAACCTTCAAGCTGAAGGACGAGACCGGCACCAAAAAAGAGCGCGTTTACATGGGCGAACTGCCGATGATGACCCGCCGCGGCACTTTCATCATCAACGGCGCGGAGCGCGTGATCGTTTCCCAGCTCCACCGCTCGCCGGGTATCTGCTTTGAGACTTCCCAGCACCTTAACGGCAAGATGCTGCATTCCTTCCGCATCATCCCCGACCGCGGCTCGTGGCTCGAAGTGCAGTTCGATACGAACGATCTGCTCTACGTGTATCTGGACCGCCGCCGCCGCCGCCGGAAATTCCTGGCCACCACTTTCCTCCGGGTCCTCGGATACCCGACCGACCGCGATATCGTCAGCCATTTCTATTCGATCGAAAACCTCGCGCTCGGCACCAAGATCGACGAGGCGGAACTCGGCCACAAGGTGCCCTTCGAGGATATCCTCGACGGTGAGCTTGTCATCGCGAAGGCCTATGAGCCGCTGACCGCAGGTATCGTCAAGCAGCTCGTCGCCCTCGGCCAGAAGAAGCTTGAGGTCATCGACGGGCGTGAGGACGAAATCCTCCTCAAATCCCTCCGCAAGGATCCCGCGAAAGATGAGGAATCCGCGCTCAAAGACATCTACCGCAAGCTCCGCCCTGGTGATCCGCCGACGGCTTCCAACGCCCGCGCCCTGCTCAAGCGGCTGTTCTTCGACGCGAAGAAATACGACCTGACCCGTGTCGGCCGTTACAAGATCAACCAGAAGCTCGGCATTGGTGTCGATTCCGACCAGCGCATCATGGTTCCCGAGGATTTCCTCGCCGCCGTCCGCTACATCCTGAAGCTGAAAAAGGGCGAAGGCGTCATCGACGATATCGATCACCTTGGTTCCCGTCGCGTCCGCGCCGTAGGTGAGCTTCTTGCTAACCAGTGCCGCGTCGGCCTCGCCCGCACGGAGCGATTGGTGAAAGAGCGCATGACTTTGTTCGACGTGAACATCGAGGGCATGACCCCGCAGAAACTCATCAACCCAAAGGCGCTTTCCGCCGTGGTGCGTGATTTCTTCGGCCGTTCGCAGCTTTCCCAGTTCATGGACCAGACCAACCCTCTGGCCGAGCTGACCCACAAGCGCCGCCTTTCCGCACTCGGACCAGGTGGTCTGAACCGCGACCGCGCGGGCTTCGAAGTCCGCGACGTGCATCCGTCCCACTACGGCCGCATCTGCCCCATCGAGACCCCGGAAGGCCCGAACATCGGCCTCATCAACTCGATGTGCACCTACGCCCGCATCAATGAGTTCGGTTTCATCGAAACACCATACCGCAAGGTCAAGAACGGCAAGGTCACCAACGAGATCGAATACCTCACCGCCGACCAGGAGGAAAACTACCTCATCGCCCAGGCATCCAACGTGATCGACAAGGCGGGCCGTTTCGAAAACGACCGCATTGACGCCCGTGAGCGAGGCGAGTTCATCGAGTCCACGCCTGCGGAAGTCCACTACATGGACGTATCGCCGAAACAGCTCGTTTCCGTCGCCGCTGGCCTCATCCCGTTCCTTGAGCACGATGACGCGAACCGCGCGCTGATGGGATCGAACATGCAGCGCCAGGGCGTGCCGCTCCTCGTTTCCGAAGCGCCGCTCGTCGGCACAGGCCTCGAGGCCAAGGCCGCCCGCGACTCCCGCGCCGTGGTCGTTTCCGAGGCAGATGGCATCGTCGCCGCCGCCACCGCCGAAATCATCATCACCACCGCCGACGGCAAGCTGCCCGTTTCCGAGGAGAAATTCCTCAGCGAGCCGGAGATCGTCAAAACGAACGTGGCCAAGGGCATTTTCGCCTACCCGCTGCGCAAGTTCATGCGTTCCAACGCCGGCACCTGCATCAACCAGAAGCCGATCGTCAAGGCCGGCCAGAAGATCAAGAAAGGCCAAGTCCTCGCCGACGGCCCGAACACCGAGAACGGCGAACTTGCCATCGGCCGCAACGTCCTCGTCGCGTTCATGCCATGGAACGGCTACAACTTCGAGGATGCCATCGTCATCTCCGAGCGCGTGGTGAAAGAGGACATCTACACCTCGATCCACATCTCCGAGTTCGACGTCGCCGCCCGCGACACCAAGCTCGGCCCCGAGGAAATCACCCGCGACATCCCGAACGTCGGTGAGGAAGCCCTACGCAACCTCGACCACGACGGCATCATCCGCATCGGTGCTGAGGTGAAACCCGGCGACATCCTTGTCGGCAAGATCACTCCGAAATCCGAGACGGAACTTGCCCCCGAAGAGCGCCTCCTGCGCGCCATCTTCGGTGAGAAAGCAGCGGACGTGAAAGACACCTCGCTGCGCGTGCCATCCGGCTGCACCGGCATCGTCCAGGATATCCGCGTCTCCTCGCACGGTCTCGCCAAGAAGCGCGCCGAAAAGGTCGATCCCGTGGAGCTGAAGAAGCACCTCAAGAAGATCAACGATGAGCACAAGAAAAAAGCCGACAAGCTCACCGACGACCTTACGGAAAAGCTTTCCGACATCCTGCTCGGAGAGAAAATTCCTCTCGATGTGGTGAACGCCCAGACCGGCGAGATCATCATCCCCGCGAACCGCAAGATCACCAAGACCTTGCTCCGCAAGCTCGCCTCGGTTCACGATCACATCGAAATCGACCCTTCCCCGATCCGCAACAAGATCGTGGAGATCATCAATTCCTTCCAAAGCCGCTTCCAGGAGCTGGACACCGACCGCGAGCGCAAGCTCGACCAGCTCGAGTCCGGCGATGACGTCGATCCCGGCGTGATCAAGGAAGTCAAGGTCTTCATCGCCGCGAAGCGCAAGCTCTCCGTCGGTGACAAGATGGCCGGCCGCCACGGAAACAAGGGCGTTGTCGCTACGATCGTTCCCGAGGAGGATATGCCTTATCTCCATGACGGAACTCCGGTTGACATCTGCCTCAACCCCCTCGGCGTGCCTTCCCGGATGAACGTCGGCCAGGTTCTCGAAACCCACCTCGGCGTCGCCGCCAAGGCTCTCGGCTTCACGGTCGCGACACCTATTTTCGACGGCATCAAGGAAGACATCATCTGGAATTTCATGTCCGAGGCCAAGAAGGTCGACGGCGTGAAAATGGTCGGTGGCGGCGAGAAAGCCCGTGAGCGCAAGCCCAACGAGCCCGAAACCCGTGGCTATACATGGATCGGCGATGGCAAGGACGGCAGCACCGCCGGAAAATCGACCCTCTATGACGGCCGTACCGGCGAAGCTTTCCACAACCCTGTCGTGGTCGGCATGATCTACATGTTGAAGCTGGGTCACCTTGTCGCCGACAAGATCCACGCCCGCGCCGTCGGCCCCTACTCGCTCGTCACCCAGCAGCCGCTCGGTGGTAAGGCGCAATACGGTGGCCAGCGTTTCGGAGAGATGGAAGTGTGGGCGCTCGAAGCCTACGGCGCGGCCTACACGCTCCAGGAAATCCTCACCGTCAAATCCGACGACGTGCAGGGACGCACCCGCATCTACGAGGCGATCGTCAAAGGCGACAACAACCTCGAAGCCGGCACGCCGGAATCGTTCAACGTCCTCATCAAGGAGATGCAATCCCTCGGCCTCGATGTCCGTCCGGGTCGCCAAGGTCATAGCACCCACGGCTCGCCGCTTGCCGGCGGAGGTGTGGATGACTTCTCCCTCGATGATCTCACCCTGTGATCCAAACGCGAAACCAACCTAACATCCAACATTACTACCTACCATGAGTGTCGATAACAACCTTCGCGAAATCTTTGGCGTGGACGAGCGTCCCGAAGCCTTTGACCAGGTCTCCATCACCGTAGCATCACCGGAAATCATCCGTTCCTGGTCCAAGGGCGAGGTGAAGAACCCGGAAACGATCAACTACCGCACGTTCAAACCCGAAAAGGGCGGCCTTTTCTGCGAGCGCATCTTCGGCCCCACCCGGGACTGGGAGTGTGCCTGCGGTAAATACAAGCGCATCAAGCACAAGGGCGTCGTCTGCGACCGCTGCGGCGTCGAGGTGACCCTGTCCCGCGTCCGCCGCGAGCGCATGGGCCACATCGAGCTGGCTGTGCCGGTTTCCCACATCTGGTTCTACAAATGCATGCCCTCCCGCATCGGCCTCATGCTCGACATGAGCGCCCGCCAGCTTGAGCGCGTCATCTATTATGAGGACTACGTCGTCACCGAGCCGGGCAACACCGCGCTCGAGCTCGGCCAGCTCCTCACCGAGATCGAACTCCGCGAGGCCGAGGACACTTACGGTGACGGTTCTTTCAAGGCGATGATGGGCGCAGAGGCGATCATGGAACTGCTCAGGCAGATCGATCTCGCTCCGCTCGCCCTCAAGCTTGAGGAAGAGCTCGCCACCACCAAGTCCAAGCAGAACAAGAAGAAGCTCTCGAAGCGTCTCAAGATCACCCAAGGCTTCGCGGCTTCCAAGACGCGCCCCGAGTGGATGATCCAAACAGTCCTGCCCGTGATCCCACCGGATCTGCGCCCTCTCGTTCCACTCGAAGGTGGCCGTTTCGCCACCTCCGACCTCAACGACCTGTATCGCCGCGTCATCAACCGCAACAACCGCCTCAAGAACCTGCTGCTCCTCAAAACACCGGAAGTCATCATCCGGAACGAGAAGCGCATGCTTCAGGAAGCCGTTGACGCGCTCTTCGACAACGGTCGCCACGGCCGCGCCGTCACCGGAGCCGGCAACCGCCCGCTCAAATCCCTCAGCGACATGCTCAAGGGCAAGGGCGGCCGTTTCCGCCAGAACCTTCTCGGCAAGCGTGTCGATTACTCCGGCCGCTCCGTCATCGTCATCGGTCCCGACCTCAAGCTCGGCCAGTGCGGTCTTCCGAAAAAGATGGCTCTTACCCTGTTCGAGCCGTTCATCATTCGCCGCCTGAAGGAACTTGGCTACTGCCACACCGTTCGCTCGGCGAAGAAGATGATCGACCGCAAGACCACGGAAGTTTGGGACATCCTCGCTGAGGTCACCAAGGGTCACCCGATCCTCCTCAACCGTGCGCCCACGCTTCACCGTCTTTCGATCCAAGCGTTCGAGCCGAAGCTCATCGAGGGCTCCGCAATCCGCGTCCATCCGCTCGTCTGCACCGCCTACAACGCGGACTTCGACGGCGACCAGATGGCCGTCCACGTGCCGCTTTCGATCGAGGCCCAGATGGAGTGCCGCCAGCTCATGCTTGCGCCGAACAACATCTTCTCGCCCGCGTCCGGACGCCCGATCACGGTTCCTTCGCAGGACATCATTCTCGGCACCTACTACCTCACCTGGGCCGGCATCCGCACCCAGGTGGATCGCGACAAGCAGGAGCACCTCCCGCTGTTCGAGAACTCCTCGGAGGTCGAGTTCGCCATCGCGTCGCGGAAAATCGATTACCACTCCTGGATCCGCATCCGCAACCAGGACTACGGCAAGGACACCCCCTACGGCGACAAAGACCTCAAGGTCATCGAAACCACGCCGGGCCGCGTCCGTTTCAACGAAATCTGGCCCAAGGAAATCGGTTTCTACAACAAGACCGTCGGCAAGAAACAGATCGGCGACATCATCTGGCGCAGCACCCAGGTGGCGGGCAAAAAGGAAACGGTTGTCGTTCTCGACAAGCTCAAGACCCTTGGTTTCATGGAAGCCATGCGCTCCGGCATCTCCATCGGGATCATCGACATGCTCATCCCCGAGGAGAAACCGGAGGTTATCGCCAAGGCTTACGAGGAGGTTGAAAAGGTCTCCAAGCAATACCGCAACGGCGTCATCACCAACGGCGAGCGCTACCAGAAGGTCGTGGACATCTGGACCCAGGCCACCGACACCATCGCCAACGCGCTCTATCGCAAGATCGAGTACAACGAAGGCAAGAAGAAGGCATCGCCGCTCTTCATGATGGTCGATTCCGGTGCGCGGGGCAACAAGTCCCAGATCAAGCAGCTCGGCGGCATGCGCGGCCTCATGGCCAAGCCCTCCGGCGAGATCATCGAACGACCCATCATCTCGAACTTCCGCGAAGGCCTCTCCGTGCTGGAATATTTCATCTCCACCCACGGCGCCCGCAAGGGTCTTTCCGACACCGCCCTGAAAACGGCGGACTCCGGATACATGACCCGCAAGCTCGTCGATGTCGCCCAGGACGTGATCGTCTTCCAGCAGGATTGCGGCACCGCCAACGGCATCAGCGTCGAGGCGATCTACGACGGTGACGAGGAAGTCGCCTCGCTCTCCACCCGCATCTATGGCCGAGTCTCCTGCGAGAAGGTCAGCGATCCGATCACCGGTGATGTCATCGTGAAAGTGGACGATGTCATTTCCGAGTCCCAGGCGCACGCGCTTGAGAAAATCGGCCATGAAAAGCTCAAGATCCGCTCCGTCCTCACTTGTGAGGCGGATCGCGGCTGCTGCGCGAACTGCTACGGCCTCAACCTCGCCACCGGCCTTCCGGTCAAGATCGGCGAAGCGGTTGGCATCATCGCCGCCCAGTCCATCGGCGAGCCGGGAACCCAGCTCACCATGCGGACTTTCCACGTCGGCGGTGTGGCTTCGGCGACCTTCAAGCAGCCCACGATCAAGGCGAAGAACAGCGGTCGTTTGGTTTACAAGGATCTCCGCACCGTTCAGGACTCCGATGGCAACTGGGTCGTTCTCAACAAGAACGGTTCGATCTCCATCCGTGACAAGGGTGGTCTGGAGCTTGAGAGTCACAACATCATCATCGGTTCCGTCATCAAGGTGAAGGACGGCGAGGAAGCGAAGAAGAACGACATCATCGTCGAATGGGATCCTTACAACGTGCCGATTCTCACCGAGAAAGCCGGCAAGGTTGAGTTCCGGGACATGATCCTCGGCATCACCGTCGCCGCCGAGGTGGACAAGGAAACCGGCAAGAAGGGAACCATGGTCACCGAGCACAAGGAGGATCTCCATCCCCAGGTCTGCATCACCGATGCCAAGACCGGTGCGGTCATCATCAGCTACTCCATCCCGGTTGGCGCGCACCTTTCCGTGAAGGAAGGTGAGAATGTCACCGGCGGCACGCAGCTCGCCAAGACTCCGCGTAAGGTTGCCCGCACCAAGGACATCACCGGCGGTCTGCCGCGGGTGGCCGAGCTCTTCGAGGCGCGCAAGCCCAAGGAGGCCTGTGTCATCTCCAAGATCGAGGGCGAGGTTTCCTTCGGAGGCAATGTCCGCGGCAAGAAGAAGGTCATCGTCACCGATCCCGTCACCGGCGAGCAGATCGATCACCTAGTCCCCATGGGCAAGCACATCATCGTCACCGATGGCGACAAGGTGAAGCGCGGCGACCAGATCACGGAAGGCCCCGTTTCCCCCGAGGATCTGCTCGAGGCCTGCGGAGCCACCGAGCTTCAGGAGCACCTGGTTAACGAAGTGCAGTCTGTCTATCGCGTCCAGGGCGTGGAGATTAACGACAAGCACATCGAGGTCATTGTCCGCCAGATGCTCCGCAAGGTGAAGATCACCGAGCCGGGCGATGCGGACCAGTTCCTCTGGGGCGACCAGGTCGAGCGCACCACCTTCAAGAAGGTCAACGCAGAGATCATCGCCAACGGCGGCAAGCCCGCCGAGGGCGAGCCAGTGCTGCTTGGCATCACCAAGGCATCCCTTGAGACCGATTCGTTCATCTCCGCCGCCTCCTTCCAGGACACCACCCGCGTCCTCACGGAAGCCGCGACCCTCGGACGGATCGATTACCTCACCGGCTTCAAGGAAAACGTCATCATGGGTCACCTCATCCCGGCCGGCACCGGCTTCCACCACCACCGCGACTCGGAATTCGAGTTCACGGTCGAGGAACCCGAGCCGATCATCGAGGCACCCGAAATCCTCGAGGACGAGGAAGACGTCGTCTCCGCCTGATCCGGATCAAACTCACAAAAACCCCGGCCCGTCGCGAGATGGCCGGGGTTTTTGTTTTGGGAAAACCACAACCTACCGCCGCGCCATGGCGCAGCGTTGTCATTTTTTCCTCGGGAAACTTTCCAACGACTCCCTGAGATCCATACCCAGCGCGGAGCATATACGAAAAACACTGGTAAGGGACGGGGTGACCCGCCCGGCTTCGATGTGCCCCAACCCGCTTCTGCTCAAGCCTGACATTACCGATAGCGCAACCTGGGAAAGTCCTTTCGCGATACGTTTCTCTCTGAGTGCAGCAACCACGAAGGCTGTTAGTTTTTCTTATTCCTCCTCGCGCACTCGTTTCAAATCACATCTTGACTCGTGAGGCGTGGATTCCCAAATAAGAACAATGAACATAAGATGTTCCATGTTTATACCTGCGGTGTTCGTTCTTTTGGGTTCGTTGGCAGCAGTCCAATCCGAGCAAGAACCAGCTCTCCTCACCGACCCTCCAGATGGCAGCGCGGTTGTTGCGCCGGAAGTCCGGGCGGTGTTCGCGCCCGCCGAGGTTCTTGAAACCACCGTCACCCGGCAGGGAGGGCGGGACATCATTGTCCAGCGTCTCGCGCTTGATCCCAACGATCCGATCAAGCCCGTGTTTCCTACCCCTCCTGCCGTCATTCCCGCCGAACCAACCACAACGGAAACTTACGACGCACCCCCATCCTATCTTCTGATGCTCTCCGCAACGGTGTATCCCGGCCCGCGCACTTTCCTGAACTGGACACACCACTTCACGGACGGGACATCCCGCCAGTTCTCCGGCTGGTCGAACATCGACTTCAACCACTACACGGGTGTCTCCACCTTTTTGGGAACAGACGGGAACCACCATACCTTTGTGATGGGCATCGGCACGGAGGAGTCACCCGCCACGAATGCCCCGGAGTTCACTGCCGAAGAACCCACTTTTATCCCGGACGGCGATATCCCCGCCGAGGCGCTTGTGGTGATGGATTCGATGCACAAGATCTACGCCAACGAATCTGAGAAACTCGCCGCCGCCTACGCCGGGCGCGAGCGCGCCCGCCTCGCCGAGGAAGCAGAACTCCTCGCCAACCCGCCGCAGCCCAAGGATCTCATCATCCGCTACCGGATCGCGGAAACTCCGCTGCCAACCCCAACCGAGCGGGACGCACAATGAGACACATTCTCCTCCCCGTACTCTGCTTCGCGCTCGCCCCACATGCCCACGCATTGACCGACACAAACGCCAACGGTCTCTCCGATGATTGGGAGAAGTCCTTCAATGGCGGCCAGCTCTTCTCCGCCGCCAACCCGGATCACATCCCGACCGCCGATCCCGATGGTGACGGCTGGACGAACCTTCAGGAAGCGACGGCTGGCACCGACCCTTTCCATTCCCTGCCGCCTTCCGGCGTTGTTATGCCGTCGATAGCGATCACCCCGGCCACCTACGAACCACTCCCGGTAGGTAGCGTGCTACCTCTCTCTACGGAACCCACCGATCCCCTCGCACCTGCGCCGCCCGTGCCCCCGTCATCGCCACGCATCCTGCTTGATCCCGCTGAAATCCGGCTCACCTGGCAGCCCATTCCCGGCAAAACCTACCGCGCCCTCTTATCGCCCGACCTGCTTGCCTGGTCACCCGCATCCGGCACTTACGTCGGCGGGAATGATCCGATCACGTACGAGACCGTGCCTCTCCACGAGGACGGCACCATGCCTGAAAAACTCTTCTGGCGAGTCGAGACCGGCGATACCGACACCGATGGCGACACCATCAGCGATTACGAGGAAATCCTGCGTAACCTCAAGCCGCTCTCCGCCGATACCGACGGCGACGGGCTTCCCGACAACACCGACCCAGCCCCGTTGGTCAACTCCCTCCAAGCTGTCTGGGACGCGGATTCGGTTGACCCCTCCGCCGCTCCGCTTTTCGCCGCCTTCAACTTCACCCCTCCCGCTGCCGGTGGCTACCCATTCACCGCCGAGCGCGTCACCGACATGTCAGAGAATAACCGCCATGGCAAGGCGAGAACCCAGTTCCAGACAACGCCCCCCGTTCAAAGCGCACCGCAAGACAACGCCGAAGGCATCGCCAACCATGGCTTCCGCTTTGCCAACGCCCATCACTTCGCCTTCGACCTCATCAACCCCGGCATAAACTTCGCACCCGTCACGAGCCTGAGTTTCTGGTTGAAAACGAAAGCCGCCGACCTTGAAGGCAACGGCCAGCCTGTTTTCAGCTACGTCCCAAAGCTTGGCGTCTTCGCCCAGAACCCGAACTCGGCCAACCCTTATGCCGCCCGTGCCTTCCTACGGAAGCAGCCCGTTGGCACGGGATACGAAGTCGTCTGGTTGGATTGGACATTCCCCGGAAACATCGTGCGCGAACGCTGGACCCTCGATCTTACCGCCCCGCAGCTCGAAGAGCGTTGGATCAACCTTACTTTCGTATGGCAAGGCGGTAGCGGAGCTTCACAAAGTTCGTATTGGGCATGCTACGCAAATGGTGTGAAACAGATCCGTACTCTCGGCTCCACGTATCGTTTCCAGACTACCCCCACCACGCCCAACACGCCGCAAGACACCTTTGTAATCGGCGCTGACGCGGCAGGCGGCAGCGGCCAGAGCAACTTGGCCACGATCCAGTCCACCTTCAAAGGTGCCATGGATCGTGTACGTATCTACACCGCCGCGCTCACCCCCGCGCAGATCCTTGCCATCGTGCAGCAGGACACCGACAACGACGGTCTCTGGGATACCACCGAAGCCGCCGCCACAGCATGGAAGGACACCAACGGCAACGGCAGGCGCGATATCGGCGAGATCTTTTACCCCAACGGCTCGCCTCTCATATGGCAACACTCCGGCACTGATTCCGACAGCGACGGCATCACCGATATCCTGGAGCAGAATGCCACCCGAACCGATCCCTACAACCACGACAGCGACAATGACCTTCTTCCCGACGGCTGGGAAACCCAATACAACCTCAACCCCAACAGCTCCACAGGCATCGACGGCCAGACCGGCGATCCCGACAACGATGGCGTGGACAACTTCCGCGAGTGGCAGCACCTTACAAATCCCCGCCTCGCCGATAGTGACGGGGACACCATAAACGACGCCACCGAAATCGGTCAAGGCTCCGACCCCAACTCCGGCGGCGACAACGGACAAGCGCCCCCTCCCGAGGAAACCCTTACCCTGAAAATCATTGTCGGCGATCCCAGTGATAGCCACTCCGAGCGCTGGCGCGTCGAAGCCACCGAGGTGGAGAGCGGCCATCTCATCCTCCGCCACGCCTCCCGCCAATATGGCCAGGTCACCACTGCCGCCGAATCGACCTTCAACAAGTTCAAGCCTGGCAAAGCCTATTCTTTCCAACTAATCCATGCAGGTACCGATCCCGTCAAACTCGCCACCGACCCGGAGCGTATCACCTTCCCCGACTACGACTGGACACTGCAAATCAGTTACAAGAACGCCGACGGAAGTTTCACCAACGTAACCGAACCCGCGCAGACCCGCTACCTCCTGCTAGATCCCTACAACAACGATACGAAATCCCTATCCGAGGACAGCCCGAACCTCCTCGCCCCGGAAGACCCTTGGGGCAGCATCGGCGACGGTCAGGACGCCCGCCCGGCCTACTACGAAAAAATCGAACCCATGCGCGTCGTCATCTTGCCGGTTTCCGCCGTCGCAGTGTCACGCGATCCAGATGACGGCGCGATCACAGAACTAGGTTCGCTCGCGGAAACGTCCGATCCCGCGCCTCAAGTCACCATCGACACATTGACGGCCGCGATCACAGCTGGAGGAGGACTTTCCATAAACTACAGTGGCACCGCACGAGACAGGCTCTCGGAAATCATGCATGATCCCACGCGGGGCATCACTCGCATCGACGTGTATCTAGACGGCGTTTTTCTCAAATCCCTCGCCGGTTTCCAAAACGCACCGGGCGGGGCGGCAATTCGCAGTCCGTGGGTGAGAAGGGATTCAACCATCGCATTCAGCGACACAATCACAGTCCCGGATGCCGCCCCGGGACTACGCCAAATCACTCTGGTCACCAATGCCAACGCCGCAGGCAACAAAGGTTTCCACAGCGGCAGTATCCTCATTGAGAAACAGACGCACGCGGGCATCACCTTGGCCGATCCACCCTCGTTCCAGCTCACGCTTCCCGCTGCCTTTGGAACAGCCGCTGATTCCCTAACCCTGCAACATGCGGGAAACACCCACACCCTCACCGAGGAAGCAGCATCTCCGGTGTCGGCGTTTTTCGTCGGGAATGTCACTCTCGGAGGAACTGCGAAAGCCCTCGGCCTACAGCTTCCGGAAAACCTCACCTTGTCCGCAAACTCACCGGACACCTTTGTCGGTGAGGCGATCTGGGATAACGGAAGCGGTGGCCTCAACCGCATCCAGGCAGTATGGACGGAAACAGGCAACAGCACCCATGTCTTCTCGCAGATCTCCACCCTCGCCACCGTCGATTCATGGCAGAATCTCCGCATCGCCGGGACAGCCCTCGCGGCTCCAAGTAATCCCGGAACATTCAACCCCTTCGTGATCCGCATGGAAACCCCGGAGTCCATCGAAGCCTTCGGGAAAAAAGGACTCTTCACGGCGGAGTGGGATTCCGCCGCCGCTACCTTCCGCAAGCCCCACCGCAATATCGGCGAAGCCCCGCCCGCAGGACTTGCATGGCATTATCTTTCCCGTGGCATTGAGCCTAGGGTCTTCTGCCTACACCCATCGCTGGCCGGAAGCCCCCACTCCCCCGGCGATATCATCGGCGAAAACGGCATTCACCTCCGTTTCCGTCCCAAACACGATCCGTCCAAAGAGTTCAAATCCTCCATCAAACCCATCGATGTTATCCCGGCACCACCCGGCAGCCCGCCAGTAGCCGGCTTACTCGCCGCCGCTGCCCCCGCGCCCGCTTACTCCATGGCGGAAGTCCGTTTGTGGTTCGAGCTCCTTTTCGACACCGCAGGCAAGGATCTTCTTGATCGTCTCTCAAACGGCACCTCCAGCGACCGCGGCGTGGCTATTAGCCTCCAGCAGCTCTGGGCCACGGACAAACGTCCCTACAAGTTTCAGAAAACAGAGCCTAGATATCAGGACACGGGCGGCAGCGGCGAACGCGCCTCGCTCTGGATCAACACCCGCGTATGCAAGACACCCGTTGATGCGTCCGTCGCGCTCTATCACGCGCTCCAGGAATTGAGGAACAAAGACGCCCTCTGGTTGCGCAGCGGCCTCGTCATCGACTGGACGGAAGTCCTCAACACCTATCTCCAAAGCACCGCTTCCGATGCCGAGATAGAAAAGGCTCTCCGCGAGGCGAAACTCGGCCCTCTCCTAGGCACGGTGACCGCCGCGAAGGACGCTTACGCTCTCGGCTTCAGTTTCGTCCCAGGTGGGGATGCCATCGTCACCTCCGTCGATGTCGAGAACCAGCTCGTCCAGGGCAACGTCGGCGGTGCCGCCCTCGTCGGCTCCGCACTCCTCGCCCCCCGGCTCCTCAAAATCATGGCACGCTATGCCGGCAAGACGCTCAAGCGCTGGCGCTGGAATCTCGGCGATCTGGGAAATATCGAATGGAACGCCGCCCAGCTCGACATCATCGAGAATCCGGTCATCTTCAGCCTCACCGCAAGCCGCGCCGACCGCATGGCCGCGCTCGCGCCAGCGATTCGTGCGGGCACGATAACTGATGTGCAGGTCATAAAGCTGTACGAGATGGGAGTTTTGAAGCTCCGCTCCGGCACATCGCGCTCCACCCTACGAAAAGCCATGCTTGCGGCAGGGCAAGATGGAAAGGGCAAGATCGCCCACCATATGCTTCCGATCGCGGCGAAAAATCCCGAATTGGAACTGAAATTTCTCCAGCGGGGAATTGACCCGAACGACGCGGAGAACGGCCTGTTCCTGACACAGACAAAACACGACTTAGTCCACGGTAAGGGGGCGACGGGATGGGGCTTCGGTGATCCGTACCTCCACCAGTGGTATGAATTCTTCGAAGAGAACCCGGCAGCAGATTTCCAAGCCGTGATCGATTTTAGGGAACAATTAAAAGCGATCATATCCCAAGAATACAAGCACGCGGATGACATCCCGTGGCCGATACCCAAGTAAACACTATGATATTCAGAGCAAAATTTGGTAGAGAGGTTTCCGCAAGCGGCGTACAAGGCCAAACTGGCCTGTGCGTGGAATGCAGGAGCATACTATACCATCCCACATATGAGTGCATTTATTTCTACATTGAAGACCAGTTTGATTGGAAACCCTTTTATCGTAGTTGTGGGCATCATTATGTTCGCAGTGATGTCGCCGAGAAACTGGTCAAAGCCAAGGTAACTGGCTTGGAACTAGTGCAGATAGAACTTGAGATCAAGGTTCCCCAGAAAAGCGAGGAGCGCTGGGAGTACTACGCGATGAAGCCAATAAGCGTGCTGGAAACTGAGTTCTGTCAGGAAGAATGGAAGATCGATTGCGAGACCTGCGGAGGTATCCGCCAGCGAATTTTCGGGAATGTCAGAAGGCCGATCCAAGTGCTCTGGGAGAGCTGGGACGGCTCGGACGTGGTGCATCCGCGGCAGCTCCCATATTGCCTCCTGTTTAGTCGGCGTATGATCGATCTCTTCAGGGCGAACAACTGGCACCACGACATCGTCAAGGCGCGGCGCGGCGACAATTGGGATCATGTTGCCTTCGGCAATGATCGATTCCCCGGTAAGCAGGTGCGCGACATCGACAGCGACTCTTGGTATGAAGAGACGCTTGCCGTGTTGAAGGAGAGATTCCCGGACATACGGCACGAGCCGGACAGCCCGCCCGCGCCGGGGCTTCCCGCGCCGATTCCGGCGTTCATCACTCCGCTGCCCGAAGCGAAAGCCAGCAAGCACGAATCTCCCAAGCCGAGTATCCCGAAGCTAATCGAAGAGAAGATCTTCGATGGGGTCTATCTTGACCAAGACGATCCCGGACTCTTCGTCATCGCGGATTGCCCACCCTTGGGCGTCCTGCGGATCAACATCGCCAGCAAGGCAATCGGCATCAAGCTCGTGAGTGGCGAACCCAACGAACGGGGCATGTTTAGGCCAAGGCTTGAGGCCGAACTAGAACCCAAAGCATCCAAGGCGACGCTCCGAGCGCTCGGTCAGTTGTGGGAGCGCTGGGAAGTCCTCTGGCCGCTCCTGCACACGGAGATCCTGAGGCTGCGCGAAAGCTACGGACGGGAGGAAGCCGTCACGGCGGAGAACGCCATCATCACCATCACGCCACCGGGTGACCACACCGAATTTAAATCCACAGATTGGTCGTTCGTCCTCGAGATCACTCCGCAAGATGGATACTACGATGCCCAATTCCAGCTCGACGGCACAATCACCGACTCTGGTGCCACCTTCTGATTTGGTTCATTTTGGTTTATTTCGTATCGTCAAAAATCTTGGCTTCTTTTGCTGCAAAATCCCTTACCGGAGACAGCCCCAACCTCCTCGCCCCGGAAGACCCATGGGGCACCATAGGCGATGGCAGCCCCGCCACGCTCACCTACCGCTACGACATGCTGCCCGCCCGCGTCGTCATGCTGCCCCTCGGCATCACCCCGGATGCGAACAGGGACGGCAAAATCAACCTCACCGACCGCGACAAAATCACGCCCGGAAAACCCTGGCGCTTCTGGACAAATGATGACGACGACTCTGGCGAGACCGGCGGCAACGACATCCCGCAAACACCCGGTGCACCGGCTACAAACGGCTACGACCACAGGGTAAACGGCGTCCGCGACCACATCGATTTCTTCCCGCTCGATCTCAATCTACAGGCTGCGCTCAAAATTTTCCCTCAGGGGAAATACCGCTACAAGCTCACCCACGATGCCCCGCAAACCGCGCCCTGTTTCAAGATCGTTCAGGCCCGCACCCAAAACCCCGCAACCGCCGGGCACTACCTCAAGGATCTGGACACCGCCGCCGCCACCAGCGGCCTCGAATGCCTCCCCATCCACAGCCCCGGCCGCCACCTCGATGCGCGTTTCCTTGATGCGCAGGAGCAAGGCGAAGGCATCCTCCTTGTCGAAGCCGTCCGCCCCACCACAGCACCCATCAAGCTCGCCATCATCCGCAGATCCGATCAAACCGTCATGGGCGAGGTTTCCTTACCTGTCTCGATCTCATCGGTGAACGACATGTACCGCTGGAAGTTCCTGGCCGAGGGAACGAACGGAGGAACCCAAGGCGCTATACCCGGGAGTCCGCCGAACTGGCCGGATGTGGACAGAAACGGAAAGCAATTCGTTTTCGTGCACGGCTACAACGTCAGTGCCGAAAGCTCGCGGGGTTGGAACGGCGAAACCTTCAAGAAGCTGTTCTGGAGTGAATCAAACGCCATGTACACAGGTATATCCTGGCGGGGCAACGAGTCCCAATTCTTTTTCACCAACTTGACACCGGACTACTGGCGCAACGTCCGCAACGCCTTCGCCACTTCCGAATCTTTGGCGGATTTTGTCTCATCATTGCCGGGTGCGGAAGCCAAGGTGATCGCTGCGCATAGTCTTGGAAACATTGTCGTCAGTAGTGCCATCACGGATCATGATATGGAGGTGGACAAATACTACCTGATTGATGCCGCAGTCCCTGCCGAGGCCTACGACCCTGGTCAGAGCAACAAGGAAAAGATGAGCCATCCGGATTGGAGAGCCTACGATGAGGACTTATGGGCAAGCGAATGGCATTTAATTTTCCCGGAAACAGACAACCGCAGAAATCGTATGACGTGGCGCGGACGCTTCGGTCCATTGGCCAACGCCCACAACTTTTATTCGAGCGGCGAGGAGGTTCTGGCGAACGGCACCGGTGCTGTTCCACTCCCAGGCACCATACGCTCATGGGCTTATCAGGAGTTTAGCAAGGGCAGGTCTTTCGTAACTGGTGGCGGCATTTTTCACGATGGGAACGGCGGCTGGGTGTTCGGCGATCATTGGAAAGTGCCTAATGGTGAGGATAGCACGCGCCTACGCATGCCCGCAGAAGCGGCTCTCATAGACCGCAACCAAATCGGCCAACTCCCGTTCTTCCTGCGTTTCGCAAATCCGAAGTTCCACGATCCGGCCTTGGGCAGCGCGGAGGCCTTGAAATACGAAGAGGTTTCCAGAGCCTTGGCGGAAGCCCTGCCCGCGCTGTCGTACGCAACAGGCGCGA
The DNA here is from genome assembly GCA_027485615.1 of Verrucomicrobiaceae bacterium. Lineage (GTDB taxonomy): Bacteria > Verrucomicrobiota > Verrucomicrobiia > Verrucomicrobiales > Akkermansiaceae > Luteolibacter. The sequence continues at coordinate 28,204 of JAIXQS010000170.1, forward strand.
ATTATGTGACAGCTTTTGGGGATTTGAGAAACTCCGATCTCAACGCCGATACCAGCCGCGTGAACGGCTGGCCTGCCGGAAGGGCAAATGACGCTAAGGAGGAGATGAGGGGTTGGCGGCACAGTGATATGCGAGAAGTTGCGTACCTTTACACCTATTTTCCATTCGATGAATTTGTAAGAATAGGAGGACTAAAAAATGATTAAAAAAACAATTATCCTGTTGGTGATTTCCGTCTCGCTTGCAAGCTGCGAGGAACCGTCCTTTCCGTTGAAATTTTCCGTGAAAGTCACTGACGAGGAAGACAATCCCCTGCCTGATGTACCGGTCAGCAGCGGCACTTTCCTTTATTGGGATAGGAGCGGCGACGGTTTCGGCAAAGATGTCTGGAGCAAGGAGAAAGCGAGAACGGGAGAGGACGGGCTTGCCGTGTTCGAGTTCGCCAGCAAACGCGGGGACATCGGTGTGAACGTTTTTCCGCCGCCTGAAGGTTATTATCCCACCACGGTGCCGAACTACCAATTCGAGAAGGTGGAGAACGGGCGTTGGACACCTGAAAATCCGGTGATCGACTACGTTCTAAAGAAGAAGCGTAATCCGATACCCTTGCATGCCGCAATACTCCTGGGAGGCAGTGCGTTGGAATTGCCATCAGCAGGAACCGCTTACGGGTTCGATCTCCTTGAAAAGGATTGGGTCGCACCCCACGGCAAGGGACGGCATTCGGATCTGCTTTTCTTTTTGGAAAGAAGATACGAGAACGTCTATGACCTTGATTGCGCACTTACAGTCAGCTTCTCCAACGCTAATGATGGATTTATCGAGGTGCCTAGATCAGAGAAATACGGAAGCTTTATGCGCCTAGACTATCTTGCGCCGGAAAGTGGCTACCAGCCTGTGATCAAGAAAACCATGTCGGCCGATCCCACCACCAAGAAGAGAGCTACGAACATATCAAGCGAGATGAACTATTTCCTACGGCTGAGGACAAAAATAGATCAATCTGGAAATATCACCCAAGCGAATTATTCAAAGGTGCACGGTGACTTTAGGTTTGATGTGATCAATTCTAAAGATAAAGGTTATTTATCTTTTAATTACTATTTTAATCCAACTCCCAACGACCGCAACCTTGAATTTGACCCGAAAAAAAATCTTTTTCCCGCTGAGCGCGTCACCGAACCCTGATGCGCCTTTCTTCCAGCTTTCAGGCGGGAATCCACGTGGTTTTCCCCTTCTACGGCAAATATTCCGATGATCGAATTTTATAGCGGTGAATCGCCCCCACAAATATGAAAATCTTAATCAGCCTATTTTTTTTTTTTTTTTGTGCCAAGGGAGCATGGGCATTCCCCGTAGGTTCATACGTCGCGCTGGAACAGCCCGTTTTCACAAATGGGAGCGACGAGCCGTACGGCCAGACTTTCACGTTGACGGAAGACATCACTATCATCGGAATCGAACTTATTGTCAGGGGATATTCTGGCGGCGTGGCCTTTACCCTAGAGTTGCACCGTTACGACTCGGAATCGGTTTCGGTGGACTCCTCGATTCTCGGCAGCGGGCAAGCGGTATTGAGCGACATAAGCCTCACTCAGTTCATGTGGACACCGGTGGTGTTGGATCGTGCAGTTGAGGGTAAGGCGGGCGAGATGTTCGCCTTTGCCCGGCGGCGTGAACCGACTGCCGGAAGTTTCAACGTGTATGGGGTGTCACGTTTTGATCCCTATGCCGGTGGTAGTCGTTTCGGAGGTTACGGATTCGGTGAAAGCGGTTTGGATCCTATCGCTCTTAATGCCGCGTATGACTACGCCTTCCGCATCATCGCGATACCGGAACCCGGCACAGTCCTTTTGTCCGCAGTTGGATTGGGTTGCCTTCTGGGGCGAAGGAGGCGCTTCCATGTATAAGGCTAACAAGAACAGCCCGCCGTCCTGTGGGGAGCGGCGGGCTGGGGTTTGGTTGTTTCGGGTTAAGGGGTGGGCGGTGCGGGTTCGTCGGGGTTGTTGGAGCCGAGGTCGCGGACGACGCGGGCGGTCTTCCAGTTGTCGGCGAAGGCTTTGCCGGCCGGTGTGGAGCGGAAGCGCAGGGCGAGGCGATCCATGGATTTGAGGATGACGGACACCTCGCGGAAGGAGGGGCGGAGGGCGGCGGTGAGGGCCTTGCGGGTGGCGATGCCGCCGGAGGGGCTGGCGATGACGGCGCGGTAGTCGGACAGCTCGCCGGAGAGGTGGGTGAGATCGGCGTTTTCCAGGCCGTATGGGAGGAGCGTGCCGGGGGAGGACAGGAGCTCTGCGGTGAGGCGGGTTTCCAGGAGGGTGGCCTTGGCGAGGAGGGCGGTGTCGCGGAGGCGGCGCCAGCCGTTGAGCGAGAGATCGATCTCGGCGGCGTCTGCCTCGCGGCCTTCGTCGATGAAAAAGGCCGCGAGGGATTGGCCGACCTCGTGGGCCACCGTCTCCAGCTCGGTCTCCTCGCGTTCCTTCTGCTCGGTGCGGCCGGCGAGGGCTACTTCCTGCTCGGCGATCGTGACCGTGAGGCCGGATACCTTCTGTCGGAATAGGAGGCTTTTGGTGGTGAACATCGTCGGGGTTTGGTTCAACCAGACGGGTGTTTGCTCCGGATCGTCGAGCAGGTTGACGACGGTGAGGTGCATGGCTTGGCGGTTTGCGAATTCGTCTATCATGGTTCATGCCGAATACCGGAAGGGTGAAATGGGGTAAAGGTGTTTAGGGATTGTGGCGGCATTGTCACGGGCGGGGCGTCCGTCTGTGAACCCACAGGTGCCGAAGGGGCGGGTGCGGAAGCCAGTTATTCCGCTGCGGGTGCCGAAAGCGCGGCTGCGATGGTCGTAGCGGCGGCTGCGAACGCCCGAGCCGTTATGTGACCAGCGTAGGCATGATTGCGACCATCGAAGCGGGTGTTTTCCTCGGCCGAGATGCGTATGCGGCCATCGAAGCGGCGTTTGCGTGCGTCGAAGGGCGATTGCGGGTATCGAAGGGGCGTTTGTGTCCTCCGAAGCCGCAGTTGCGGGCGGCAATCTTTTCGTTGCGAAGACCAAAGCGGTGATTGCGCTCACCCAAGGGGCGATTGTGAGGGGCGAAGCGGAAGTTGCGGGCGGCGAAGTGGAAGGTGCTGTTGGCGAAGCAGCGTTTGCGATCACCGAAGCCGCGATTGCGAAAAATTGGGTGGTCTTGCGGGTTGTGCTCTTTCCTTGGCGCTCCCGTGTCTCGGTTCTTGCCCTTTCGTGGCTGGGCAGGGATGCTCGAGCATGGTTGAGCGATTGAGAAACGCGATACGGGATGTGCACGGCTTCCCGAAGGAAGGTATCGTGTTCAAGGATATCACGCCCATCCTCGGTGACGGCGCGCTTTTCCGGGGATCCATCGACCTGCTCTGCGAGACGGCGGGCGGGGCGAAGGTGGACAAGGTGGTGGGGATCGACGCGCGGGGGTTCATTTTCGCGGCGGCGGTGGCGGATCGGCTGGGGGCGGGCTTTGTGCCGGTGCGGAAAAAGGGCAAACTGCCGTGGCGATGCAACGAGGCGGCCTATGCGCTGGAATATGGCGAGGCGGTGGTGGAGATCCATGAGGACGCGGTGAGGCCGGGCGAGAGAATCCTGCTGGTGGACGACCTGCTGGCGACCGGCGGCACGGCCGGAGCGGCGGTGAAACTCCTCGACGGGCTGGGTGCCGAAATTGTGGCGATTTCGTTCCTGATCGAGCTTTCCTTCCTTAGCGGTCGGGACAAGCTCCCGAGTGACAAGGTGAAGTCCGTACTTCATTACTAAGATTTATCCCAATATATATGAGCTGGAAAACATACAACGAGAACTTGGTGCGATATGATGATCTTGGCTTCAGCCTGGATCTTTCCCTGATGGATGTGGACAAGGCCTACGCGGAGAGCCTGAGCGGAAAGGTGGAGAAGGCCTTCGCCGACATGATCTCGGTGGAAAGCGGAGCCATCGCGAACCCCGACGAGGGGCGCATGGTGGGTCACTACTGGCTGCGCAACGCGGATCTCGCGCCGACGCCGGAGCTCAAAGCGGCGATCACCGAGCCTCTCAAGGCCCTGAAAAAATTCGCGGAAAGCGTCCACACCGGTGGAGTCCGCGCGGCGAACGGGAGCCTGTTCAAGCAGGTTCTCCTGATCGGGATCGGAGGCTCGGCACTGGGGCCGCAGCTCGTGTCCCAGGCCATCGGCCAGAAGGCGCGCATGCCGATCTCATTTTTCGACAACACCGATCCGCAGGGCATGGACGACACGCTCGCCACTCTCGACCTCGCGGAAACGCTGGTGCTCGTGATCTCGAAATCCGGCGGCACACCGGAGACGCGCAACGGGATGCTTGAGGCGAAGGCGGCGTTCGAGAAGGCCGGGATCGACTTCGGGAAACACGCGGTGGCGGTGACGGGGGAGGGATCGAAGCTGGACAAGTTCGCCACGGAGCACGGCTTTATCGCGCGCTTCCCGATGGATGACTGGGTCGGCGGGCGCACGTCCGTGCTTTCCACGGTGGGGCTAGTCCCGGCCGCGCTGCAGGGTCTGGATATCGACGGGATGCTGGAAGGTGCTGCTGCGATGGATGTGAAAACCCGCGCCCGCGATGCGGACAAGAACGCGGCGATGCGCCTCGCGATCGCCTGGCACAAGGCCACGAACGGCAAGGGCGAGAAGGATATGGTCGTGTTGCCCTACAAGGATTCGCTGGTGCTGTTTTCCAAATACCTCCAGCAGCTCGTCATGGAATCGCTGGGCAAGGAGAAAGACCTCGACGGCAAGACCGTGAACCAGGGCATAGCGGTTTACGGCAACAAGGGCTCCACCGACCAGCACGCCTACGTCCAGCAGCTCCGCGACGGGGTGAACAATTTCTTCGCGTGCTTCATCGAGGTTCGCCATGGGCGGAAGGGGAAATCCATCGAGGTCGATCCCGGCAACACCAGCCAGGACTACCTGCAGGGTTTCCTGCGCGGCACACGCGCTGCGCTCTACGACAGCGGCCGGAACTCGTTGACGATCTCGATCCGCGAGGTGACCCCGTTCAACCTCGGCCTGCTCATCGCTTTGTTCGAGCGTGCCGTTTCCTTCTATGCATCCTTGGTGAACATCAACGCCTACCACCAGCCGGGCGTCGAGGCGGGGAAAGCCGCGGCTGCCACCTTCCTCGATCTCCTCGGGCGTGTCCGCAGCCGCCTTGTTTCAGAAGCGAAGACCGCGGAGCAGGTCGCTTTCGAGGCCGATGGCGATACGGAAGCCGTCTATCACTGCCTCGTCCACCTCGCAAACAACGGCGAGGCGCAGATCTCCATCGGGAAGACCCCGGCGGATGACCTGTTCCAGCTTTGATATGGGAGGAGACACCCGCAGCTTTTCCGCGTGAATGGCCGGAGCAAACGCGGTCATCGCCACTCCTACCGCACGGTGGCGCCTGATAAGCTGCGAGTTGGTGTCGCGAGCTTTCTACTCGCCAAGCGCTTCTCCGGCGGGGAACGTATCGCTCGATCAACGAGTTATCCGGCATGTCGAAGAAAATGAAAAAGGTGGCGCGCGAACTCCTCTTCGGGGATCTCTGGGAATTCGATCCGGCTCCCGAGACGGCTCCGGCGGGCATAGCGGATCGATACGGGCTGTTCATCGGCGGCGAGTTTGTCGCTCCGAAATCGAAGAAGTGGTTCGATTCCATCAGCCCGCGTGATGAGGCGAAGCTTTCCGAGATCGCTCTCGCGGGACAGGCGGATGTGGATGCGGCTTACGCGGCTGCGGGCAAGGCTTTCCCGGCATGGTCGAAACTGCCGGGGGCGGAGCGCGGGAAGTATCTCTACCGCCTGGCACGGCTGTTGCAGGATCGTGCGAGGGAGTTCGCGGTGGCGGAAACGCTCGACGGCGGCAAGCCGATCCGTGAGGCGCGCGACTTCGATGTGCCCATGGCGGCCGCGCATTTTTTCTACCACGCGGGTTGGGCGGACAAGCTGGAGTATGCCGCGCCTGGCCGTGATTTGCGCGCGCTCGGCGTCGTCGGCCAGGTGATCCCGTGGAATTTCCCGCTGTTGATGTTGGCGTGGAAACTCGCGCCCGCCCTCGCGTTGGGAAACACCGTGGTGCTGAAACCGGCCGAGACCACCTCCATCACCGCGCTGAAATTCGCCGAGCTGATCCGCGACGCGGGCTTGCCGCCGGGTGTGGTGAACATCGTCACCGGCGCGGGCGAAACGGGCGCCGCCGTGGTGAAACATCCCACCGCCGCGAAGATCGCTTTCACCGGCTCCACGGGCGTCGGGAAATGGATCCAGCGCGAGCTCGCCGGGACGGGGAAACGCCTCACGCTCGAACTCGGCGGCAAGGGCGCGAACATCGTCTTCGAGGACGCGGCGATCGACCAGGCGGTCGAGGGCATTATCAACGGGATCTTTTTCAACCAGGGCCATGTCTGCTGCGCCGGATCGCGGCTGCTGCTGCAGGAGAGCATCGAGGCGGAGGTGTTGCGGAAACTGAAGCTGCGCATGAAAACCCTGCGCACCGGCGATCCGCTCGACAAGAATACCGACATCGGCGCGATCAACTCGAAGCGGCAATGGGAGCGCATCACCGAACTCGTCGATGCCGGTGTCGGCGAGGGCGCGGAGATCTACCAGCACGGCTGCGTGCTTCCGGAAAAAGGCTTCTATTTCCCGCCGACCCTGCTCTGCGGCGTCACCCAGAGCCACCGTGTGATGAGGGAGGAGATCTTCGGCCCGGTGCTTTCCGTGCTCACTTTCCGCACGCCGGATGAGGCGGTGGAGAAAGCGAACAACACCGTCTATGGCCTCAGCGCCGGCGTGTGGACGGACAAGGGTTCCAGATACCTCGCCGTCGCCTCACAGCTCAAGGCCGGCGTGGTCTGGGGGAACTCCTTCAACAAGTTCGACCCCACCTCGCCTTTCGGTGGATTCAAGGAATCCGGCTTCGGCCGCGAGGGCGGAAGGCAGGGGCTGCTTGAGTATGGGGAGTTGGTGTAGGGAGTCAGCGGCTTTACGGTTCCGGACTGATCAGTTTCACCTTCGGAAAGTAAGTCTGATAGCGGGCGGTGTCCCGGGTGAGGATGGGGATGCCGAGGGCTTCCGCGTGACCGCCGATGAGGAAATCGGGAAGAGTGGAGGTCTTGGTGCCACCTTGTCGGCGGTACTGGAGGAATGCCTTGGCGGAGAGAAAGAGGCCTTCGCGGGGGATTTCCTGAACGCCAAGTTTCAAGGACTCGAGCAGTTCGTCCACTTCTGAGGCGGATGCAGCACCGGTGCAAAGTTCGGCATAGATGATGGGATTGACGATCAGGCCACCCGCTTGGTGGCGGGTGATCGCTTCGTCAGACCAGTTTGCCCAGACGGGATCGTCGGTGACGACGTCGAGAACGATGTTGCTGTCGATGAGAACGGGCACGGTGGTCAGTCGCCCCGGGTGATTCTCATGGCTTCATCCGTGCTGATGCGTTCTTTCCATGCGCCCCGGACTTCAGCGCATACACTGGCTTTTCCACCGCGATTTGCGGGAATATTGCCACGTCGTGCTTGGTTTTGAACGAGGGTTTCCCGGGTGAGTATGTCCCGGGCTTCGGCTTCCATCGAGCGGCCATGCTCGGCAGCGAGCACGCGCAGCCGCTGCTTCACCTGCTCTTCGAGGTTCCTTATGGTGATGGTGGCCATGGAAAGAAATTACGGATCGCTAGCATTGCTGTCAACGCTGGCAATGTTTGGTCTGGGGGAACTCCTTCAACAAGTTCGACCCCACCTCGCCTTTCGG
>JAIXQS010000104.1 GCA_027485615.1 Verrucomicrobiaceae bacterium
AATACACGCTGCGCTCATCGAGGGCATCAGGCAACTCTCCCCGCGTGGAGAAATGCGCGGTGAAATTCGCGTCATCCAAAAGACCCGCATCTTTCAGCAGCAGCGGCGCGGCGCAGATCGCGGCGATCAACTTGCCCGCGCCATGGAACGAGCGGATCAAGGCGATGACCTCCGCGTTTTTCCGCAGCTCCATCACCGCCGGGCCGCCGGGGAGAAAGAGGGCATCGAATTCATCGCCGGAAACTTCACTAAGGAGAGCGTCGGCGCTGACACGGACAGCACATTTCCCCGTGACCTCCTTCGAGGAAACACCCGCCATCACCACCTCGACACCGGCGCGGCGCAGCAGATCGACCGGCGCGATGGCCTCGATTTCCTCGAAGCCTTTCTCCAGGAGGCAAAGGACACGTTTCATACCAGTCCCACCGCTTTCCTGACACGCGAGAGGGTTTTCGCCGCCTCCTCGCGGGCGCGCTCCGCCCCTTTCCGCAGAACCTCATCCACATAGCCGGGATCGGCCGCCAACTCGTCGCGGCGGGCGCGCATCGGGGTGAAATGATCCCAATACGCGTCGGCGAGGCGCTTCTTGAAATCGCCGTAACCGATGCCGCCGGATCGGTGGTCGGTGATCATCTGCGCGAGGTCGGATTCGGAGGCGAAGAGCTTGTAGAGCGCGATGACCGTAGAGTCCTCGGTCGGCTTGGGGTCTTCCACGGGCGTGGAGTCGGTGACGATTTTCATCACCAGTTTCCGCAGCTTTTTCTCGTCGCCGAAAATGGGCAGGGCGTTGTCGTAGCTCTTGCTCATCTTCCGCCCGTCGAGGCCGATCACGAGTTCCGTCTCCTCGCGGATGATCGCCTCGGGCATCACCACGGTGCCTTCGCCGTAGGTTTCGTTGAGCTTGGTGGCGAGGCTGCGCGTGACCTCGAGGTGCTGCTTCTGGTCTTTTCCGACAGGCACCTTGTTCGAATCGTAAAGGAGGATATCCGCCGCCATCAGCACCGGATAAGCGAAGCGCGCGTGGTTCGGGGAAATACCCTGCGCGACCTTGTCCTTGTAGGAGTGGCATTTGTTGAGCAGCGGCATCGGGCAGACGGTGGAAAGGATCCACGCCAGCTCATTGACCTCCGGCACCGCGCTCTGGCGGAAGAAAACCGATTTTTCCGGATCCAGCCCGCAGGCGAGGAAGTCGATGGCGAGCTCGCGCACGTTTTCCCGCAGCGCCGCGGCATCGCGCCCGGAGGTCATCGCATGGTAGTCCGCGATGAAATAAAAGCCCTCGCCCTCCGCCTGGAGCTCCACGGCGGGCTTCATCGCGCCGAAATAATTCCCGACATGCGGTTTCCCGCTCGGCTGCAATCCCGTCAAAATCCTCATGCGGGAAACATGCCTGCCGCCCCTCCCCACGGTCAAGCATCACGCGGAGCCTCTACGCGCACATCCAATGCAAAGAATCGAACCGCAGATGAACAGGATGGACGCAGATGAAGAGGATTGGTCTCGTAAAAAATTGATTTTCATAGGTCTCCATCTGCGTCCATCCCGTATATCTGTGGTTGAATCTTCTCCATCGGGCGGAGCCTCTTTATTTGAGGTTTAAAGTTTAAAATTTAAGGTTTAAAAAACTGCGCATGCGCATCCTCATCACCGGCGGGGCCGGATTCCTCGGTTCCCATCTCTGCGAACGCCTCCTCAACGAGGGCAACGAGGTCATCTGCCTCGACAACTATTTCACGGGGCGGAAACGCAACATCGCCCACCTGCTGGCGAACCCGTATTTCGAACTCGTTCGCCACGATGTCACCGAGCCGTTCAAGTTCGAGGTGGATCGCATCTACAACCTCGCCTGCCCCGCCTCACCGCCGCACTACCAACACAACCCGATCAAGACCACCAAGACCTCCGTCCTCGGCGCGATTCATTGCCTCGGCCTCGCGAAACGCACCGGAGCGCGCGTTTTCCAAGCCTCGACCTCCGAGGTTTACGGCGATCCGGAAATCCATCCGCAGCCGGAATCCTACAAAGGATCCGTGAATCCCATCGGCATCCGCGCCTGCTACGACGAGGGGAAACGCTGCGCGGAAACCCTGTTTTTCGACTATCACCGCCAGAACGGTGTCGATATCCGCGTCGTCCGTATCTTCAACACCTACGGCCCGCGCATGCTGCCGGATGACGGGCGCGTGGTCTCCAATTTCATCGTTCAGGCGCTGCGCGGCGAGGATCTCACGATCTACGGCGACGGCCTCCAGACCCGCTCCTTCTGCTACTGCGACGACCTCATCGACGGTTTCATCCGCCTCATGGAAAAGGAAGGAATCACCGGCCCGGTGAACATCGGTAACCCCGGCGAGTTCACCATGCTGGAACTGGCCGAGCTGGTGCTGAAAAAGATCGGCGGAAAATCGAAACTCACCTTCATGCCCCTGCCCGGAGACGATCCGAAGCAGCGCCGCCCGGACATCACCCTCGCTCGCAACGAACTCGGCTGGGAGCCGACCGTGAAACTTGAAGACGGACTGGATCCCACCATCGAATATTTCCGCAAGCTCCTCGCGGAGGGGTAATCTTTTCCGCATCGGCGGATTGCCAAACGGACGTGGGCAACCCATGTTCCGCGCAGTACCCTATGCAGGCCTCCACTTCCACTGAAACGAATCCCCTCACCATCGCCGTGCTCGGTTGCGGCGCGAGGGGCCGCACCTACTCCAAGATCGCCGCGTCCCTCAACGGCCGTTACCGCATCACCGCCGCCGCCGACCTCGTCGAGGCGCGCCGCAACACTGTCGCCGGCTTCGCCGAGCCGGGAACCGTCCGCACCTTTTCCTCCGCCGAGGAATTTTTCGCCGCGGGGAAATTGGCCGACGTGCTCATCATCGGCACCCAGGACGCGCACCACTACGGCCACGCCGTCAGCGCGCTGAACGCAGGATACGACCTTCTTCTTGAAAAACCCGCCGCCGAAACCCTCGAACGCTGCGAGGAACTCGACGCCCTCGCCCGCTCGCTGGGACGCCGCATCGCGCTCGGTTTCGTCCTGCGCTACACCCCGTTCTACTCGGCGGTGAAAGCCTTCGTCGACAGCGGCAAGCTTGGCCGGGTGATGACGATGCGTTTGAGCGAGGGCGTGGATGCCTTCCACCAAGCGCATTCCTACGTCCGCGGCCACTGGGGCAACACCGCGAAATCCTCGCCCATGATCGTCGCGAAATGCTCGCACGACACCGACCTCATCTGCTGGCTCACCGGCTCCAGCCCGCGCTCCATTTCCAGTTACGGAAAGCTCGACTGGTTCAAGGAAGAGAACGCCCCGCAAGGCGCGCCCGCCCGCTGCACCGACGGCTGCCCCGCCGCCGCCGATTGCCTTTACGACGCCCATCGCTATCTCAAGGAAAGCCGGAGCTGGCTGCGCATGGTGATGGACGGTTATGAAACGGCCGACGACGAAAAGATCCTCGATTTCCTCCGCACCTCGCCCTGGGGCCGCTGCGTGTATCGCTGCGACAACGACGCCGTGGATCACCAGATCCTTTCCACGGAAATGGAGAACGGTGTCACCGCCACCCTCACGATGACCGCCTTCGACTGCAACCGCACCATCGAAGTCCACGGCACCCTCGGCTCCCTGCGCGGCGGCGAACCATGGCAGGACGCCGGCGCCCCCGAGCTCTGGTTCCGCGACCACCGCACCGGCACCGTCGAGGCCGTTCCTGTCCTAGAAGCCTCCGCCGAAGGCTACGCCGGCCACGGCGGCGGCGATTTCGGCCTCGCCAACGCACTTGACACGCTGATGCGCGGCCCAAACGCCATCGCACCCGGTCTTGACGGGCTGGCTGGTCATCGCTTGGCCTACCTTGCGGAGAAATCCCGGCTCAATGGAGGGATTCCGGAGGTGATCTCTTGAATTTCATGACACCCCTTGCAGAATTCCCTAATAAAACTCCACGGGGTTTGGCTTAAGTTGGGACTGGATACCTAAACTCGATCTAAAAAAACCTTGTGATATTTCAGGATTCCTCAAGGATTATACCTGAATCATATCAAAAGACTGAAATCAGTTGTCGGCATAAGCTTGGCACTTCCGTTCGTCCTACTCGTTGCCAATTCGGCATCGGCGCAGATGATGGGACTGTCAGCAAATATGGCAGATGATGCCAAGGCGGAGCGCCACGGCTATCCTGAATTCTCATCTTTTGCCTCAAACAAACACTTGAGCGGAACGTTCCAGATTCCTGAAATACAGAAAAGTCTAGCTGAGATATCGGAACCCCTGCCTGTTTTCATCAATCAGGATGCCCACACTCTCTCAACGTGAGAGTGGTCGAATCGAAACATCGAAAACGTGGTTGATCTGTCCGTGCTCCGGGAAGTTTCCGCTTACCGCCAAGCGAACCGCATCAAAATCAAGGTCTCCGACGTTCAGCTGAAAGGCGTCCAGTCGGGGCTAGCGGAACTCACCGCAGCCTACCGCGAACCCGGCCAGTCATCGAAATCCGCAGACTGCTCTGATGTAACCATTTCCGTAGAACAACGCGTCAAGCTCGATACATCCGCGGTGCTGGAAATCGTTGAATCGGAAATTTCCGCCAACCCCAACTGCGCTTGCGAGATCGTTAAAACGGCGATTCGGGCGTGCGAGGCGGAAGTCGGTCTTGTCGTTGACATTACGGAAGTCGCCATCACGTCTGCTCCCGGATCCATGAGGATCGTTTGTCAGTGCGCGATCGCAGCGCGGCCTGAGGCTCTTCCGGCCATACAGGCCCTTTTCGCCAAACTTGACCCGACCAGCGGTGATTACAGCAGCTCGAAAAGCGGCAAAGATTCGAAGGACGCCGTTGCCTCGGAGTTTTCCTCTCCGGAAAGCAGGTTAAATCCGCTTGATCCTCCCAAGCCGCCCGGCGGCGCCCCCCCCATTACTCCGCCTAAAGACGAACTACCACCCGGAGATCAAAGGCCGCCAACTCTGCGACCACCGCCCATATCACCACGTCCACCTGGCGGCGGAGGCGGTGGTGGCCCACCTGTAGTCACCGCAATCAATCCGTAAAGGTTGTTTCATCCAGCCCCCGCGATGTGTTGCATCTGAGGAGGAACCGTCTTCGGGCTGCTGTTATAAGGATCAAGGTGATTCTTTGCAGCCCGCTGTTGTCGATACACGGAAATCGAATAGCTTGGTTGCATGAAGTTCATCCACATCCTCCTTGGCACCGTCGCTCTCGTTTCACCGCTGGCGGCGCAAGCGCCCGATGCCGATGCCATTCTCGCGGGGGCACGCCTCGCAGCCACGCTCACCCGGATCGACGAAGGTCTTGAGGGCACGCTTACCCAAGGCCGCAGGAAAATCCCCATCACCCTTTTCCTGAAGGGAAAGGACATCCAGTTCCAGTTCACCGAAGACGGCAAGCTGCGGATCTTCCACATGCGCCTCGGCGATGAGAAGTTCGAGCTTTTCGAGATGGCGAATGGAAAGCAGATGAATTTCCCCCCGGCGAAACTCGTGGAGCCCATCGCCGGAACCGATCTCACCTACGAGGATCTCGCCCTGCGCTTTTTCTACTGGCCGAACCCCAAGCTCGAAGGCACCGAAGACGTCGGCGGACAAAACTGCCACCGCCTGCTTCTCGACAAACCCAAGAACGCCACAGGCCGCTATCAGCGCGTGTATGTATGGGTTCACTCGAAATTCGGAGCCTTCATGCGCATCCGTGGCTACGATGACAACCGCGGGCTACTGAAGGAGTTTCAGGTCGAGGATGTGATGCAAGTCTCCGACAAGGTCTGGGTGCTTGAGAAAATGCAGGTCGCCACCCACGACCCGAAGACAGGACGCCGTATTTCCATCACCGACGTGATTTTCAAAAAAACCTACGGCAAGAAACTGAAGGGCATCAGGTAGTTTTCGAAAAAGGAGATCAGTGGATACCATGCCAACCACGGTGTGTCCTACGGTAAATCGGACTTTTCATTCCGGCTAAAGTCGTCTGCGGGCAAGCGCCCTTTTACGGTGCGGGATAACCCGGCGCTCCTCTTGTGGCGGAGGTGTTCGAGTGCCGGCAGGCGGGTGTTTCGACCGCTGGAGAAAAAGGGAAAATGAGATGAGGCGCACCTTTCACTTGCGCCCGGGAAGCCGGCCGGAGGCGCGGCTCTCCATGATCGCGGTGGCGAGGCCGATGATCGAAAGCAGGATGATGCCCCAATCGCCGATGATTGCGTAAAGCGAGAAGCCGGGTTGGACGGGAATGTTGAGTTCTGTCAGCAAGCTGCCGCGGGTGAAATGGCTGCCGTTCGTGCCCGTGAGGATCTGCGGTTTGCCTGTTTTAGGGTGAGCGGTGGAGCCGATGGTATCGATGGCGGCGCTGACGCCGGTGTTCGCGCAGCGGAGCATGGGGCGGCGCAGCTCGATGGCGCGGAAGCGGGCGTTGGCGAAATGCTGGGCGGCGGCGGGGGATTCCTTGAACCAGCCGTCGTTGGTGAGGTTCACGATGATCTGCGGACCGCCACGGACGAATTTCCGCGTTAGGCGCGGCACGGTGTCCTCGAAGCAGACAGCGGGGACGATCCCGATCTCCCTCCCCTTCAGTTTGCAAAGCAACGGTTCGAGCGACGAACCGGCGCTGAACGAGCCGTTGTATCGGGCACCCGACTGCTGCTCGTAGATTTTTTTCAGCAAGGGAATGGAGTCCACCAGGGGGATCGTTTCTCCGAAGATCACGAGATGGCGCTTGCGGTAGCTTGCCAGGTCACCTCCAGCGCTCTCGATCGCAATGGAGTTGTAGACCCTCGCATTTTCCTTCGGATAAAGCCCGTCCTCGCGCGCCTCGCCCTCGATCTCAACGACGCCATACATCAGATCAAAACTGCCGCCCTCGCGGACGCGGCTGATGGTGTCGCGGTTATCGCTCCATGCTCCCCACTCGCCGCTTTCCGTTCGGACGAGGTTGCCGTGAAGCGCGGTTTCCGGCCAAAGCACCCAATCGGGATGGCTCAGCTCGATCCCGCCCTCGCCGCTTTCCTTCACGGCGGCCTGGAGTTTTTCCTCGTCGGATTTCGCGATGGCCTCCAGCGCTTCGAGGGTTTCGTCCTCGTATGCCATGTGGACTTGCTCGGATGGCCAGAGCATCTGTGCCCCTTCGTGCGGGATGTTGAGCTGTACGAGCAGGGCTTTGAGCGGTATCGACTCCTTTCCGCTTTCCATCGCGATGCGGAGGATACCGTAGGCGATGACGAACCCGACGCCGAGCGCGGCCGCCAGGAAATCCCAGCGCGGGCGGCGGATGCCATCGGCTGCCGATTTTTTCAGGCGGTGGGCGACCTGGATGAGGACGCATTGGAAAAACACCAGCATCAGGGAAAGCCCCGTGACGCCGAACAGATCGGCGGCTTGCGAAATGACGAGCGTGTCATGGAAAGCGACGCCGAGTCCGTTCCAGCCGAAGCCGGTGAACAGCCAGCCACGCAGCCACTCAAGGCCGGCCCAGACGGTGGCGTGGGTGAATGCGGTGAAAAGGCTGCGGAACGGGCTTTCGGAAATCTCCCCCGCGCGGTTCCACGGGTTTCCCAGCGTGGCGGCGAATGCTCCGAATGCTCCGAAAAACAGCGAGAGATGCGCCGTCAGCAAAATGGGAGCGAGCCATGAGACGTTTGAAAGCCATGATACCTGCATGCCGAACGCGATCGTTCCGGCGAGGTAGCCGATCAGGAAACCTTTCTTGGCGCGGTGTTTCCCTTTCAAGCCCCACAACGCGATGAGCAGCGGGATCAGGCAGACCCAGGCGAGGTTCTCCAGATTGAAGGGCGGGACGAGCGCCGCGACCATCAGGCCGCTGAGGACGATGGCTAGGAGGCGGAGTGCGAATGCGCGGGCGGGCATGGCTCAGAGTTTGGCCGGATTTCCGCCGAGGGCGAGGAGAAGCGCGAGCACGCGGAGGGCTTTTTCAAACGGTGATCTCCACGGGCGCGCGGGGCGAAGGATGCACCAACCGTTCCTGTTCGCGAGTGCTTCGAGTTTCGGCTTCGGGTTCACGACGGTGGCATTTTCGCAAATGGCGAGCATGGGAAGATCCGCGGTGCTGTCGGTGTAGCCGCGCGAGTTCACGAGTTTGCCGCCTATGAAATACGATGCGGGTAGTAGTTCGCGGAGGCGATGGGCTTTGTTTTCGCCCTTGTGGTTCGTGAGATCGGGGAAAAGCAGGTTGTTTTCCAGAACGGTGCCGAGGGAGAGATCGAAGCCGAGCAAATGCCCGACCTCCGCCGCGTAGCATTCGGGGCTGGCGGAGCTGAGGATGGTGAGATGGCCGGAGGATTTGTGTCCGTCGAGTGCGGCCTTGAGCTCCGGGTAAATGCTGGGCTGGAGTTTGACGGCGAATTCGCGGGAAAGCTCCGCGAGTCGCCCGGGCGGCATTTTCCACAGGAAGCAATGGAACACGCGTTTCATATTTTCCGTTCCCAGCAGCTTCGCGAAGGGCAGGAAAACGAGGAACAGAGGAACCGAAAACACCCGCCATGGCTCCGCGCGGAGGACGTGGTGGCGGAAGAGCAGTTGGCAATCCCACGCCAGCAGGGTGCCGTCCATATCGAAGAGGGCGATGCCGGCAGGTGTTTGAGGTAGGGTCATTATGATAAAATGACCCTAGGTGCGGGTCGCTGAAAGGGGATGGGGAAAACTCTCCGCATTCATACCGCGTAAGGGATGGAGCGGATTTCAGATCGGGTTGGGCGCACAGGGTGAGTCGTTTTGGCAAAACGACCCTAGCATTGGATGCGTTTTCACACGTAGTGCAGCGCCTTGGCGCGCTCGTTGATCGCGGCGTCGTTATCGATGAGTTCCTGGATGGGATCCCAGCGGCCGGAAACGAGGGCTTCGCGGGCGGACTCGGGCATTTTGACGGGGAATTCGAGGTCGCAGCAGGTGCGGACGGTCATTTTCTCAAGGTCGATGGTGATGCGGGTGTCCGGCTTGGCCTCGACCGCGGTGCGCAGGGCGGCGATGTCGGCGGCGGTTGCCATTACGCAGGGCATGGCGAGGGTGGTCGAGTTTCCGTAGAAAATCTCGGCGAAGGACTCGGCGATGACCGCGTTGAAACCGTATTTGCGAAGCGATTGCGGGGCATGCTCGCGCGAGGAGCCGCAGCCGAAGTTCACACCCGCGATGAGGATCGAGGCGTCCTTGAAGCGTTCGTCGTTGAGCGGGTGCTGGGTCTTCTCGCCGGTTTCGGAATCGAAGCGCACGTCATGGAACGCGAACTCACCGAGGCCGTCGAAGGTGACGCATTTCATGAAACGGGCCGGGATGATGCGGTCGGTATCGATGTCAGCGCCGGGGATGAAAACTCCGGTGCCGGTGACTTGTTTGACGGGTTCGAGGGCCATTTTGGAAAATTCTAATTTTTAAATTCTAAACTCTAAAAGAAGATCAGGCGACGGCGGCAGAGTCCGAGAGATCGAAAAGCTCGCGGGCGTCGGTGATGTGGCCTTTGATCGCAGCGGCGGCGACCATGACGGGTGACATCAGAATCGTGCGTCCGGTCGGGGAGCCTTGGCGGCCTTTGAAATTCCGGTTCGAGGAGGAGGCGCAGAGCTGGTCGCCGATGAGCTTGTCGGGGTTCATGGCGAGGCACATCGAGCAACCTGCGGCGCGCCATTCGAAACCCGCGTCGCGGAAAATCTGCGGGATGCCTTCCTGCTCGCATTGGATCGCGACGATCTGCGAGCCGGGGACGGCGATGGCTTGCACGCCCGCCGCAACCTTGTGGCCCTGGATGTATTTCGCGACCTCGCGGAAATCCGAGATCCGGCCGTTGGTGCAGGAGCCGATGAACGCGACGTCGATCTTCACGCCTTGGATGGGTGTGCCGCCGGGCAGTTTCATGTAGGCGAGGGCTTCCTCGATGGACGCCTTTTCCTCGGGGGTCTTGGCCTTGAGGGGATCGGGGATGGTCTCGGTGATGCTGATCCCGGCGTCCGGGGAAATGCCCCAGGTCACGGTCGGCTCGATGTCGGCGGCGTTGATTTTCACGATATCGTCGAACACCGCGTCGGCGTCCGAGGCGAAGGAAAGCCAGCGGGCGGCGGTCGCGTCGAAATTCGTGTTATCGACGTAAGGGCGACCTTGCAGATAGGCGATGGTCTTCGCATCCGGGTTCACGTAACCGCAGCGCGCGCCGCCCTCGATGGACATGTTGCATACGGTCATTCGCTCTTCCATGGACATGCGGTCGAAGACATCGCCCGCGTATTCGTAAGCGTAGCCGATGCCGCCGTTGGCTCCGAGCAGGCGGATGATGTGGAGGATCACGTCCTTCGCGTAAACGCCGGGGCGGAGGCCACCGTTCACCTCGATGCGGCGGACTTTCATTTCCTCCAGCGCGATGGTCTGCGTGGCGAGGACGTCGCGCACCTGGCTGGTGCCGATCCCGAACGCGATCGCTCCGAACGCGCCGTGGGTGGCCGTGTGCGAGTCGCCGCAGGCGATCGTCGTGCCCGGCTGGGTGATGCCCTGCTCGGGGCCGACGACGTGGACGATGCCCTGTTTGCCGGATTTCAGGTCGAAATAGGTGACGCCGAAGTCATCGCAGTTTTTCCGGATCGCATCGATCATCTCCGCGGCGAGCGGGTCTGCGGGCTGATCCTGGTTGATGGTCGGCACGATGTGGTCGATGGTGGCGAAGGTTCGCTGGGGGAATTTCACCTTGAGACCGAGGTCGCGCAGCATCCCGAAGGCTTGCGGCGAGGTGACCTCATGGATGAGGTGCGTGCCGATGAAGAGCTGCGTGCGACCGTCCCCGAGGGTGCCGACGCGGTGCGAATCCCAGACTTTTTGAAAGAGGCTTTTTCCCATGGCTAGTAGCCGCCGAGGTTCGCGGCGGGGCGGGAAGATGGATAGGCGGCGGGGAAACTTCAACCCTCAAAACCCAATTTTCCCATGAAGCCAAACGGTGCCGGATCTTGGGCATAGATCGTTTATGAAAAGTTCTGATCCTAACGGAGAGTATGAATGGGAATGGATGCAAACCTCTCGGAAAAAATTCCCAGATGCGGGATTCACAGCCGGACGGCGAGGCGCACTTCCTTGCCAAGCGGAAAGGCCTTGGCGACGGCGACCTGGGAGCGGCGGTGGATGCCGACGAGCAGGCCGACGGCGGCGAGGCTGAAGACGAGGCTGGTGCCGCCGTAGCTGACGAAGGGGAGCGGGAGGCCGTCATTGGGGAGGACGGCGGTGGTGACGCCGATGTTCACCATGGCGGGGACGACGATCACGCAGGTGAGGCCGAGGGCGATGCAGCGCTCGAAAATCTGCCGCGCCTGGAGCGCGATACCGATGCCGCCGACGGCGATGGCCACGTAGCAGACGATCACACCGAGCGTGGCGGGCAGGCCGAGCTCCTCGCCGATAACGGGGAAGATGAAATCGATGTGGGCGAAGGTGAGCGTGCCGAATTTCTCGACCCCGTTGCCGAGGCCTACGCCCCAGGGTCCGCCGTTGCCGAGGGCGAGGAGGGCCCGCCATTGCTGCATGCCGCGGTCGAGCTGGTGGACGGGGTTTTCCAAATCCAGCCATGCCTCGATGCGGCCCCAGCGGTTCGGGTTGTTGTAAACAAACCACGCCGCGCCGGCCATGGCGGCGAGGGCGCTGGGAACCATATAGCGCAGGCGGGTGCCGACACAGAACATCACCGCGCCGACGGCAACGCTGAGCGATAGCGCGGTGCCGACATCCGTTTCCGCGGCGATGAGGCCGATGGGGACGGCGATGATCGCGCCGGGAAGCACGAAGCCCCGCCAGAAGGTGTGCACCTCCGTCTGCCAGCGGGTGAACCACGAGGCGAGCGCGATCACGACAACCATTTTCGCGGCTTCGGAGGGCTGGAACTGGCCGATGAGCGGAACGTTGATCCAGCGCTTCGAGCCGTAGATTTCCACGTTGATCCCGGGAACAAAGCAAAGGGCGAGCAGGCAACAGGCGAAGAGGTAGGCGACCGGCGTGAGTTGCCGTATCCAGTCCCCGGGAATTTTCGCCATGACGACCGCAGCGGCGATGCCGACCACGATCATGACCGCCTGCCGCGTGACGAAGTGGTAGGGGTTATCCATCCCGCGCACCCAGACGCCCGTGCTGGCAAGCATGACCAGCCCGAGCCCGCAAAGGAGGGCGACGGCGATGATCAGGAGCGTGGAACTGTGGCGGAGCACGTGAGGATATCGTTACGGGAGCTTGAGCAATTGGCCGATCTTCAGCTTGGTAGGATCGGTGATGTTGTTGACGGCCATAAGCTCCTGCTGGCTGACCTTGTATTGGTTCGAGATGCGCCAGATGTTCTCGCCGGACTTCACGGTGTGAGTGCGGCCGGAACCGACAGGCGTCGCGCGCGGGATGTCCTCGCTGCTCAGGCTGACGGCGGGGCGGATGAGCTGCGCAGCATCGGTCTCAAGGGGTGGGAGGATTTCAACCAAGCCGAGGTCGGCGTCGCTGGGCGTTCCATGATCGCGGATGGCGGCGACCTCGGGCGGCATCTCGGCGACGATGCGCTGGCTATGCGGGATGCGGAGCACGACGCCCGCGCGGATGTCCGTGCCCGGATTCATGCTGCGCAGCTCGCTTTCCTCGACGTTATGCTTTGCGGCGATGATCCCGTAGTTATCGCCTTTCCTGACCATGTAGGGCTTGTCGCCGCTGCTGAGCGCAGGGAGATGGTTATTGGGCCGGGCCGCGGCGGGTGTTTCAACCACGGAGGCGGAGGCGGCGCTTTCGGGCGGAGAGGTACGTCCGGAGAGGTATTGCTTGTGGATGAAGATCATGCCGATCGCCACGATGTGGATTGCGAAGATGATCGTGAGCGAACGGGAGATGTTGATGCCGCCCTCGTCCATGTCATCGGCGGTGGGCGCGGCGGAGGCACGCTGCTTCTTCGGCTTCGCCTTGTTGAACAGGCGTGCGTAAAGGGTTTTGCGGACGGGTTGGCGACGGGTGGGGATGCGTTCGTATTTCATGGTTTGGCGGGTTTGGTGCGGGGTTTAGCTAAGCTGGTGGACGAGGTCGCGGAAGGTGTCGCCGCGTTGCTCATATCCGTTGAATTGGTCGAAGGAAGATGTTCCGGGAGAAAGCAAAACCGTGGAACCTCGCGGCGCGAGTGAGCGAGCCGTGTGGATCGCCTCCGACAAGGTGGAGACGGCGGTGGTCGGCACGGCGGTGTTGAAAAGCGCCGCGAGGGGGCGCGCGATCTGGCCGAAGGTGACGGCGGAAATTGTCTGCCGGCCGAGCATCGGAAGAAGCGGAGCGTAATCCAGCCCCTTGTCCTTGCCACCCGCAATGAGGACGACGGGACGGTTCTGCGAACGCAGCGCGCATTGCAGGGCGTGGAGGTTCGTGGCCTTGGAATCGTTGAGATATTCGACGCCATCGAGGGTGCGGATCAGTTCGCAGCGGTGCGGCGGCGGCGCGTAACCATGCAGCGCGGTGGGAATGAGTGCCGGCGAAATTCCGTATGCCATACAAGCCGCCATTGCGGCCATCGCGTTCTCCGCATTGTGCAGCCCGCGCAGGGAGGTTTCCGCCTCAAGGTCGAGCAGTATCCTGCCGCCCTGCATGATGGTGACGCCGTCGGAAAAGAAATCCGCCTCAAACGTTTCCGTGGAGAAAGTGATCACGTTCGGGATCAGCGCACCGAGTTCCTCGCCATGCCGCATGACCACCGTATCCTCGGCGTTTTGGTTTTCGAAAATCCGCAGCTTGGCGTTCCTGTAGGCCTCCACGGTCGGGTAGCGGTCCATGTGGTCGGGCGCGAAGTTCAGCCAAATGGAAACCCGCGGACGGAGATCCTCGATGGTTTCAAGCTGGAAGGAGGAAAGCTCCAGCGCGACGGCGGCGGGCACCTCGGGGAAAAGGACGATTTCCGAAAGCGGCGCGCCGTAGTTTCCGCAGGGCGTGCCGCCGAGACCCGCCTCCTTGAGTATGAGGGAAACGAGTTCCGTAGTGGTGGTCTTGCCGTTCGTGCCCGTGATGCCGATGATGCCGCCCGCGTAATAACGCGATGCGAACTCGGTCTCGCCGATCATCTTCGCCTTCGCCGAGAATGCCTGCACCAGCGGCGAATAGGTGTCGATGCCAGGGCTGATCACGATGAGATCCGCAACGAAATTTCCGGCGTCGGAGATTTTCATATCGGGATGGATTTGCACGCCGGAGGGAATTTTCTCGAAAGCGGAAGAGCCTCCCTGATCCCAGACCGAAACCACCGCTCCCTCGCGCAGGGCAAGCGCCGCAGCCGCACGACCGGAGCGCCCGGCTCCGAAGACGGCGACGTGTTTTCCGGTGATGTTGAATGGTTCTTTCAAGGCGTCAGGCGATTTTTAGGAGAGCAAGCCCGAAGAGGGCGAGCATGATGGAAAGGATCCAGAAACGGATGATGACCTGGGACTCGTGCCATCCCAGCAGTTCGAAATGGTGGTGGATGGGAGCCATCTTGAAGATGCGTTTTTTGCGCAGCTTGAAGGAGCCGACCTGAAGCATCACGGAAAGCGCCTCCGCGACGAACACGCCACCAATGATGACGAGCAGTAGTTCCTGTTTCACGCAGATCGCGGCGGTGCCGAGCGCGCCGCCGATGGCCAGCGATCCG
>JAIXQS010000073.1 GCA_027485615.1 Verrucomicrobiaceae bacterium
CTTCCTACGCTGCGGCCTCCGGCCTTCGCTCCGGAAGCAGATTGACAAGGAGGTGGCAGCCACTATCAATGAACCCGAATCCTCTCACTTTGAGCGGACCATAAACTGGAAGGGTGCCACCGCCGCTTCTTGCGGTCATATCGGAAAGTGTTTTCCCACTGACCTTGCCTGGGCAGGATGCTGAACCACTTCTCCGCAACCTCGGGCGTAGTCAGTTCCCGGTAGTGCTTGAAGATGATCGAGGCAGAGTTACCCGCCTCAAGCGCCACCTGATCGGCACTCTGGACGATGGCGATGCGGTAACTGATGAATGAGTCACGAAAATCGCCGGATTCGTTTCCGCCCTCAACGTCATCCCCTTCGTCGATCCAGCCATCGGTGTGCTCGTGTTCGCCGCCGCATCCCTACTCAAGGACACGGTGAACCGTATCGGTGACCTGGTGGATGACGGGGTGCCGAACTCCAGCTTCAAGGGATGAGCGGCACACCATTTTTCAAGCTGCGTAAATTCGAGATGGGAAGACTTTTCCCCAGCCTCTAATTTTGCGTATGGTGCCACGTAGGAGCACGTTCCGGCCGCGCAAGGGGTGGCAATATCCCCTCCCCCCACAAGACCATTCCGCGTCGCCGAACATCGTTGGCATACGGATTGAACGGGCGATCACTTCTCGATGACCTTGCCGTTGAGGGTGATCCGGTTCTTCCGCCTGTCCCATAGGAACGTGTTCTCCATCTGTCCATCCTTGGGCAGAATGCCGAACCACTTGTCAGCCTCACTCTCGGTGGTCAGTTCGCGGTAGTGCCTGAAGATGATCGACGGCGAGTTGCCTGCCTCCAGAGCGACCTGGTCGGCGCTTTTCACTGAGGCAATCCGGTAGGAGATGAACGAATGCCTCAGCACGTTGCGCGGCCACTCGATTTTCAGGGCGCGGGTCAGGGCCGTCATGTCCACATACAGGTTCTTCGTGGCCACGACCTTGCCCTTGCGTTCCAGCGGAGCCAGCCACGCGGCGAGATTCTCGGTGATGGGCACCACCCGCCTTGATGCCGTCTTCGCCTGATCGGCACGGAGTTCGATGATGCGGCGATCCAAGTCCACGGCAGACCAATCGAGGCGGCGCAGTTCGGCGACCCGGACACCCGAGAATGCCTCAATCGCCAGTATCGGTATCAGGCGCGGCGGGGCGTTGTGCAAGATCGTCTCCATCTGCTCGGGCGTGAAGATCGAGTAGTCGTTCGAGACGTTCTTGACCAACCGCACCGGGTCGGCCGCCGTGCTGCGATCCTCGGGCAGATAATTGCGGCTGCGGGCGAAGGAGAAGAACACCTTGATGCAGCGCAACATCGAGTTGCGTGTCCCGGGTGCCACGGCCAGCGAGCGGAGCCATGCGTCGATCTCCTGCGAGGTGGCGTCGAGGATCTCGCCCGGAAACTTGGCGGCGAAGCGGTTGAGGGTTGTCTTCAACTGGCCCAGATAGACCTTGCTCGCCCCGTCCTGTTCGCGGTGTAGCAGCATTTCCGCCACGACCACGGGGATGGTGACTTTCCTCACCACCTTCCTGAAGTGCTGGCCATACTCAGCGGCCATGGCGGCGAGCGATTCCGTTCCTGCCAGTTCGCGGGCGCGGGTGTAATCCTCGATGGCGGCGACCAAGGGAATGCCGGATTTCCGGAGCAGAGCCTCCGCCGCTTTGAAGCTGTCGCGCTCGTGCGGCTTGAGATCGGTGACGTGCTGCATGCCGGACTGAATCCGCTGCGCCACGAAGAGAGCCTCCTTTTTGGCGGACTCCAGATCGTTGAACATTTTCCGCATGCGGCGCCCGTCCCGGTAAAAACTCAGCGTGTAGCGAACCCTGCCCTTGGATTCCGTTCGATAAATTGGCACCGCAGCCGACCCGAATTTCACCTTGAGAAAAGGCCCGAGTTTTTTCCTAGCTCTGGATCGCCTTGGTTTCGTGCGGGTTGCAGATTCCGCACCCGCGTTTGTCGCCATTTTGTCGCCACCCTCGTTCATGGGGTAGCGGGGGTTGTCAACCGGTCGGGGTGCATACCCCGTAACCCATTGATAATAAGATGGTGCGCGCGACAGGACTCGAACCTGAACACCCTTGCGAGTACTAGAACCTGAATCTAGCGCGTCTACCAATTCCGCCACGCGCGCACATGAAAACCGCCCTTGCGGACGGGCGAGAAAGCAACCACGCCCGCGCAGAGTTGGCAATCACCATTTTCGCGGAGGCGCATCATTTCCGAACACGTTTTCGATCCGCGTCACCCTGGGCTTTTCGCCCTCCGCGACCTCGACCTCGATCACATCGAAGCGCCATGGCAAATCGCGGCTGCCGAGCCTGCGCAGCCATTCGTTCGCGCCGCGCTGGATCAGGGATCTTTTCTTGCGGTTCACGGCGGAGAGCCCGCGGATTTTTGCGTCCTTTTTCCGGGTCTTCACCTCGATGAAAAGGAGCTGCCTGCCTTTCCGCGCCACGATGTCCACCTCGCCACCACGCCGGCCCTTGAAGTTCCTCGCGAGCACCTTGGCGTTGCGGGCGCGCAGCCAGTCGGCGGCGACGTTCTCGCCGTAATCACCCGTCCACTTCCTCGCGCCGCTGGCCCCCGTCCCCTGCCTGTAGGGCGAGTTGAGATACCGGCTGAAACGACCGACGATGATGGCGACAAGGCCCATGTTTCCTGAGTGCTTCGAGGTGTTCCCGCGTGCCATAGCCCTGGTGCCTGGCGAAACCGTACGCGGGAAACTCGGAGTCGATCATTTCCATAAAGCGATCCCTTGTCACCTTCGCAATCACGCTCGCGGCGGCGATGGAAAGCGAAAGCCCGTCACCTTTCACCACGGACTCGTGCGGAACCGGCAGGCCTTTCACCGGCAACCCGTCCACCAGTGCGATGTCCGGTGTTTCCGAAAGCGAACCGAGGGCAAGCGCCATCGCCCTGTGGGTGGCGCGCAGTATGTTGATCCGGTCGATCTCCTCGGGCCCGACCAAGGCCACCGACCAAACCACGCCGGGGTTTCCGGTGATTTCCGCGTAAAGGATTTCCCTTCGCCGCTTCGTCAGCTTCTTGGAATCATCGAGAAGCGGGCATGAAAAAGAAAGAGGCAGGATCACGGCCGCTGCGGCAACCGGGCCGGCCAAAGGCCCCCTGCCCGCTTCGTCGACACCTGCCACCCGCGGAAACCCGCGTGCAGCCAGTCCATTTTCAAGGGCAAAATCAGGCATGGGCATATCACTGTGGGTCATTGGAGCGGCATTCCCGCCTTCGCTCCACCGGGAGCGACCGGCGTAATTCCGAACAGCTGGGTGGAAATCACCAGGCCGTCCGGTTCGACAGCGGTGGCCACACCCGTATACGTCCACTCATCGCACATGGTGGAGTTATGGGTTGGGGATTTTGACCACAAGACCACCAGATGCTTTGGAGAATGTTTTGACGATGCGACCACGTTTTCCCCCATAGATGTGATCCCGTAGGCGTGTTTGGCAATGAATGCCCGGCTCTCGAATCCCTCATGACCGACATGCACTTTGTAATCGCCGGGTTTATGCTCTTTCATGGCCAGAAAGTCGCAATGTGCCTGCGCGAGCCTGTCCAGGCCCGAATGCCTCACCAGGGCCGCCTTGCCTTTCGTAGCGCGATAAGAATTAACCTCGTGGACGATTTTTCCGGATAGCCGTGAGTCCTTGGCCGGAGCGGCCGTGGTCGCGCTATCGCGAAGATTCGACGAAGGGGCGGAACAGGATGCGAGCACACTCAAGCCAGTGGCTGCACACAAAACGGTTGATGGTTTTTTTTTCATAATGGGTAGTTTTCGTTTACACTTTTCCAAGACATTCGGAAGGCATTTCTACCGCTTTTTTCGGAACCGCCAGATTGATTCAAGTCTCACGACCGACCAGCGATTTGCAGGGGGTCGTCAGCAAATTCGGTGCCACGGTCCGGCATTTCGTTCTTGGCGCACAATGCCTGCCGGCGGTTCAATCACCCATGCACATCCTAGCCCTCACCGGCGGCATAGCCACAGGCAAGTCCACCGCCGTCCGCCATTTCCGGGAGTTCGTGCCGGACATCGTCGTGTTCGATTGCGATCTTGCGGTGCGGCGGCTGTTAGGGACGGAAACGATCGCCAAGGAACTCGCGGGGCTTTTCGGCGAAAGCATCCTCGATCCTGAGACGGGAGCCATCGACCGCACGAAACTGCGGGGCATCGTTTTCGCGGATGCCGGGAAACGGGCGCTGCTGGAGGGTGTTTTGCATCCGCGGGTGCGGCAGGAATGTCTTGCCCTGCGCGATGAGGCCGCTATGAAAGGGGCGCGGTGCTTCCTGGCGGATGTCCCGCTGCTTTTCGAAAACGGCTTCGATTTCGGCCAGACCAAGGCGATCACCGTCTCCACCTCCCGCGCCACGCAGGTCGCCAGACTCAAGGCTCGCAACGGTTGGGACGATGCCCTGATCGAGCCCATCCTCGCCGCCCAGATGCCCCTTGGGGAAAAGGAGGCCCGTGCCGACATCGTCTTCTGGAACGACGGCCGGCCCGACACCCTCAGGGCGCAAATCCAGCGATACTGCGAAACTTTCCCACCCATCTCCATGTCAGACACCACCGAACAAACCTCCGAGGCAACCGTTTCCGATGCCGCATCCACCGCCGTCGCCGAGGCACCAGCCCCCTTCCCCGTGCCCGAGCACATCGATCTCAACGAGTTCCGGCTCAAGCCGCTTTCCGAGCTGCAGAAGATCGCCGCCGAGATCCCCGCCCGCATCCAGGGCGGGCTCACGAAAGCCCAGCTCGTTTACGAGATCATCTGTTTCTTCGTCGCCCACCGCACGGACGTTACCTGCGAGGGTGTGCTGGAAATCGGCAAGGAACACTTCGCGATGATCCGCGATCCCGAGCGCTCGTTCCGCCCCTCGCAGGACGACATCCACATCGGCGGCCCGTTGCTGAACAACGCGAAGATCCGCAACGGCCAGCTCATCAAGGTGAAAGTCCGCCCGCCCGTGCAGCGCGACAAATACCTGACCACCGCCGAGATCCTCGAGATCGAGGGAAAACCCGCCGCCGAGTGGGAAGAGCCGAAGGATTTCGAAAAACTCACCCCGATGTTTCCGGACAGCCGCATCCATCTGGAAGGCGAGGGCACGGAATTCCTCGGCGTGCGCGTGATCGACCTCATCGCACCGCTCGGCAAGGGCCAGCGCGGGCTGATCGTCGCCCCGCCGCGCGGCGGCAAGACCATTTTGCTCAAGCAGATCGCCAAGTCGATCAAGGCGAACAACCCCGGCGTGGAACTGATCGTCCTGCTGCTCGACGAGCGCCCCGAGGAGGTCACCGATTTCGAGGAAACCGTGAACTGCCGCGTGTTCGCCTCCACCTTCGATGAAACGCCAAGACGCCACGCCCAAGTGGCGGATCTCGTGATCGCACGGGCCCAGCGATTGGTTGAGCTGGACAGGCACGTGATCCTCTTGCTCGACTCACTCACCCGCCTCGCACGCGGCCACAACTCCGCCATGCAGGGCGGCCCCATCGGCTCCGGCGGCGTTTCCCCGGCGGCGCTCCAGAAGTCCCGGAAATTTTTCGGCACCGCCCGTAACATCGAGAACGGCGGCTCGCTCACCATCCTCGCCACCGCCCTTGTGGAAACGGAATCCCGCCTCGACGACGTGGTCTTCGAGGAGTTCAAGGGCACCGGCAACATGGAGGTGCGCCTCGACCGCGAGCTCGCCGAGCGCCGCGTCTATCCCGCCATCCACATCCCCCAATCCGGCACCCGCAACGACGACCGCCTCTATCACCCCGACGAGTTCCGCAAGGTCGTTGATGTCCGCAAGCAGCTCGCCGGCCTACCCATCGGCGACGCCCTGGTCACCCTCCTCGACAACCTCAAGAAAACCAAAACCAACGCGGAATTCCTTCTGCGCGGGCTGCGGTGAAGTGGCTTGAAGATCCGCTATCCAAGCGGCCCGACCGTCCCGCCTTCCACGAACTCCGCTTGGATGAAGCTCTGCCGACGATCCTCCCTGCCACGCGCCACATTGTCCACCCACCGCACCACACGGCTGACTACGGGACGCGTGTCCCAGCGGAAGTGCGAAACGACCGGCAGGCACCACGAGAATGCGACGTCGGGGTCATCGCAGATCAGCGACACATCGCGGGGTGCCAGGATGCCACGCCGCGCGAGATGCTGCTGCGCCGCGATGAAAAGCCGTGCCTCCGTCAGGAACAACGCGGTGGGAGGAGTATGATGAAAAAGCGCATCCAAGCCGCGGTAAAAGCCCGCGATATCATCCCCCCAGTCCGGCAGGTTGTAAGCGCCTGTCTTGATGCCGAGCGCTGTCAGCTCGTCGAGAAAGGCCTGTTCCAAGGCTGCCGGATACGGCTTGCGGCGCTCCTCCCGACACATGAATACGATGCGGCGGTGACCGTGGTCATAAAGCCGACGCACTGCGGCTTTCATCGCCGGAATCTTCTGCGTATTGATCCCGGCAATCGGTAGCCCGGTCCATCTCCCGGAAAGGGCGAAGCTCGGCCCCGTCCGCGCCGCGAACCATTCGAGAATCTCCCGCGAGCCGGCGATAACCAGCCATACATCCGCCACGCTGGCCTCCACATACGCAGCCACCCGGTTCACATCCATCCCCAGATCGTGGAGCGATTTCTCCGCGAACGCCACTTCATGACCCTGCTCTTTGAGACGGTGCAGGAGAACGTTGAACAACGACGAACCCCTGTCGCTAGGTTCGAACGGCAGGATCTTCACGCGCAAGACGACTTTGTCCGGCTTTTCAGCCCGCACGATGCGCCGCTTCCTCCCCGCCCCCTGCCCGGCCAGCACACCCTCCCGCTCCAACTGCCGCAGCGCATCCTCCACCGTCTTCGCGTTTGTTCCCAGCTCCGCCGCCAGCTCAAGCCGCCCCGGCATCGCCCCTTCCCAGCGCCCGCCCGCCAGCTCCGCCCGCAGGTGCGCCGCCACCTGCTCGATCTTGCTCAGGAAACGCAATTCGCCCATGTCGCACAACCTGCCCTTTTTTGTGACAGGTGGCCAGAGCTGAATTCCCTCGTCATACCGGGAAAAAAACCTAGTAGGTTAACCTAGTAGGTTGTTGGCCACACGCGAAAAACCCGCTCACATTCCACCTCAGCAAAGCACACCAACACAAAATCATGAAAATCAAACAACTCCTTCTCCCGGTCATCGCGCTCTGCATGACCGCAGTTTCCAGCCACGCGGCTACGATCATTTACAACTTCAGCGCTGGAGATGCGCTGGTTGACCTCACGAATAACGCTCCAGACTCGGCTACGAGTGCTGCAACATCCAACGATTTTGGCAGCGGCATCACGGCATCCGTTTGGACGGCCACTTCACCTACTGGTGAAATTGGTGTTAGTGGCGGACGGATGGTGGCCGTTAAGAAAGCTGATACCGACACACATACATTCACCGTGACGATTCCAAGCGGTGTTTACGTGGATTTTACGGCTCTCAGCTTTAGCTACGGCAATGTGGGAGGCGACACAAGTCCGGCCAACTTTACGGTTACAAGCACGGTTGCTGGCGGCACGTTTGCCCCTCAGAATGTATGGACACACACGGCAGGCACTTTCGATGGAACTGCCAGCATGACCCTCGGAGGTAACTTCCTGAGCGACATCACCAATACAACCGTCACATTCACATTCGCAGACTCCGCTGGCGGCAATAACAACTCACTCGCCCTGCACACGTTCATCGACAACGTCACCCTCACAGGCACGGTAGTCCCCGAACCCTCAACCGCCCTTCTCGGCGGTCTCGGCATACTTTGCCTCCTCCGCCGCCGCCGTTAGTCCGGCAAAGGACGGCGCCACGCATGCGCACACCTGGATTCCATAAACGCCCGCTTCTCTCCCCGAGCGGGCGTTTTTGTGTGGATACCACGCGCCGCCAGCCTTGCCGTCTTTTCAGTTGAAAATCCCCCGCATCCCGCATTCCTTCCCGCAAACATGAAGACACAAAAATCCCTCCTCGCGCTGTTCGCGCTCACCGCATCCGCCATCGCCGCGGAAAAGCCTGTCAAGGTTTTCATCCTCGCCGGGCAGTCGAACATGGTCGGCATCGGCCAGGTCGATTCCGGGGGCACCCGCTGGACGGACGAATGCACCGACGTGGAAATCTCTGTGTATGAGGGTGCCTACGATGCCGCCAAGGACTACGACAAGATCGAGCCTCTCAGGAAGGAGAAGATGGCCAGCTTCGGCGGCACCGAACCCACCCCTTTTCCCGAGGGCGATGTGCGGATCGCCAGGGGATTTTTCGCCGCCAAGCAAACCGGCGTCTATGAGTTCCGCCCCGGCTACGGTGACAGCGAGCACTGCATCATGACCGTCAATGGCATCATGGCGCACAGCAAACAACCCGGCGCGGAACCCGTCCGGCAAGAGGTGAAGCTCACCGGGGGGGAGAAGGTTCCCTTCAAGATCACCTACCTCACCAAGGGCGCGTCAAGCCTCGGCTGGTATGCCCGCATGGACGTGCCGGGTACGCTCACCACCCTCGTGAAACACCAGGGGAAGTTCCCTTACCTCATCGATGCGGACAAGAACTGGAAATCCCGCGATGATGTCTGGTACAAGGGGGTCGTCACCGCCACCGGCAACAAGTGGCTCAGCATCGGCTGCGGCGCCGGCGCCAGCCAGATCGGGCCGGAACTCGCCTTCGGCTGGGCGATGGGCGATGCCTTCGAGGAACCCGTCCTCATCCTCAAGGCCTCGCAAGGCAACCGCTCCCTGGCATGGGATTTCCTCCCTCCCGGCAGCGAACGCTATCTGGCGGAAGTCCCCGACAAAAGCGGCAACAAGACCCCGAAGATCATCGCAGGCTACAAGGACAAGCCGGACATGTGGGACGCCGATCCCGCCAAGGGACTCGCCACCGCACCACCCGCCGAGTGGCTCGACAAGAACGGCAAGCCCATCGACTGGTATGCCGGCAAGCAGTACGACGATTGTTTCAACGAGGCCAAGGGTGTCCTCGCGAAGTTCGACGAATCATTCCCGCATTGGAAAGGCCGCAGCTACGAGATCGCCGGCTTTGTATGGTTCCAAGGCCACAAGGACACCGGCAGCGAGATCACGGCGCAGCGCTACGAGCAGAACCTCGTCAACCTCATCAAGGCGCTCCGCAAGGATTTCGGTGTGCCCGACGCACCTTTCCTGGTCGCCACCGGCTGCGGCAATGAAGGTCGTGAAGGCCCCGGCCTCATCGTCGCGGAGGCCCAGCTCGCTGTCGGCGATCCGGCGAAACACCCTGAGTTCAAGAGCAACGTGAAAAGCGTCGATACCCGCGATTTCATGCCCGACCCCGCGCAATCCCCGAGGGAGCAAGGCTTCCACTACCACCAGAACGCCGGAGCCTACATGCAGATCGGCGAAGCCATGGGCAAAGGCATGCTCGAGCTTATCAAGAAGTGATTACCCGTGGCTGGGACTTGCAGTCCCAGTCCGTCCGGGGGACATCCTGTCGCCCGTCCATCTTACCAGCCATGTCCCGCCTTTACCCCTATCTCCTCATCCTTTGCACCCTCGGGTGGGCGGTGCCCCATTTCCACGCCCAGCAGCCAACCGCATCCGAGACCAAGCCTCCGTCCGACATCAGGTTCATCGATCCCCACGTCCACGCCATGTCGGTCACGCCGCTCGGCCTCCGTGCGGTGGCGAAATGGATGGAGGAACGCAACGTCGAGCGCTGCATCGTCAGCCCGCTCAACCATAAAGGCTCACGCCCGCAGACCGAGGAGGAGCACGCAACGATGCTCGCGAATTTCCTGCCATACAAAGGGAAGATCGACCGCATGGCCATCATCGATGCCGGCGAGGTGGAAAGCGCCGCGCAGGCCGTCACCATCCTGGAAAAGGAAAAAGCGGAAGGCGCGATCGCTTTCGGCGAGCATTACGGGGTCGATCTCATGTTCGACGACCCGAAAAACCTCATGCTTTACGAGGCCTGCGAAAAGGTCGGCCTGCCCGTGATGTTCCACATCGACCAGAACAAGAACATGGTCGAGCCAGGCATGGAGCGAGTGGATCGCGTCCTGAAAATGTTTCCGAAATGCAAGGTCATCGCCCACGCCTACTGGTGGCGGCAGTTGCAACACGCCGACCGCCAGCTCCAGGAACACCCGAACCTCTACGCCGACATGTCCGGCCATGTGGTTGTCGATGTCCTAAACCGCGACCGCAAGTACGCCCGCGAGTTCCTCATCCGCAATCAGGACAAGATCCTCTGGGCTACCGACGAGGGCTGGTGGTCGTTCGGAAACAAGGATCGCCAGATGAACCGGCACTACACCTTCCTTGAGGAACTCGACCTCCCGGACGAAGTGCGCCACAAGATCTACCGAGGAAACTCGGAGAAAGTGTATGGGCTGAAGTAGCCAACATCGCTCCCTGGCATAGAAGGAGCGAGCGGAGGATTAAATGAACTCATTCACCAAGTTCTCCAGCATCTCCTGGCGACCCGAATCGAGGGTCGGCTCGCCGTTGGAGAGGGCGTAGGCGCTGACCTCTTCGAGGCTGATTTGCTTGCCGGCGATCTTCGCGCCGATGCCAGACGTCCAGCTCTTGTAGCGGTTCGTGACGAACTCTTGAAGACGACCATCCTCACGGATCGCTGCGGCGATTTTCAGGCCGCGCGCGAAGGCGTCCATACCGCCGATGTGGGCGTGGAAAAGATCGGACGGCTCGTGGGATTCGCGGCGGCGCTTCGCGTCGAAGTTGAGGCCGCCGGTGGTGAATCCGCCCATTTCCAGCACCTTGAGCATGATCTCTGTGGTGAGGTAAATGTCGGTTGGGAACTGGTCGGTGTCCCAGCCGATGAGTTCGTCGCCTTGGTTCGCGTCCACGGAACCGAGCGCGTTGGCGTCGATCGCCACGGTCATTTCGTGAAGCATCGTATGGCCGGCGAGGGTCGCGTGGTTGGTTTCGAGGTTCAGCTTGAAGTGATCCATCAGGCCGTATTGGCGGAGGAAATTCAGGCACGCGGCGGAGTCGGAATCGTATTGGTGCGTCGAGGGTTCGCGCGGCTTCGGCTCGATGTAGAACTGACCCTTGAAGCCGATCTTTTTCGCGTAGTCCACGGCGAGGTGGAGCAGGTTTGCGAGGTTGTCGAGTTCGCGCTTCATGTCGGTGTTGAGCAGCGTCGAGTAGCCCTCGCGGCCGCCCCAGAAGGTATAACCTTCGCCGCCGAGTTTCAGCGTGCCGTCCATCGCCGCTTTCACTTGCGCCGCGCCGTAGGCGAAAACATCCGCGTTCGGCGAAGTGCCCGCGCCCTGCGAGTAGCGGGGATGGGAGAACAGGCAAGCGGTGCCCCAGAGAAGTTTTTTCCCGGTGGCTTTCTGGAGGGTAAGGAGGTGGTCGGTGACCTTCTCCAGCGCAGCGTTCGATTTCGCGAGATCGCCGAGTTCCGGAGCGATGTCGCGGTCATGCCAGCAGTAGTAATCGATGCCGGTTTTGTCCAGGAACTCGAAGAACACATCCGCGCGCTTGAGGGCGTTGTCCACGGAGTCGGATTGGTCATCCCATGGCATGAGGGCGGTCGGACCACCGAAAGGATCGGAGAGGCCGTTGCGCATTACGTGCCAGTAAGCGGCGGCGAAGCGGCAATGCTCCTTCATCGTCTTCCCGGCGACGATCTCATCGGGATTGTATTGCTTGAAAGCGAACGGGTTGCGGGACTTGGGGCCTTCGAACTGGATTTTTGGGATTTCTGGGAAGAACGACATGAGTTGGGTTTATGAGGTCGGAAAGTCGTCGGCAAGGGCGAAAAGATTGAAAAGTGGAAGCGGTGGTTGATTCGCAGTCGCTCCCTCTTTACGTAAGGGGTGTGACCCGACCCGTCGATTCGCTCATCGATTTCCTGCACGCCGAACAGGCGCGCGGTCGCAGCCACGTTTTTCTCGACGACAGCGCCCGCGAAGGACTTCGGGATCTCTATATCCGGATGAGGAAACCGGTAGCCGTGCCGGCAACTGAGGCACCCGCCTCCGCCCCGGTGGTCAAACAGGACGCCATCGTTTCCGGCAGCGGAAAAGCGGAGCAACTCGCGGGTCTTCGGAAACAGGCGGAGAACTGGGCTCCCGCCCATGCGCTCGGCACCTTGCGGGAGAAGATGGTCTTCGCAACCGGCAACCCCGACGCAGAGATCATGTTCGTCGGCGAGGCACCGGGCTACAACGAGGAAAAAGAGGGTGAGCCTTTCGTCGGCCCGGCGGGACAGAAACTCAACGACATCCTCAAGGCCATGGGGATTCAGCGCGAGGACGTTTACATTTCCAATCTCGTCAAGTTCCGCCCGTCGCTTCCCAAGCAAACGACGAACAACCGCAAACCCAGCCCGGAGGAAATGGCCGCGTGCCTGCCGCTGGTGATGGCGGAAATTTCGGTGGTCCGACCGAAGCTCATCATCGCCCTCGGCGGGACAGCAGCGGAAGGACTACTGGGGCTTGAAGGAACGGTCGGCGCAATGCGGGACAAATGGCACGACCTTTCCGGCATCCCCGCGCGCGTCACCTATCACCCGAGCTACCTTCTCCAAAGCGGCGGCTCGAACGATGTGAAGCGCGCGCTCTGGGAAGACATGCTCGCCGCTATGGAAAAACTCGGCATGCCCATCTCCGAGAAGCAGCGCGGCTTTTTCCTGCCGAAGGGGTGACTTGGGCTCTTGTCTGACATGGAATGAACGCGCCGCACCCCATGATTGAACGCTTGTTCACCGGGCGTGGATGGGAGCCTCATGATTTCCAACTGGAAACATGGCGTGCCTACGCCGAGGGGAAATCCGGCCTGCTCCATGCGCCCACAGGCACAGGGAAGACCCTCGCCGTCTGGCTGGGGCCGGTCGTGGAAGCGATGGAGGCCAGCGAAGCGCCGCAAGGCTGCCGCGTGATCTGGCTGACTCCGCTGAGGGCGCTCGCACAGGACACGGCGCGTTCGCTTGCGGAACCGCTTCGCGCCCTGGGTAGCGGATTGGAAGTGGCGGTGCGTACCGGTGACACCTCATCCCATCGGAAAGCGAAGCTCCGCGAGCGCCTGCCCTTCGCTCTCGTCACCACCCCTGAGAGCCTTTCCCTGATGCTCACCTACGAGGATTCCAGTAGCAAACTCGGGCAACTCACCTGCGTGGTGATCGATGAATGGCACGAGCTCCTCGGCACAAAGCGCGGCGTCCAAACCGAGCTGTGCCTCGCCCGGCTGCGTCATTGGGCGCCGGATCTTCGCGTCTGGGGAGTTTCAGCCACGCTGGGAAATCTCCCGCAAGCCGCCGAGGTGCTGGGCGGTGCCTCCACAGCGCAAACGTGTCGTGTCGATTCGACGATCAAGCGAGAAATACAGATCCTTACGCTGATTCCGAAATCCGTGGAAACCTTCCCATGGGGCGGGCATCTCGGTTTGGCGATGGCCGGGCGCGTCGCCAAGTCCCTGCATTTGGTGAAAGCTTCCTTGGTTTTCACGAACACCCGGTCTCAAAGCGAGCTTTGGTTGCAGGCTTTGCTGGAGGCCGATGCTTCGCTGAAAGATCGGATCGCGATTCACCATGGCTCGCTGGCTCAGGATGAGCGCCGGGAAACGGAGCAGCTCCTGATGGAGGGAAAATTGCTCGCCGTGGTCTGCACATCCTCGCTTGATCTCGGTCTCGATTTCTCCTGCATCGAGCAGGTCATCCAGATCGGCAGTCCGAAGGGAGTGGCACGCCTCCTCCAGCGCGCCGGGCGCTCCGGCCACCAACCGGGCAGCACGCCGAAGTTGCTCTGCGTGCCGACCAACGCGCTTGAGCTGTTAGAGTTCGCCGCCGCACAGGATGCCATCGAAGCCAGGGAAATCGAATCCAAGCGCCCGCTGGAGCAGCCGCTCGATGTGTTGATCCAGCACGTGACCAGCTGCGCCATCGGCGAGCGTGTCTCGGAGGCGCAGCTATTCGGGGAAGTCCGCTCGACCTATGCATACCGCGCGCTTTCCCCGGAGCACTGGGAATGGGTGCTGGGCTTCATTTCAAACGGCGGCGCCGCTCTCCGCGCTTACCCGCAGTATCACAAGGTCACGCGGGAAAACGGGTTTCTCCACTTCACGGACAAACGCATGATCCAGCTGCACCGGATGAACATCGGAACGATCACGGGCGATACGGCGGTCAGCTTGCGGTTTTCAAACGGCCAGCGCGTCGGCAGCGTGGAGGAGGGTTTCATCCGCAAACTGAAACCCGGCTCACCTTTTATCTTCGCGGGGCGCTTGCTGGAGTTGGTGCGCCTTCACCAGTTGATCGCCACCGTGAAACCCTGCGCACGCAGCAAGGCGCGCGGTGAAATCCCGGTTTGGGCGGGCAGCAAAATGCCCTTGTCCACCGAGCTTTCCAAAGCCGTCGCCCGGCGGCTTGATGAGGATGCGAAACTCACAGCCCGCCCCGAAACCGATGCAATCAATGACCTGCTGCGCATCCAACGCGCTTGGTCCGAGGTTCCGAACGACCGGGTTCTTCAGGTCGAACATGCGCGATCCCGGCAGGGCGAGCACCTGTTTTTCTACACCTTCGCCGGCCGCATGGCCAACGAAGGGCTCGGTGCCCTCTTCGCGCATCGCCTCAGCGAGGGCAGTCCGCAAAGCATCCAGGTGACGCAGAACGATTACGGATTTTCCCTGACATCCAGCCGACCGCTCCCGCTCGACGAATCACGGCTCCGTGAGGCGGCTTCACCGGATGACCTGTTAGAAACCCTGATGGATTGCCTCAACACCCATGAACTTTCCCGCACACGCTTCCGCGAGGTGGCTCGCGTAGCTGGCTTGATCCAACAAATGCAGCCCGGTGACCGCAAAGGCATGCGCCAGATCCAAACCTCCGCCGGCCTGTTGTTCGAAGTGTTCGGACGCTACGATCCTGAAAATTTGCTCCTCGATCAGTCGCGCCGCGAGATGCTTGAAGGCAGCCTTGAGATCGACCGCTTACTTCGCGTTCTCCATGAAATTTCCAAAAAGCCCATGCGTCTTATCGAGCTCAAGCGCCTCACTCCGATGGCTTTTCCGCTCTGGGCGGAACGCTTGAATTTTGTCATCTCCACTCAGGACGCCGCGTCCATATTGGAGGAAATGCTCATCACGTTGAATGCCGAAGCCGATGAAACCCTCCACCATTCCTGAAGCGGGATCGCGCCGGATCCGTTTCGCAGGCGAGGATCTCGTGCTTCTCGCGGGACGTGCCGTTTTCTGGCCCGCACGCAGCGCCCTGATGCTGTCCGATGTCCATTTCGGGAAATCCGCCACCTTTCGCGCCCATGGAATCCCCGTCCCGGAAGGGGAATCGCAGACCGACCTGGATCGCATCACACAGCTTGTGGAACGATATGGAGTGGATCACCTCGCGATCATAGGTGATTTCTACCACAGCGGTATCGCACTCAGCACCGGCTTGCATGACTCGCTGGCCACATTTCGTGACTCGCTGGATGCCGAGATCATCCTGGTTCGTGGAAATCACGATCAGACACGGCATGAGCTTCTCCCCATGATTGACCGCCTGGATTGGTCTCCCATCGAGCTTGTCCACGATCCCGCCGATGCCGCGCCGGAAAAGCCCACCATCGCCGGACACTTGCATCCGCTCTGCCGGATCGGACGAGCCGGCCGGGCATCGAGGCTACCTTGCTTCCTGCAAAAGGATAACCTTCTCGTTCTTCCCGCCTTCGGCACGTTCACCGCAGGCCACATCATGAAAGCAAAGGCGGGACAAACGCTCTACCCCATCGCCAAGGAAACGGTCTTCGAAGATCCGCGCTGATTACCTCACAGCTCTCTCGCCCAATACCGGCATCGGTTTCGGAACTTGTTTCCGGCGCAACCCGAACTGCCTCACCGCATTGCGCTGGAGGTGCGCCTTCGCCTCCTCGACGCTATCCGTGAAAAAGATCAGATCCGGATCCTGCGGGCTGATCACACCCTCTTCCGCCATTCGGTAAACGAAATCCATCAGCGGCTGCCAGAAATCCCGCCCCATGAGGATGATGGGGAAATTCTTCAGTTTCCCGGTCTGGATCAGGGTCATCGTCTCGAACATCTCGTCGAGTGTGCCCGCCCCTCCGGGCATAACCACGAAAGCGTAGGAGTATTTCACCAGCATCGTCTTGCGCGTGAAAAAATAGCGCATGTTCACGGAGCGGTGTACGTAGGGGTTCACATGCTGCTCAAAGGGCAGTTCGATATTCACCCCGATCGAACTCCCACCCGCCTCGTAGGCTCCTTGGTTCGCCGCCTGCATGATGCCCGGCCCGCCGCCGGTGAGAACCGTGAAACCCAGCTCGGAACACGCCTCGCCCATCTCGCGGGCGAGTTCATAGTAACGTGTCCCGGGCTTGGTCCGGGCGGAGCCGAAAATGGTCACGCAGGGCCCGACGAAATGCAGGATACGGTAAGCGCGGATGAAATCGAGACCCACGCGAAACAGTGAGACCATGTCATTGAAGCGCGAGCGGGGCCCGGCGAGCCATGAGCTTTCTGCTGTCTCCAGTTCGAACCGTGCCTGTTGCCGGATATCCTCTTCGGTGATCTCGAGGTCTTCCGTGACTTCCGGACAACCCGGACAGGGTTTCTTATCGCTCATCGCGGCGAGCTAACACGATTCCCGACCTGCTGCAAAAGGTTTTCCCAGAAGAAGGGGTGGGAGCCGAATCGATTCGATCAGATGCGCACCTTGGCGAGGGCTGCGTTATTTGCGCGGCGCGGCGCAGCCTTCGCTGCTTCCTCGCCGACGCGTTTCAAGAGAGCGATCAGGGAGGCGGTGATGAAATATTCCTTGAGAAGGGCTTCGCGGCTTTCTCCGTTCTTGGTTTTGCGGACGATTTTCATGCTATTTGTTTTTGTTTTCGGCGGAACAGACCCCGCCGTGTTCAGATGTAAGAGCGGCAAGACCACCCGTTTTATTCCGGATTTATTTCTTTTCCGAATGATTCACGTTCAACTGGGTGGGCTGTCCCGCTTGCTCGGTGGCTACGACAGTCAACTCGCGCCTGCCGGAAGCCGAAGTGAAATTGAGTTTGGACTCATGGAAAGCGATGATTGCTTAGGCATCCATCGGGCTTTTTGCGGTGAACTGCCCGGCAACCTCCAAGGCGCTGTCAGCGTGGAACAGGCTGATGCCCCCGGAAAGATCCGCGGGTTTCGGCACCCAGCCGGGCACTGCGGAAAGACCCTGCGAGCCGAGCTGTGTGACGTCCCCGTCCTTGCCCTTCAAGGTGATCTTGCCCTCGGCGATGTCCTTGTAAGAAAGGGTCATCTCCTCTCCGCTCTTGGTGCGGATGGTCATGGTGCCCTTCGCGTCTCCGTGGGAAACCTCTTCCAGCGCAGGATTCCCCGAAAAAACGAACTCCACCGCCGCTTTCCGTGGATTCGCCGTGAACTCACCGAGCGCATTCTTCGCGATGAAGAATACGTAGGTTCCGAGCGCCAGCGCCATGACCAGCAAGCCGCCGTACCCGATGCCCAACCACGCCATGGCAGGCACCTCCTACTTGGCGCGGGCTTGCGGAGGAAAGGACGATGGGATTGCAGTTGGATTTTTCACGGGATATCTGTATCCGCATACCGGTCGTTGTGAATGAAGCTTCCTATCTCATGAACGAGATGGGCTCAAATGAACGGTCGAAATGACCGGATGCGGATCGAGGGTTCCGGAAGAGCATTCGAACCATACGAAGCGCTTTCGTCATCTCCCGAAACATCCAAAAAAGAATCCACAAAAGGGAATCACCAATCCAGAATCATGTGCAGCGCATTGCGTTAATCATCCTTCCTCCAACAACATGTTAACCAACATTAAGATCGCCGTCCTCATGGGCGGCCCCGGCTCCGAGCGGCAGGTATCCCTCGCCTCCGGAAAAGCCGTCCTCAACGCCCTCCTCTCCCTTGGCATCGATGCAGTTCCGGTCGATGTCACCGGCACCGACATCGAAATACCTGCGGGCACCGGACTCTGCTTCAACCTGATCCACGGCACCTTCGGCGAAGACGGGCGGCTCCAGGAAATCCTCGACGCGAAAGGCATCCCCTACACCGGTGCGCGCGCCGCCTCCTCCCGCCGCGCCTTCGACAAAAGCCTCGCAAAACAGGCCTTCCTCGCCGCCGATGTCCCCACACCGAAGGCCGAGGTCATCGACTGCACCCATAGCACCTCCCTCCCCTCCTTCCCCGCTCCCTTCGTCGTGAAACCCCCGCGCGAGGGTTCCTCCGTCGGCATCGAGATCGTGAAAACCCAGGCCGAAGCCGAGGCCGCGATCTCCAAGGCCGCCAACCATTCCAAGGATCTCCTCATCGAGGAATTCATCTCCGGCCCCGAACTCACCGTGCCCGTCATCGATGGCAAAGCCTACCCCGTCGTCCACATCATCCCGCCCGACGGCATCTATGACATGGCCACAAAATACCCGTGGCTCTCCGGCAAGACCACCGGCTCGCAATACATTTGCCCCGCCGACCTCGATCTCGAAACCACCATGGCCGTCCAGGCAGCTGCCGTCGCCGCCCACAAGGCCCTCGGCATCGAGGTGTATTCAAGAGTCGATGTCATGCTCGGCTCCGGCAACCGCCCCTACGTCCTTGAGGCGAACACCATCCCCGGCATGACCGAAACCTCCCTCCTCCCGAAATCCGCCGCCGCCGCCGGCCTCTCCTTCCCCGAACTCTGCAAGCTGATCGCCGAGCTTTCCCTGAAAGCCTGATCGGTATCATTTCACTTTGAATCATCGAATTTTTGATCAGGCTTAGTATCGAAAAAACAAACCTATGCGACTTACAACCCTCCTCTTCATCCTGCTGGCCACGCTCACAAACGGGGCTGATGCATGGCGCACTTTCACGGACAAAGGCGGCCGCAAGATGGAAGCCTCGGTGGTGAAAGTGGAAGAGGGCTACGCTATCCTGAAGCTCAGGAAGAACGGGCGCGAAGTGGAAATCCACTTCGACAAGCTGAGCGACGAGGATGTGGAATTTCTCGAAAGCCATGATCCCGGCGAGGCCGCGAAGGATGAGCCCGCGGAGGATGAGCCGGAAACCGGCCGGCTCTACCCGAGGAGCAAGGAGGAGATCCGCGCCGCGATCCGCGAGATCAAGGGCCGCGATAGACCCGACGGCATTTCCAAGGCGGTTCATGAAGCAACCCAGCAGCTCAACATCTTCCGCTACCTCTGCGGCGTCCCCTACGAGGTCGAGGCCGATGCGGATATGTCCGCGAAGGCGGAGGACGCGGCCAAAGCCTGCGAAAAACACGGCGGCCTCTCGCACGATCTCGGACATTCCACCGACAAATGCAACCTCGCCGGAGGAAGCGGCATGGTGAGCAGTGTCGCCCAATACATCAACGACTCCGGCGAGAACAACCGCGAGCGCCGCGGCCACCGCGCTTGGTGCCTCAACCCACCCATGGACAAGGTCGGCTTCGGCGAAACCGACGGCGGCTACTCCGCCATGTGGTGCATGGAGTCCGGCGGGAAATCGATACGCGGCTCCTGGGCCTACCCCGGCAAGGGACTTTTCCCGCTGGAATACATGCACGGCAACGCGTGGTCGCTCTACGGCGCGGGCGTCCCGAAATCCGCGGACGAGGTCAAAGTGCAGGTGTTCAAGCTCTCCTCCCGACCCGACAAGCCCTTCGCCGCGAACGCCGACATCCCGGGCAGCGAGATCCCCGTGAATTACGTCTCCATAGCCTCCATGCACGGAATCAACTTCGAGCCCGAGGAACCCGCCAAGCGCGGCATCTACTGGGTCACTGTCCGCGGAGGCGGCATCCGCGAGTCCTATCTGGTCGAGCTTTACTGATCCGGGGGGACCAATCGGAAATGCGTAGCGGTGTTCATCTGCCCCCCAAGGGGCGACGGCTGATCTTACACCCACCGCGCCTTGATGAAAACGCGTGGCGTGTTGACATTTAGGCTCCCTTTAATAATATCCGCCAGCGTTGGTTACCGCCAACCGACATTGGAATGTCCACGGACCTTTCCTCCACCCTAAAGATGCCTCACCGCCCATGCGCCAACGAACCTCCAAAACCCGACGCCATCGGCACCACGTGAAGGTGCTGAAGTCGGAGGTGATGTCGCCGCGCATCGCATGGATAACTTTTCTCGGCGCAATTCGCACGCTCACAAAAATCGCGATGGCGATCGGCCTGCTGCTTGCCGCCGCCTACGGGATCCGGACGGCCATCGAGCATACCTTCCACCGCAACCCGGATTTCCAACTCAAGGCGATCAACCTCAGCCCCAACGAAGTGCTCGACGAGGCTGAGCTCGTGGAGTTGCTGGAAATTGACCTCGCTGCCAACATCTTCGACGTTGATGTGGACGAGTTGGAGTCGAAACTTACCGCACAGCCTGCGATTGCCGCAGCCCGGGTGGAGCGCAATCTGCCCGGCACGCTGGATTTCCGCCTCACCACGCGCAAGCCTGCGGCCTGGATCGCCTGTCCTGAGGAGGGTTTCCCCGCGACACGCGACATCGGCTCGCTGCTGGTCGATCACGAGGGTTTCACCTATCGCTGCCCGGCGGGACAGGTGGATTTGAACCAGTCACTGCCCATACTCGCCCTTTCCAAAAACGAGGATCACCCGATACGTGTCGGAAAAAACCTGGACCATCCGCAATACACCGAAACCCTGCGCCTCCTGAAGTCGGTGGTTTCCCAATCACCGAACGAGTTGCGCGCGGTCGATACCATCTCGCAGGCGAACGCGTGGTCACTCAACCTGGTGACACGCGGCGGCACGACGGCGACCTTCGGCCTGGGCGACCACGCCCGGCAGCTCGAATACCTCGGACGCGCCCTCGACCACGCACGGCGGAAAGGTTACGAAATCGGCACGATCAACTTGATACCAAGGCGAAATGTCCCCATCACCCTCAGCGAAGACACGCCTCCGCCGCGTGCCATACCGGTGATGGAAGAAACGCCAGGCGAAACTCCCACCCGCAGCCAAGCCGACGATCTCCGAACCCTTCTGAACCGCAACTGACACCCCATGGCTCGCCGCACGAAAATTCATGTCGGATTGGAAATCGGCACCAGCAAGACCTGCATCGTCGTCGGCGAGGTGAAGCCGGACAGCGCGGTGAAGATCCTCGGAATCGGAGTCACGAAATCGGCGGGCGTGCGCAAGGGCGGGATCTCCGATTTCCCCCAGGCCCGCGCATGCCTAAAGGATGCGCTGGCGAAAGCCGAGGACGCGAGCGACGTGGAGATCGGATCCGTATACCTTTCCGTCACAGGCTCCCACATGCAGGGCGTGAACAACCGCGGCACCTTCCGTCTGCCGGACAACCAGCCGAACATTCTGCCGGAGCACCTTGAGGAGGCCTGCAACATCGCCCGCGACGTGCATTACCCGCAGGATCATGTCTGCCTTCACACAATCATCCGGAAATATCTCGTCGACGGCCTCGAACAATCAGCCTCTCCCGTCGGCCTTTTCGCGAAAACCGTGGAGGCGGATTTCCACGTCGTCCACGGGATCGGCAACCGCATCCAGAACTCGATCAAGCTCGTTCGCGAATGCCCGCTGGAAGTCGACGACATCGTCTTCGCCCCTATCGCCACCGCGCAGATGGCGCTCGACCGCGAACAGCGGCTGCGCGGAGCTTTGCTAATCGACATCGGCGGAGGCACCACGGATTACGTGCTTTACCTGGAGGGCGCCATCGCCGCCTCGGGATGCATCCCCGTCGGTGGCGACCACGTGACGAATGACATCCATCTCGTGACCGGACTCCCGTTTTCCAAGGCGGAGAAGCTCAAGATCCTGGAAGGCAATGCATCTTCGGATCCTTCGCTCTCGGTCGGCTTCGCGAAACTCACGGACGAAAGCGGCTTTGCCGATGTGGAGGTGAAACGCGCGATCCTCAACGAAGTGATCCGCCAGCGGCTGGAGGAAACCCTCAAGCTCGTGCACGAACGCCTTCCGAAAGGGGCCGTGGAGAAAATCGGCGCAGGTGTTTTCCTCACCGGCGGCACCAGCCTGATGAACGGATTTTCCGAACTCGCCTTCGATGTCTTCGGTCGCGACATCTACCGTCCTGAGGCCTCTGAGAACTCCGATTCCGATCACCCCTCCTACAGGGATCCACGCTACGCCACGGCCATAGGCCTGATCCGCTATGCCCAGATTCTTGAGACCGAAAACATA
Source organism: Verrucomicrobiaceae bacterium (assembly GCA_027485615.1). Taxonomy (GTDB): domain Bacteria; phylum Verrucomicrobiota; class Verrucomicrobiia; order Verrucomicrobiales; family Akkermansiaceae; genus Luteolibacter. The sequence goes on from JAIXQS010000073.1 coordinate 22,218, forward strand.
AAGCCGCCCGGCTGCCTCGGAAAGCTGTTCCGCCTTTTCTGGCCATTTGGCCGCTAACCCACGACCCCGAAACGAGAAATGATTTCATACCAGCGCGACTCCCGCGAAACCATACCGGCCTCGGCGGTCAAGATCATCGGCCTCGGCGGCGCCGGGGCGAACATGCTCGAACGCATCGCCCTCGACAGCATAGAAGGCGCTGAGTTGCTGGCACTCAACACGGACATCCGCACTTTGGCCTCATGCCTTGCCAAGGACAAGATCCAGCTTGGCGTGAACCTCACCAAAGGCCTTGGCACCGGCGGCGATCCGGAGTTGGGGCAGCAGGCCATGCTGGAGGCGGAAAACGCAGTCCGCGCCGCCCTCGTAGGCCAGCGTATCGTTTTTGTTTGCGCAGGCCTCGGTGGAGGGACCGGCTCCGGTGCCGCGCCGATCATAGCGCGCATAGCCCGCGAGGAAGGGGCGTTTGTGGTCGTCTTCGCGACCATGCCCTTTTTCTTCGAAGGCCGCCGCCGCCGCGAACAGGCGGAGACCTCGCTTAACCAGCTCGCTGTCCTTTCCAACGCGCTCGTTACCTTCGATAACAACCGCATGGGCGAGCTTGTCCTCGCCAAACAGGGCATCCACGAGGCCTTTGGCGCGGCGGACAGGATGATCTCCGAGTCGATCAAGGCGGTGATCCGTCTCGTAATCCGCCCAGGCCTGATCAACGTCGGCCTGGATGACCTGATGTCCGCCCTGCGAACCACCCGCTCCCGCTGCCTTTTCGGATCGGGGATCGCCGATGGCAAGGATCGCGCCCTGAAAGCCCTCCGCAACGCCCTTTCAAGCCCGCTTCTTGACCAGGGTTCGCTTCTCAAGGAAGCACAGACAGTGCTCGTCCATCTCTCCGGCGGCGAGTCGCTCACGCTGTATGAAATCGAGCTACTGATGCGCAGCCTCCAGAAGCATGTCCCGGAAACGGCGCACGTCCTTTTCGGGGCGGCGATCGATCCTGCCATGGGCGATAACCTCTCCATCACACTGATCAGCGCGCTGCCGGAGGACTCGCTCACCGCCGGTGAACGGGATTCGATCAGTCATGTCTCGGAACCCGCCGCTAAGCCCGAAGCGAAGGCTCCGTCCCTTCTGGATATCGAGAACCCGTTTCTGGAGATCGACCGGAAAGCCGAAGCACCCGTAGCCATCGAAACCAGGGAATCAGGGCAGCCACTTGTGGAAGCATCGCCCGCTGCTGATGAATCCGGAGATCATCAAGACGCGCTTTCGATAACGGAATCGCGTTCCGAACCGCCCCCTGAGATCGGAGTTCTCTTTCAGGAATCGGAGCGGGGCGAACCTTCGGAATCCGAGCCTAAGACACCGAAAAAAGAGGAGCGGCCGTTTGCGGAGTCCGAACTGACGGAAGCCACCGCAGGGATCGAGCCGCAAGGGAACATTTCCGACGACTCATCCATTTCGAGGGATCAACCGAAATACCGTATGCCTGGCAAACAGCTCTGGGGCAAATCCGAGCCGCCTTCCAAGGGTAAACCCGAAGACAACGATCCTTTTGTGGACGATATCACGCCGCCTTCCCCGCCGGTCGAAAAAGCTCCCGCCCCGCAACTGAAGCTCGACCCGAAATTTCCCAGCCCGCAAAGCGAACTCCCGTTCGATATCGCGCCGAAAGGCCGTTTCGAAGGAGAGAATCCCAACGTTTTCGACGGCGAGGATCTCGACCTGCCGCCTTTCCTGCGGAAGAAGAAATAGCCATCACCGCCGCCGCCAGACCGTAAGCATCGAGCGCGTCCACTGGAACTTCCGCGCGGTCTCGCGGATCAGGAACGGCTCATCGGTGCGTTTCACCAGATCAAAGGCCCAGCCGAGATGCCCTTGCAGCCATGCGAGCGTATCGCCCGGAGGCCATTTTTCGGGAGCCGTGAAACCCTCAAGCCAAGTGCAGGGCGTGGCCAGCACCAGCTCGCCGCCGGGATTCACCAGTTCGGGAAATCGGTCCAGCAACAGGACGGGATCGGTGAGGCGACAAATCAGGTTTGCGGCATGTACACGGTCGAAGCCACCTATGTCGCCGGGCAACGCCATCGCATCGCCCTGCAAAAATGACACTTTTGAGGGATCGATCCCTTCCGGACTCATCGCCGTGAGGCCGGTGGCAAGATGGCCTTCGTCGCGGCGGACGTAATCGACGGTTTTCCCCGCCCGCAGCTCATTCGCGGCATCGATGAAAGCGTGCGAGAAATCGATCCCGGTAACATGGCTGCAACTACGGGACATCTCGTAGGTGGAGCGCCCGACGGCGCATCCCAGGTCAAGCCCGCGCGCCGCGGCCTGATCGGAGAAATGCAGGGTGGTTCGGACGGCGAAATCGAGCGCCCGGGACATGCCCTCCGGCCACGCGATGTCCGGCGGCAGGATTTCCCCCGGCCTCCCGTAATGGAACAGCAGATACTCGGCTAGAACGCCCGGATCTTCGTAGATGTCGCTCACGGCCGCTCCTTGATTTCCTTGACGGTCACCTTCGCCTCGTCGAGCCGTGTCATCCCCGCCTCAGCCTCCGCGAGCGAGATCCTGCCGTTCTTGCCGGTGTCATAGAATGCGAGGATGTCCGCAGCGGGCAATCCGCTCAATCCCTCGGCTTCCATGAGTTCGGATAGGGAAAGCTGCCCGTCGCCGTTGTAATCCCACCGGTCGAATTTTTCCAGGAGGCCGACCATCTGGCGTTTCACCGGGCCGGGCTGCGGGGCGCACGCCACGAGGGCGATGATCGGTAGGGCTGCGTAGTGTTTCATGTCGAGAAAGAAGCTGGAGGGCGCCGCGCGTTTCGGCAAGTCTGGCGCATGAGATTTCGGATCGTTGTGGCGGGGAAGCCCGCGCTGAATTACGCGAAGACGGCGGTGGAGGATTACCTGAAACGAATGGGCAGGTATGGCGGCTGCGAACTCACTGTTGTCAAAGCGGGTGACAGCGCATCCGTATCCGCACGTCTTCTGGAAGCCTCCCAAGGATGCCACCGCATCGCTCTCGACGAACGCGGCGAAACACCGGACACCCGCTCACTCGCGGGGAAAATGGATGCGTTGGAAATGAAAGGTGAGGTGAAAACGGTTGCTTTCCTCATCGGCGCGGCCGACGGCCATACGCCGGAATTGCGCGATGCCTGCGATATGGTTCTCTCGCTATCGAAGCTAACCATGCAGCACGAACTCGCTCTGATCGTCCTTTTGGAGCAACTCTATCGTCTCGCCTGCATCAAATCAGGCAGTCCTTACCACCGGGATTGAAAAGATCACCGGTTTATAGGATCCACCGCGCCTAGCGGCGGTGCTGGTTCTGTGGCAGCATGCTGAACTGCCCGCCGCCTTGACCTGCGACCGGGACATTCCAAGGGATCCGGCTACTTTCGGAAACGGGGCCGACGGGTTTGGTTGCTTCGTCGGCACAGGACGGGAAAATGACGGTGGCTAGCGTGAGCAGAAGGATTCGTTTCATGGGATCGAAGGAAGCTCAGTTTGGCTACGGTTCAAGTGCGTGAGTCGGAGAACTCAGTTCGATGCGGGTTTAGCGAGGATCACGCTGTCACCCGGCTGGATGCGCACGCCAGGGGAAATGGTCTTGAAGTCGATCTCGGCGATGGTCTGGGTGGGCTCGATCGCGGAAGGATTCACTTTTCCGATCAGGCGACCGTCGCGTTTCACAAGAAGGGTGGTTTGCGGGGTGAAGCCGGAATTGGCTCCGGCGCCTATCACAAGGAAACCCCAATCGCTGTCCACGGCGGTGACGCGCGCCTCCATGGCGTTGCGACTGATGCGGGTATCGCGAGCATCTTTCCGCACAACAAGCCGTGCCACAGCCTCCTGCTTGACAGCGAGGCTCTTCTTGGCGCCTTCGACCAGGGCGTCTAGTTCCTCCATTTTCGCACGCTTGCCTTTGATGTCCTCGTCAATCTCAGCGATCTTATCGCCAAGATTGTCTTCGTTCACATCATCGCCGAGATTCATATCGGCGAAAATCTTCTTCACTTCGTCGAGCGCGTTGTCGAGCTGTTCCTTCTCCTCATCCTGGGCGGCGAGATCGGCGTCCACCTTGACCAGCTCGTTCTTGAGGCGGGTAGCGTCGGATTCAAGTGCTTGCACGCTGGCGGTTACGATTTCCAGATTCTTCTTGGATTCCTCGAGGAGGGCTTGCTCTTTCTCGATCTCGGTGTCGGCCTTGTCCGCGCTGGCGGTCACAGTCTTGTTCGTGGATATCGCTAGCAGGCGCTTATCCTGGTATTCCTGGAATTTATCGGACTGCGTGAGACTGAAGTAAGCGGCGGCGCCGCAAACCAGGATGGCCAGGATGGGAAATACGAATTTCATGAGTGTCGGTGAAGGGGTTTTTCTTCTCGGGGAAAAATCAGTTTTCTGTGGGCTTCTTCGTCTTGGAACCGGTCACCACGCGGTCGCCGACCATCAGGGTGATGTCCTGGGCGATGGAATCGGGGATGATGCTGGCGGAGGCGCTGCGGCCTTCCACGGAGGTGACGAGCAGCTTGGCGATCGTCGCGCCGTCGCGAACCACATCGAGGGTTGAGCTCGAGGTAACCCCTGCGTTGTTGCCGGCGTTAAGGGTGACGAAGCCCCATGTCGGGTAAATGCTGCGAATGCTGGTCTTCAGGGAAGAAAGCGACTCGCCGCGGCTGAATGTTTCCAGCTCATCCTGACGCTTCTTAGCATCTGCTGCGGTGGCTCCGTCCTGTGCGGTGAGGTTGGCGAGGGTGGCCTCGTTGTCGGCGATGCTCTGGGTGAGTTCCTCAAGCTCCGTGCGCATCGCTTTCATCTTGGGAGCGAGCTCACGGATATTACCGATCTTGGCGACCTTTTCGCGGAACGCATCGAGTTCCTGGGTATTGGCTTCGATCTGGTCGGTCTTGTCCTCGATATCCGCCTTCAGCGCGTCGTTGGAATCCTTGAGCCCTGTTTCCACTTCGGTCTTGGCAGCGAACTGCGCGTCCACCTCGGCGCGCTCCATGGGCAGCCTTTTAAGTTCAGCGAGAGCCGCCGTTAGCCTCTCCTGGCTCTGCTTGAGACTTGCTTCCTCGGTGGCGCGGTTTTTAATTTCCTCCTCGAAGAGTGCGTTGTTTTTAAATGCCACATAAGCGGCGACTGCGAGGATGATGGCGGTGAAGATACCTAAAATGTTGGCCATGGAGTTTTGTTCGGTGTGAGCTTCCGGATCTGCGTGGGAGCATAGGTTGTCGCGGTCGGGGGCAGCAATACCAAAGTGCGCAATTTTTACGGATCACATCGGCACATCCCAAGCTTGACTTTACAAAGCCGGATCCCGCGCCAAGCGTCACACCTCACATGAATTCGGTCATCCGCGTCTTCTCCTATCTTCGCCGCTATCCCGGCCTTGCGACTGCGCAGTTCATCTGCGCAACCCTGATGGCCGTGTCGGTCATCTTTTTCCCTAAAATCACGCAGATCGTCATTGATCGAATCGTTCCCGATCCGGCGCGGCACGACGAACTCCTCTTCTGGGCAATCCTCGCCACCGCCTCCTACCTCTTCAAGGACGGCCTCAACTGCGCCCGCATTTTCGTGAACAACCACTTCGAGCAAAACGTCATCTTCGACATCCGCTCCGACCTCTACCGGAAAATCCAGCGCCTCCCGCTCAACTGGTTCGACTCACGCCGCACCGGAGACATCATGACCCGTGTCGTGGAGGATGTGACGTCCATGGAGCGCGTCCTCATCGATGGCATCGAGCTCGGCTTGGTCGCCATCATCCAACTCGTCGCCGTGGGCCTGGTGATGTATCTCACCGACTGGCAGGTCGCCCTCTGGGCCACCCTCCCCATCCCCATCCTGCTCATCGGAGCATGGGTTTACTCGAAGGACGCCCGCCATCGCCACAAGGCCGAGCGCAACGCTACCTCCGCCCTCAACTCACTCCTCCACGACAACATCGCCGGCATCCGCCAGATCAAGTCGTACGCCGCCGAAGACGAGGAGCACGCCAACTTCAACCGCCTTTCCCATGAGGTGCGCAAGGCCACCCTCCACCTCATGAAATGGTGGGCCTACTACAACCCCTCCATGTCCTTCGCCAGCATGCTGGGCTACGTCCTCGTACTCGGTTTCGGATCCGCCGCGATCATCGACGGTCGGATGACCGCGGGCGACATGGTCTTCTTTTTCCTGCTCCTCAGCCTCTTCTACGAACCCGTCGGAAAACTCCGCCAGCTCAACCAGATGATCTTCTCCTCACGCGCCGCCGGCGACCGCGTCTTCGAGATCATGGATTCGGAGGACGAGGCGAACGCAGCCGATGGGAAATCCCTTCCCGCACAAATCAAGGCCCACGTCCGTTTTGAAAACGTATCCTTCGCCTACGGATCGCAACCCACCCTCAACGGGGTCAACCTCGACGCCCCACCCGGGCACACGATCGCCCTCGTGGGCTCGACGGGAGCCGGCAAATCCACCGTCCTCTCCCTCCTCAACCGCTTCTACGAACTCGACTCCGGAACCATCACCATCGACGGCACCGACATCTCCTCCCTTTCCAAGAATTCCCTCCGCGAAAGACTCGGCTATGTCACCCAGGAGGCGTTCCTTTTCAACGGGACGGTCCGCGAGAACCTCTCGCTCGCCAAGCGCGATGCCAGCGACGAAGAAATGTGGAAAGCGCTCGCCGCAGCCAACGCGGAATCCTTTGTGCGGGAGCTTCCCGAGCAACTCGACACAAACGTCGGCGAGCGCGGCGTCAAACTTTCCGGAGGTGAAAAACAGCGCCTCTCCATCGCCCGAGCTTTACTGAAGGACGCACCCATCCTCTTGCTCGACGAAGCGACCGCCTCAGTCGATTCCGAAACCGAACGCCAGATCCAGGCCGCCCTCGACCGCCTGATGAAAAACCGCACCGCATTCGTCATCGCCCACCGCCTCTCCACCATCCAGAACGCGGACAAGATCTACGTTCTCGAAAAAGGCAAGGTCATCGAGCAAGGAACCCATACCGAATTGCTCGCGCGCGACGGAAAGTATGCGGAGCTGTGCAAGAGGTCGTTCCTTCCAGAGAAAGAATAAAGGAGAGCCGTGCCTCCGGCCGGCTTCTTCACACAACCAAAGCATACAGCCGGTCGAAGACACGGCTCTCCCACAAAAAAACGCCCGGAGTTTCCTCCGGGCGTTTTTAAAAATCCTGAACTGATCGGATCAGCGGGAGTAGAGCTCGACGATGAGCTGCTCGTTGACGAGCGGGTCGATCTCGGAGCGTTCTGGAACGCGTGAAACAGTGGCTTCCATTTTCTCACGATCCACATCCAGCCAGTCCACGGAAGGGACGGCCTGGGTGAGATCGAGCATACGGAGGGCGAGTTGCTGCGAGGAAGGCTTGGCGCCGACCTTGATATGGTCGCCGGGCTTCACCTGATAGCTGGCGATATCGACGCAACGGCCATTCACGAGAACGTGACCGTGGTTGACCATCTGGCGGGCTGCCTGGCGGGAATTGCCGAAGCCAGCACGGTAGCAGACGTTGTCGAGGCGGCACTCGAGGAGCTGGAGGAGGATGATACCCGTGACACCGCGGCGGCGGGCTGCTTCCTCATAGTATCCGCGGAATTGCTTCTCAAGGACGCCGTATTGGAAACGGAGCTTCTGCTTCTCGCCGAGGGCGACGGAGTATTCGGACTTCTTCTTGCGGCCTGCGCGGACGCCGTGCTGGCCGGGTGGGAAGTTGCGGCGCTCCAAGGACTTGGAGGGGCCGAAAAGCGCGACGCCGAAGCGGCGGGAAAGTTTGGTGCGGGGACCTGTGTAGCGTGCCATGATGTGTGAAAATTAGGTGTTTAAGGTGTTGGATTAAACGCGGCGCGCTTTCTTCGGACGGCAACCGTTGTGTGGGATCGGCGTGACATCACGGATCGAGAGGATTTCCAAACCGAGGCCTTGCACGGCGCGGACGGCGGACTCACGGCCGGAGCCGGGGCCTTTCACGCGGACATCGACCTCCTTGAGTCCGTGACCCATGGCTTGGCGGCATGCGTCCTGGGAAACCACCTGCGCGGCGTAGGCTGTGCTTTTGCGGGAACCCTTGAAGCCCATCTTGCCGGCGCTGGACCAACCGATGGAGTTGCCGTTGGCGTCGGTCACGCTGACGAGCGTGTTGTTGAAAGTGGCCGTCACGTGGACGATGCCGCGGGAGACGTTCTTGGATCCCTTTGCCTTGTGGATCTTGATCTCCTCCTCGCCTCCGCCGATCTCGGCGAAGATATCCCTCTTCTGCTCCTTTTTCGGGGAGCCGTCGGGATTAAGGGCAGGCGTGGCAGGTGCCTCAGCGGCAGGTGCGGCCTTTTTGGCTTGATCCGTTTTTGCGGATGCTTGATCCGGTTTTGCCGCTGGAGCGGGAGCCGGGGTTGCGGGTTTGGCCTCGGCAGCGGGAACCGCCACTTCTTCAGCTTCTGTGTTGTTTGTTTCTTCGGACATATGTCGGGAATGGTTCGGCTACCTCCCGGCAGCCGGAAAATCACTTCGTAACGGGCCAGTTACTTCTTAACGCCAACGGTCTTCTTCTTGCCCTTGCGGGTGCGGGCGTTGGTGCGGGTGCGCTGGCCGCGGCATGGCAGACTGCGCTTGTGACGGATACCGCGGTAGCAGTTGATCGATGTAAGGCGCTTGAGCTGGACCTGGCGCTCGCGGCGGAGGTCACCCTCGACCATGATCTGTTCGGCTTGGATCACCTGGGCGATCTTGACCAATTGGTCTTCGCTGAGCTGTCCGGTGCGGATGTCCGGGTCGATGCCGGCGTGTTCCAGAACACGGCTCGCAAGGGAGCGGCCGATGCCGAACATGTAGGTGAGGGAAGCTTCGATGCGCTTCTCGTTGGGGATTTCGATGCCTAGGATGCGTGCCATGGTGTGCGGAATTTCTCGTGAAATGCGGGGCACCGATCCATACCGGAAGCCCCGCGGGGCGGGTGATTTACCAGAAGAACAAACTCTGGCAAGCCGGAAATGGAAAAAACCGCACCCTGCACCGTTTTTTCCGCGAACGCTCACAAACACTGCCACACTTTCACATTCACCCGCATCCCGCCTCGACAATACGGCCTATCCATCTAGCTTTCGCCAAACATCACCGCATTCATGGATAACACTACCGAAGCACCCGAGGAAATCACCGCAGAAGCCATCAAGCCCACCACATCGGGAAGTTCCGCCCACCAACTCCCGCCTGACGACGTTGCGGCCATTGATGAGCTGGGAAAAACCTACCAGGCCTTCCGCGCGGAACTCGCGAAAACCATTGTCGGCCAGGATGAGGTGATCGAGAAACTCGCGATCTGCCTCTTCGCCCGCGGCCACGCCCTGCTGATGGGAGTTCCCGGCCTCGCGAAAACACTGCTCGTTTCCTCCGTCGCCCAGACCTTCGACCTCTCCTTCAACCGCATCCAGTTCACCCCCGACCTGATGCCCGCCGACATCACCGGCACCGACATCATCCAGGAGTCCGCCGGCGGCAAGCGCGAGTTCGAGTTCGTCCAAGGCCCCGTGTTCGCCAACCTGCTGCTCGCCGACGAGATCAACCGCGCCCCCGCGAAAACCCAATCCGCCATGCTTGAGGCGATGCAGGAAAACAAGGTCACCGTCCTCGGCAAGACCTACGTGCTCCAGCCGCCGTTCTTCGTGCTCGCCACCCAAAACCCCATCGAGCAGGAAGGCACCTACCCGCTCCCCGAGGCGCAACTCGACCGCTTCATGTTCCTCATCGAGGTGGACTATCCATCCGCCGAGGAGGAAAAACGCATCGCCCGCGAAACCACCGGCGCCGCGAAGCAGGCGCTTTCCAAACTCATCGATGGCGAAAAAATCATCGCCTTCCAACAGCTCGTCCGCCGCGTGCCGGTTCCGGATCACCTCTACGACTACGCGGTCAAGATCGTCCGCAGAACCCGCCCCGGCCAACCCGAATCCCCGCAGTGGATCAGGGACACTGTCGGCTGGGGAGCCGGCCCGCGCGCCGTGCAATATCTCATCCTTGGGGCGAAAGCCCGCGCCGCCCTCCGCGGCAATTACATGGCCTCCCTCGAAGACCTGGAAGCCGTCGCCCCCGCCGTCCTCAACCACCGCGTCATCACCAACTTCGCCGCCGAATCGCAGGGCATGACCTCGAAGAAGATCATCCAGAAGCTCATCGGAGAAATGGCGGATGCATGAAGAATCCAGAATCCAGAATCCAGAATCCAGAAACTAGAAACTAGAAAGTAGAGAAGATGCAGACTCATAATTTCGAGAACCTGGAGGTGTGGAAGAGGGGTTGCAGGTTGGCGGTAGATGTCTGTGTCGCTTCTTCAAAAACACGTGAGTTTGCCCTGAAAGATCAGATTACCCGCTCCGCGATTTCGATACCCTCAAACATCGCCGAAGGAGCCGAGCGATCATCTGATGCCGATTTCTCACGCTTCCTCAGTTACAGCAAAGGTTCATGCGGCGAGCTCCGCACACAACTCATGATCCACCAAGCTGTCAGCCGCGAACTCGCAACCGAACCCTTCGCCGGAACCGCCGATATGATCGAAGAGACCCGCGAAATCTCCAAAATGCTAGGAGCCTTAATCGGAAAACTAACCCAAAAACCATAACACTCTGCCCAAAAATCTTATCTGGCCTCTGGCCTCTAAATTCTGGTCTCTGGTTTCTGGCCTCTAGATTCTAAAGCATGCACACCTTCATCGACAGCGATTTATTGTCCCGCCTCGGCTCGCTCCCCATCGAGTCCCGTGTTCCGATGATGGGCAACGTCGCGGGCAAGCACCGCTCGCCCCACCGCGGTTCCTCGGTCGAGTTCGCGGAGTATCGGAAATACGTCCCCGGCGATGACACGCGCCGCCTCGACTGGAAGGCTTTCGCCCGCTCCGACCGATTTTACATCAAGGAATTCGAGGCCGATACCAACCTCCGCGCCTACTTCGTGATCGACGCCTCCGGCTCCATGAATTTCCACAGCCCCGGGCAGGAAACGAAGATCGAATACGCCCGCCGCATCGCCGCTTCGCTCGCGTATCTATTCGTGAACCAAGGCGACGCCGCCGGCCTCTCGATCTGCACCGACAAGCTCCACCTTGAAGTCCCGCCCTCCCGCCGCGCCGCGCACTTGGAGCGCTTTTTCTCCACGATCGAGAAAGTCGAGCCATCCGGAGAAACCGGCCTGATTCCCGCCCTTCACACCATCGCGGAAAAGATCGGCCAGCGCGCCTTCGTCGTCATCCTGTCCGATTTTTTCACCGATACCGAACAGCTCTCCGAAGCCCTCCAGCACCTCCGCTACCGCAAGCACGACATCTCCCTCTTCCACCTCATGGATCCGCAGGAGATCGGCTTCACCTTCGACCGCCCCCACCGTTTCGTCGATCTGGAGGACGGCACCGCCATCGTCGCCGAGCCGAACCTCATCGCGGAGGAATACCACTCCGCCCTCAGGGAGTTCCTCAAAAACGTGCGTGACAAAGCCCACGACGCCAACGCGGACTACCAGCTCGTCACCACCGACACCCCGCTGGAGCCACTGCTCCGCGAGTTCCTCACGGCGCGGCTCCCCAAAGCGAAGCACTGAGCGCGGATCGGTTTGTTAGAAACCGAAGAAGTTCGTGTGCTTTTATCCTTAACCGTAGGCCAGATGGCATCCGCTTTTTTCCCCGCCTCCGGTCCGGCCATCGGCTCTTTCAACGGCCTTCACCCCAAAAGCAAATTTCCTGGCAATGGCCCTGAAACACGGCGAAGGCATCCGCGTCATCGAACTCAACGGCCTCACCTCCGAAGCCACTTCATCTACCATCCGCACACCCCGCTCCTCACCACCTGCAAGACACTCGTTTCGCAGTGGCGGAGGCCATCGAGATCGGAAACCACAACGCGGAGCACGGCGCGAATGTGTCGAAAAGTTCAGAAATCATGGGTGTGATCGTCCGCCATTTTCGCCTAAATCGGCAAATGACCCAAACACTGGCGCCCCCACGCTACAGGATCAGAACCACCCGCGACGCCGGAGACATCCGCTCCGCCCAGCGCCTGCGCTACGCGGTTTTCAATGTCGAACTCGGAGAAGGCCTAGCCTCTTCCGATGACAGCGGCCTCGATGCGGATCCCTTCGATGCCCAGTGCGACCACCTCATCATCGAGGAACAGGAAACCGGCGAAGTGATCGGCACCTACCGCCTGCAAACCGGCCCCATCGCCGCCGCCGGTCTCGGCTACTACAGCGCCACGGAATTCGATTTCTCGCCCTACGAATCCCTGCGCCATGAAATCCTCGAACTCGGCCGCGCCTGCATCCACGCCGACCACCGGAACCGCGCCGTCCTGGATCTGCTCTGGACCGGCATTGCCCAATACGCGGAGGGCAGCGGCTCGCGCTATCTTCTCGGCTGCAGCTCGCTCACCTCGCAAAGCCCCGAGGAAGGCTGGGGGCTCTACGAACAGTTGACCGGAAAATTCCTCGCGCCGTCGCACTTGCGGACCCGCCCTATCGGCCAATACGTTATGCTTAGGCCTGCGGCTCCCTCGGGAACCGCCAAGACCCCGAAACTCTTCGCCGCCTACCTCGCGGTGGGCGCATGGATCGCCGGGCCGCCGGCGCTGGATACGGATTTCAAAACGATCGACTTCCTCACCATCCTCGATTTGGAAAACATGACCCGCGCCGGCAAACGACACTTTTTCAAAACCGATTGATCGCATCCCTCACAGCTCTCCGCAGGCTCACCAAACTCGCTTGGTCCATCCTCTACGGGCTCACCGTGGACAGGCCTTCTTCCTCCCTCACCGGAAAAGCCGAATGGCAGCAACGGCAAGCCAGCCGCATGCTCCGCGCCCTTGAGACAAACGTCACCTTCTCAGGCACGTTTCCCGCCGAAGGACTTATGGTCTGCAACCACCTGGGCTACCTGGACACGATCATCATCGGTGCCCAAAGACCGCTCGTCTTCGTCGCGAAATCGGACACGAGAAATTGGCCCGTCATCGGCCTCCTGATCCGGTCGGCAGGCTGTATCCTCGCGGACCGCAACCGCCGCTCAAGCGCCGTGGAAACCTCCTCGGAAATCCTCAGCGCGATGGAAACCGGCCTGCCCGTCGTCCTTTTTCCGGAAGGAACCAGCTCGGATGGTTCCAGTGTCCTCCCCTTCAAGCCCACCCTTCTCCAGATCGCGATGGAATCCGGCAAATCCATCACACCCGCCGCGATTTCCTATGAAGCGACCACAGGCGACCTGAAAAACGACGTCTGCTATTGGGGCGAGCACACATTCTCAACCCACATCATCCGCCTCGCGAAAATCCCGAATCTCACCGCCCACCTGACAATCGGCGACGCCCCTCCCCTCCCCGTGGACCGCAAAGCCGCCGCCCGGCTGCTGCACGCCGAGGTCTCCAGGCTACTCAAACACTGACGGGAAATCTCTTTCTTGGAGTTTGGAATTATAAGTCTAGGCTTTCCTGCGAATGACGTTCCTTTCCCCGCTCCTCCTCTGGTTTCTCGCCGCCGCGAGCGTGCCGGTCATCATCCATCTCCTCAACAAGCGCCGCCACAAAACCGTCCAGTGGGCGGCGATGCAGTTCCTCCTGAAAGCCACCCGCGAGTCGCGCGGGAAAAAGAAACTCCGCCACATCCTCATCCTCACCTGCCGCGCGCTCGGAATCGCGGCGCTCGCATTCGCCGCCGCGCGACCCGTCGTTTCCGGCCTGCTCGGCTGGGGCGCGGGTACGATAGATACCGTAGTTCTCATCCTCGACCGCAGCGCCTCCATGGAGCTCCGCTCCGGCGATGGCCAGGCGGCGAAGCGCGAGCTCGTCCTCCAGAAAGTCCGCGACTCCATGGCAAACATCGGCAACCCTCGCCTCGTCCTGATCGACAGCGCCACCGGAAAAGCTCAGGAAGTCCCCTCCCCCGATGTCCTCGCGGAGATATCCGCCACCGCTGCCACCGATTCCGCCGCCGATATCCCGGCGCTGGTTTCCGCCGCCGCCGAAACCCTCTCCACCGCTTCCGGCCGTTCGGAACTCTGGCTCGCCTCCGACCTCCAAAACTCGAACTGGCGCCCCGACGACAGCGAGCGCTGGGCGGTCGCACGCTCCAATCTCAACGCCCTTCCACAGAAGGCAGCCCTCCGCATTCTCTCGCTCACCGGCGACTCCGCCCCGAACGTTTCCCTCCGCCTCCTTGGCAGCCGCCGCTCATCGGACGGCTTGCTGCTCGATCTCGAACTCATCCGCTCCGATGACAACCGCGGCACACTCAACCTGCCTCTCACCGTCAGCGTGAACGGCGCAGCCACCGGCGAGACGGTCACCCTCCCCGGCCAATCGCTGCGTTTCCAGAAACGCGTCGCCATCAAGGACGAAACGGAATCCGGCCACGGGTGGCTTTCCATCCCCGCCGACGGTAACGCGCGCGACAACGCGGTCTTCTTCGCCTACGGCCCCGCCCGCAAGGTGAAAACCCTCATCGTCGCGCCCGCCGGTGAATCCGCGGGTTACCTCGCTCTCGCCGCCGCGCCTCCAGGCTTCGAAAAGCAGACAGCCGAGCGCATCGATCCCGCCGCCTTCGCGCAAACCTCCACCGCCGATTATTCGATGATCCTCTGGGCCGCTCCTCTGCCCACCGCCGCCAACGCAACCCTCCTCGAAGCGTTCCTGAAGGCCGGCGGCCAGATCGCCTGCCTGCCCACCGCAGAGCCTGGCAGCGAGACCTTTCTCGGCATGAAATGGGATCCCGTCGCCGAGGCCGAGAAGGGGAAATTTTTCATCCTCCAGGATTGGAACAAAACCGACGGCCCGCTGCGCGACGGCATCGACAGCACACCCATCCCAGCCGAGCGTCTCCGTGCGATCAAACGCGCCATCCCCGCCGGTGACTCCGCTCCCCTCGCCCGCTGGGAAGACGGCGAGCCGTTTATTACCAGGAAAATCGTAGATCGCGGCACCCTCTGGTTCCTCGGCTCCATACCCGATTACACATGGTCGAACCTCGGTGACGCGGACGTGCTCCTCCCCGCCGCCCAACGCATCCTCGCCCTCGGCGCGGATCGCTTCGATTCCTCCTATCTCGCCGAAATCGCCACCGAAGCCGCCAGCCTCGCCCCCGGCGAAACCCGCACCCGCCTGGATGATTTCTCGCAGGAAAACTCCCCCCACGACGCCGGTGTCTTCCGCCTCGGCGAGCGCCTCGTCGCCGTGAACCGCCCGCTCTTGGAAGACGATCTCCAGATCGTCACCCAGGTAAACCTCGACGCCATGCTCGAAGGCACGGACTACCGTCTCCTGGATCAGGTAGGCCAATCCGCCGATCCCTCCCTCTCCACCGACATGTGGCGCGCCTTCCTCCTTGCCGTCCTCTTCTTCCTCATCAGCGAGGCGCTGCTCTGCCTGCCAAAGAAACAGAAAGAGGAAATCCTGGTGCCCAAGCACGGGTTCAAAACCTCGCCCTGAAAGCTACCCGCAAAAGCCGCCCTCATATCGTCCTCGCAAGAGCGCGGAAGCGCGACTTGGGTGACATCAGTTCCGAGAGCGGGACGATCAGGTTCAGATTCAGGGGCACCCTGCTTATAGCTTGCAACCGTAACCACCATCCCGCCCGTAACAGGGCAAAGGGGGTTGGTTTCCTGTGGGTCTTCAAGAAAAAAAATCCCCCGACAAAAGGGGGGAGTGGTGGCCCGAGCCGGATTCGAACCAGCGACACGCGGATTTTCAATCCGCTGCTCTACCAACTGAGCTATCGGGCCTCACAACGCCCTTGCGGGCGGGAGGCGAGTAAGTCTCCCGCCCCCGGCTTTGACAACCTAAAAATCATAAACATCCCATTTTCCCCCACTCCCCCGCTCTTCCCCTCGTGCTTTCAAATGTGACAACCCCGTCACCGAGCGCCACTCCCCACCAGGCGCTTTCCCGCTTATCCACAGCTCCGACTTCATGGAGCTTTTCCTCATAGATGCCATCGGCCCGTTCTTCCGGGGCTACTCGAAGCAACGGATCAACTGGTCGAAAATCCCTTTCACCCATCTCAAAACCTGCGGCGAGGGCGTGGAGGGGCAGTGGTCGGAGATCGAGACGGACATGCGCGCCTTCGCGGCGGAAGTCTCGGCGCTGGGTTACAACGCGGTCACGCTCGACGACCTCGCGCACCTCGCCATGCACCCCATGCACGAGCCCGGGATCGCAGCGGACATCGCGGTGTTCAGGAAACGCTTCGCGCGGCTCTTCGACATGCTGGCCGATGAGTTCGGGCTGAAGGTTTTCCTGACATCCGACATCCTGCCGCTGACCCCGGCGCTCGACGCGGCCTTCGGAAACGACACCGCGAAGCTGGAGGCCTACTACCTCTCCCTGGTGGAAGGCATCCTCGACGATTTCCCGCAGCTCTCCGGCCTCATCCTCCGCATCGGCGAGAGCGACGGCAACGATGTGAAAGACCCGATCCGCACCCGCCTCCACCTGCGCGATCCGAGGGAGACGAACCGCCTTTTGCGGAAACTCATGCCCGCCTTCGACTCGCGCGGCAAGACCCTGATCCTGCGGACTTGGACGGTGGGCGCGCACCATATCGGCGATCTCATCTGGCACCGTGGCACGCTGGCCGAGACGCTGGAGGGGATGGACTCGCTGAATTTCATCGTCTCCATGAAGCACGGCGAGAGCGATTTCTTCCGCCACCTGCCGCTGAACAAGGCCTTCTTCCGGGTGAAGCAGCGCAAGATCATCGAGCTCCAGGCGCGGCGCGAGTACGAGGGCGCAGGCGAATACCCGTCCTACATCGGCAGCGCGTGCGAGGCCTTCGCCCGTGAGCTGGAGACGGCGGAGAATATGGCGGGCATCTCCGTGTGGTGCCAGACGGGCGGCTGGCACCGCTTCCGGCGGCTTGCCTTCCTGCCGGGAAACAAGCACCCGGACACCTGGATCCGCCTGAACGCCGCCGCCGCAATCCACATTTTCCGCTACCGCAAAAGCGTCGAGCAATCCGTGACGGAAACGGTGGGCGAGGAGCGCGCGCCCGCCACCCTCCAGCTCCTGCGACACGCCGACACGCTAGTGTTGCAGTTACTCTACATCGAGGACTTCGCGCGGCAGAAGCTCTTCTTCCGCCGCGTCCGCATCCCGCCGCTGCTCAACGTCTATTGGGACTGCCTTTTCATCAACCACGCCGTCTCCAAGACCCTCCGCCACTTCGTCCCGGATCCCGAGCGCGCGCTGCGCTCCGGCGAGGGTGCGGCCACCCTTTTCCCGGATATGATCCGCCTCGCACGTGAGGCGGAGCTGCCCGTGGCGGACATAGAGCACATGCGGGATTTCTTCGCGATGCTGCTGCTCGCGCGGCGCTATTATTTCCTACCCTTCGACGAGGAGCTGGCGGAGCGCATCCGCGGCGCGAAAAAGGAATACAAGAAGCGCTACCCCGCCACCGCACGCGAGCGCTACCGGATCAAGGTCTCGTTCGAGCCGTTCAAGGTGAAGCGCCGCACGCTCTCCTGGGCAGCCTCTTTGCTCCTGCGGAAAAAGCGCGGCTACCGCGTCATCGACCACCTCTTCACCCTCCACCTCATCGGCTACCTTTTCCGCCTCTTCAAGCCGCGCGACCCCAAGGCCATGCCCAAGTTCATGCGGAAATCCGCGATGGGGATCGATTCGCTGTTCCGCTGAGGAAACGGCGCGAATTCAGGCGATGTTTGCGGCGAGCCAGTCGCGGAACGGTTCCCAGTCCTTCGGCAGGGTCGTGGCCATCTTTTCCCTGTCGGCGAGGATGGCGAGACGCTCGGGAATTTCCACCATGCCTTTTCCGAGTTCCTCATCCATGACGTCCGGAAATTTCGCGGGATGTGCTGTTGCAAGAGTGATGGTTGAACTGCCGGGATGGGTGGAATGCCATTGTTTCGCCGCAAGCCACCCGACAGCGGTATGGGGGCAGACTTCGTAGCCGTGGAGGGCTTTCATCTCGCGGATCGCCGCGCGGGTTTCCTCGTCGCCGAAGCTCATCCCGCTGACGGCGGATTTCATCGCATCCCATGAGTTCCCGAAAAGGGTGGACATGCGGACGAAGTTCGAAGGCGCGCCGACATCCATCGCGTTCGAGATCGTGGCGACGCTGGGGCGCGGCGTGTAGGTGCCGGTTTCCAGATACGCGGGCACCACATCGTTGCGGTTCGTGGCCGCGAGGAAATGCCGGACGGGCAGGCCGAGCTTCATCGCGAGCAGACCGGCGGTGAGGTTCCCGAAGTTCCCCGAAGGCACCACGAAGACGGGCTCCACGCCTTCGGAGAGCTGCCGTGCAGCGTGGATGTAGTAGAAGCTCTGCGGGACGAGGCGGGAGAGGTTGATCGAGTTCGCGGAGGTGAGGTTCATGCGCTCGGCGACCTCGCGCTCCAGGAAAGCTTTCTTCACCAGCGCCTGGCAATCGTCGAAGGTGCCCTCGATTTCCAGCGCCGTGATATTTCCGCCAAGGGCGGTGAGCTGCTTTTCCTGGAGGCCGGAGACCTTGCCCTTCGGATACAGGATGATGACCCGCGTGCCGGGGACGTTGTGGAAAGCGGATGCCACCGCGCCGCCGGTGTCCCCGGAAGTGGCGACAAGGACAGTGAGTTCGCGGTTTTCACCTCGAGTGAGATGCGCCATCAGCCGCGCCATGAAGCGCGCGCCGAAGTCCTTGAACGCCAGTGTCGGCCCATGGAAAAGCTCCAGGATGTGATCGCCGGGCGCGAGGGTGACGACGGGTGCCTCGAAGGCCAGCGTGCCGTCCACGATCTCGCGCAGGTTTTCCTCCGGCACGTCCTCGCCGAAAAATGCGCCCGCGACGGCGAAGCCGATTTCCCCGAACGAAAGATCCCGCCATTTCCCCCAGAAGTCCGAGCCGAGAGCCGGCAGCGTGTTCGGCATGTAAAGCCCGTTGTCCGGCGGCAGCGAGCGCAGGATCGCTTCCTTGAGACCGACCTGATGGGAGAGGTTGTTGGTGGAGTGGTATTTCACGCGAGATTCACTTCACCACATGCACACCGCGCGGGTTGATCTTCGAGACGTGAACCTGGCAGTTCACGGGGATGGCGGTGAAGACCTTTTCCACTGCTGCTCCGACCTTGCGGGCGATTTCCTCGCCCTCGCAGAGCGCGAAGACGGAGGGGCCGGCTCCCGAGATCGAGAAACCGAGCGCTCCTGCGCCGAGGGCCGCGCGTTTCGCCTTGTAGAAATCGGGGATGAGCTTCTGGCGGCGCGGCTCGGCGATCACGTCGTGGATGGAGCGGGAAATGAGGCCGTAGTCTTCCTGGATCAGGCCGAGGATGAGGCCGCCGAGGTTGCCGATCTGCTGGGTGGCGTTCACGAGCGGGATTTCCTTGGGGAGGATCTCGCGCGCGACCTTGGTCAGGATTTCAATATCCGGATGCACGACGGCGGCCCATAGGTTCGCGGGCGCGGGGATCTGGGCGATGTCGAGTTCCTCGTTGGAGCGGATGAAAACGATGCCGCCAAGCAGGCAGGGACCGACGTTGTCCGCGTGCCATGCGCCGTCCGCCGAGGCCTCGCCGGCCATCGCGAAAGGCAGGAGCTGGCGTTTCGAAAGCGGCTCGCCGATGAGCTTGTTGACCGCGTAGGCGCCCGCCACCGCCGAGGCGGACGAAGAACCGAGGCCGGAGCCGAAGGGCATTTTCTTGTGGATCTCCATCTCAATGCCGCGATCCAGCATACCGAGGTGCTTGAGGAGATCGAGAGCGGCCACGCCTGCCGTGTTCTGCGAAGGCTCCTTGGGAAGCTTCCCGCCATCTCCAGTGATCTTGGTGATCTGGAGGCCGGGTTTGTTGGAATTGCGGACGACGATCTCATCGCCTGGCGAGTCGATGGCGAAGCCGAGCACATCGTATCCGCAGGCGACGTTGGCGACGGTGGCGGGGGCGAAGACCCGTATTTCCTGGTTGGCTGACATGATGTTTTCCCCTGCGAAAGGGGCGGCAGTCTGAATCGGATCAGATCACGATATCAAGCCCGACTTTGTCCGCAATATCCGGCTCAGAATTCGGTTTCCGAGCCCAGCTTTCCGATCCCGACGTTACCGCCCGCGCCGTTCAGGGCGGCCTGGAGGCTTTGGGCGGAATCGGGTTCGCCATGGACAAGCCATGTCCTGGTCTTAGGGCCGGTGATGCGAGCGTAGTAATCGAGCAGCTCCGAGTGGTCGGCATGGCCGGAAAAGGAGTCGATGGTCTCGATGTGCGCGCGTACATGGAAAGTGTCGCCGAGGATGTTGACGTCCTTCGCGCCGTCGCGGATTTTCCTGCCCAGGGTCCCTTCGGCGCAGTAGCCGACGAAAAGAATGGTCGTCTTTGGGTTCTCGATGTTGTTGCGGAGGTGATGGAGGATGCGTCCGGCTTCGCACATGCCGGAGGCGGAAATGATGATCGCCACTCCCTCGATGTCGTTGAGTTCCTTGGAGCCTTTGACGGAACGGACGAGAGTCAGCTCCTCGAAGCCGAACGGGTTCTGCTTCTCGAAGAGCGTGCGATAGACCTCGTCGCTGAATGACTCGGGGTGCAGGCGGTAGATCTCGGTGGCGCTCACAGCAAGCGGGCTGTCCACGTAGACGGGGATGTGCGGGATCTGGTTTTTGAGAAGAAGATCGTTGAGGTAGAAGAGAATCTGCTGTGTCCGCTCGACCGCGAAGGCAGGGATGAGGATTTTGCCTCCGCGCCTCACGGCCTGCCGGATCACATCGGCAAAGCGGTCGTCGATGCCCGGCGCCATGTCGTGCTCGCGGCCCCCATACGTGCTTTCCATCAGGAGGAAATCGACATCCTCCACCGGCACGGGATCGCGCAGCACCTCGTTGTTGCCCCTGCCCACATCTCCGGAAAAAAGGAAACGCTTCTTGCTGGAGTCGGACTGATCCGTGACGTCGAGGATGATCTGGGCACTGCCAAGAATGTGCCCTGCATCGACAAAAGTGAGTTCCACCCCGTCGGAGATCATGATGGGCCTTTCGTAACCGATGGTGACGAACTGCCTCAGGCATTTCTCGGCGTCGATTTCATCGTATAGCGGCTCCACCTGATCCAGACCCTTCCGGACGCGGTGCTTGTTGAGCCAGTCGATGTCGCTTTCCTGGATGCGGGCGCAATCGCGGAGCATGATCTGGCACAGGTCACGGGTCGCGTTGGTGGCGAAGACCGATCCCTTGAAGCCCTTCTTGGAAAGGTTCGGCAGGTTTCCGCTATGGTCGATGTGCGCGTGGGAAAGCACCACCACATCCACCGACGCGGGATCGAAGTGAGGGAAGCAGCAGTTGATCTCATACGCGTCCTTGCGATGCCCTTGGTAGAGACCGCAATCCAGAAGGATGCGCTTGCCGTTGATTTCCAGCAGATGCTGCGAGCCCGTGGTCGTTCCCGCCGCTCCGCAAAACTTGAGTTTCATATGAAATGATCCTCTCCCTGCGCGAGCCCGAAGCAACGAAAAAAGCTTGTTAGAAGCCGACTCAGAAAAGGTCATCCGCCGTAACGGAGCGCTGTTCGCGGCTGCCGAGCAAGACTGCATGCGTCACCACCGAATGGAGCTCCGCATCGAAACGGAAGCTATGGCAGTTCGGGCAGATCGCGGTGGCTTTCCCAACAATCGAATCGCAACCCTCGCAAACCTTATAATTCGAGGGGTTCGAGGCGATCTTAGCTGCGGTTTCCGCGCGGTTGGGTGGTGGTGTCTGCATGGCTGGGGCAAGGAAAAAGCGGCACCGGTTGTCCGGCCCGCTTGTGTTTCTTCGGGAAAACCCCGGAGCCGAAAATGCCGGTCAGGCGATCGCGGCAAGCGCTTTTGCGGTCTTGCTCTTGAGGTTCGCCGCCTTGTTCGGATGGATCAGGTTGCGCTTGGCCGCCTTGTCCACCACGGAGGAGAACTCGGAAGCCGCTTTGGCGGCTGCGTCCTTGTCGCCGGAGCCGATCGCGGCGATGGCTTTCTTACGGACCGTCTTCATGCGGGATTTCTCGGCGCGGTTGCGCTCGGTACGTACGACGGTCTGGCGGTTGCGCTTGATTGAGGATTTATGGTTGGCCATGGTATTAAAAATTCGTTTTGTCTTGCCCCGTGTGGGTATTCATGGGGGCGGGATGCTAGAGGAGGTGGGATATTTGTGTCAAGCTGATGTTTTCGGAAAAACCGCGCTCAACGGGCGACGATGTTGTTATTCTTGGGAGCGACCGAGGCAGGTAGTGAACCGCGCACTACATAGACGTCCGCGCCCTGCCCCACA
Organism: Verrucomicrobiaceae bacterium; assembly: GCA_027485615.1. Classification (GTDB taxonomy): domain Bacteria; phylum Verrucomicrobiota; class Verrucomicrobiia; order Verrucomicrobiales; family Akkermansiaceae; genus Luteolibacter. The sequence continues at coordinate 44,477 of JAIXQS010000073.1, forward strand.
CGGTCGTAAAGATCCACGATGTCGCGGCATCCCATGCGGATGCAGCCATAGGAGGCAGGCGTTCCGAGACGGTTCATTTCAGGAGTCCCATGGATGTAGATAAAACGGCGGAAAGCGTTGCGGTTGTTTGAATCCGTTCCAGCCAGCCACAGGATGCGGCTGACAATCGGATCACGCCCCGGTGCGTTCGGCTTTAACACCTCGCCGGTGGGGCGGCGGCTCTTGAAAACCGCGCCTGGAGGGGATCCGGAACCAATTTTCTTTGCGACCTTCATCTTTCCAAGCGGGGTGCGGTTGGAGCCGGGCTGGTCACCGAGGCCGAATTTGGAAGTGGAGATTTTGTAGGCCTTGATCGGTTGCCCGTCCCGGACAAGCAGCATTTTCTGGTCACGAACACTGACGATCATCTTGTTGCTGCTGTCGAAGGAGGGGCCGCAACTGTTCAGGAACGGGATAATGCTAATGAGGGGGAGAAGAAGGCGGGTGATACCTCTTTTCATGGGTCAGTGTGGATCGGAAAGGTTGGTGGCTGGCGTTTCGACGGATTTGGGACTGGAAACGGAAGGCAGCATTCGTGCCAGTGATGCGGTGGATGTGTAGAAGAACCCGATCGGGAATGGAAGCAGGAGGATCGCGGAAGACCAGCGTCCCTGCATCGCCGCCTCAATGACCACGAAAAGGAAAAAACAGCCGAATAGGAACTCAACGAACGGCGTAAGGGTTTTCATCGCCTTGTAGCTGCTCTTTTTCCAATCCGAATTTTTCAGCTCTACACCGTATTTCGGCGTTCGGATGAAGGCCGTCTGATGGTTGCAAAGCGCCTCGATCACGGCTTTCGCGTTGGTGATCGACATCCCGATGCCGAGTGCGAGAAGCAGAGGGAGGTAAGGGATTTCCTTCCACCATGTGTCAGGGCGGAGCGCCTTCTGTGATGTGAGATAGAACAGCAGCACCGAGACCGAGGCGAAGAAGAAGATGGGTATGTTGATGATGTAGTAGGTGAGCGCCCCGAAATCGGGATGGGCATGCTGGCTCGGGTAGATCAGGAAGCAGAGGCAGATCAGGAGCAGGTAGGCGAAGTTCGAGGTGAGGTGGGCGGTGGCCTCCATTTTCACGAACAGGGGCACTTTGCTCTTCCAGATGGCGGGCAGCACCTTTTTGCAAACCTGAATGGAACCCTTCGTCCAGCGGTGCTGCTGGCTCTTGAATCCGTCCATGTCCACGGGAAGTTCGGCGGGCGTTTCCACATCGTTGAGGAAAATGAAGCGCCACCCCTTCAGCTGAGCGCGATAGCTGAGATCCATGTCCTCGGTGAGGGTATCGTGCTCCCAGCCGCCGGCATCGGCGATGCAGGATTTCCTCCAGATGCCGGCTGTGCCGTTGAAGGTGAAGAAGCGTCCGGAACGGTTGCGTGCGGTCTGTTCGAGTTCAAGGTGCCCGTCGAGGAACATCGCCTGGATGCGGGTGAGGACGTTGTAGGTGCGGTTCAGGTGACCCCAGCGGGTCTGTATCATTCCAATCTTATCATCTGAGAAATAATGGATCGTCTTCTTGAGGACATCGGCGTTCGGGACGAAATCGGCATCAAGAATGAAGAGATACTCACCCTTCGCATAAAGAGTGCCGTTTTCCAAGGCACCCGCCTTGTAGCCGGTGCGGTCCGTGCGATGGATGTGCTCGGCATCAAAGCCCTGCGCAACGAGGCGCGCGATCCCGGAGCGGCAGATTTCCACGGTGCCATCCGTGGAGTCGTCGAGAAGCTGGATCTGGATTTTGTCCTTGGGATAATCGATCTTGGCGACGGAATCCAAAAGGCGATCCACCACGTGCATCTCATTGAAAACAGGGAGCTGGATGGTCACCAGCGGCAGTTCCTCGAATTCCCGCAACGGCACAGGCTTGTTGCGCGAGTGCTTCAGGTAGAGGAAAATGATCGTGAGGCGATGCGAGCCGTAACCGGCCAACCCGATCAAAACGGTAATGTAAGCGAAATACCAAATAGGTGATGTGATGTCCATTAGGCTTGTTGATATGGATTAAAAAGGCTGGTAACTGATTGCAGATTACGGAATGGGGAGCCTCAGATCGAGAAATGCGGGCTTTATTCGCCTGCGGCGCATGTCAACGGAGCTGTAATACCTTGTCAAGCCTAGAAGTGGTTTCAAAAGTCTTACAAAGACCGTAATGCATGCGCTTTTTGGAAAAAACGCCTTAGGCCGAGGTCATGCGCTTTACTTGGACAGCACCCGATCCAGGGACTCGTGCTTCTTCGGCGGGGTCAGCCCGAGCTTCACCTTCAACGGCCCGCAGATCGACGGGGATCGCGCCGGCATCAGCGCACAGGTCACCCCCGCTGTCCGAAGCCACGCATTCTAAGACGGCCATATCGGCAACTTGGACTCCGGCTACTGTCCCCGAATACATAACGACGATTCACGGCGCACGTCACGCAGTGGCAAATTCACGGCTGATTCACCGATAAAAATGACCGGGAATGGGTGCGGCCAGTCTCAACTTTCTCAAGAAGTAGGATTGCACGGGATAGGATCAGTGCGGGTTCTGGCCGATAAGATCCTGTGACTGGGAGCTGATAGGAGTTACGTTTGCCTACAACCAGGCAACGAGTCCCCGTTAACAACGATGCCCTTATTGTTCCGGAAAATCATGGAACCGGAAAACTTTCGGGTTTCACCGCATGCCACCCGCAGCCATAGCCGTTTACCAACGGTAGATTGGCAAGTAGATATCACTTTTTGGTGAGCACGATGTCCTTGAATTGGACTTTCATCGGCGGGCCGGCATGCATCTGGAGCGCGATGACGCCGGTCTTGGGAGCCTCGGCGGTGTTGTCGGTGACATCGACGGTGAGGAGGCCGTTGATGTATTGCTTCACGTTCGCGCCTGCCGCGACGATCTTGAATTCGTTCCAGTCGTCTTTCCTGATGGCGGCCTGGATCTCCTTGCTGTCGCCGGTTTTTCCGGTGACCTCCAGCTTCGGCTTGGCGGGCGTGTCGCCCTGCGAGATGAGGACCTGTTCGCCGCGCTGGGCGAGGATGCCGCGGCCCTTTTCCTCATAGAGGATGCCGCTATAGTTGTCGCCGTATTCGAAATCCGCCTGATATCCGCCCACGATGAACTTCTCCGCGTCGATCACCTTGCTGCGGTATTGGATGCCGCTGTTGGTGTATTTCTTGTCGTCGCCCGGCGTCATCCTGAACTTGAGCGTGAGGGTGAAATCGGAAGCCTCGCCGCCTTTCCAGATGATGAAGGTGTTATGGGGAACGGGGTTCTCGGGAGTGGATTTCCCGGTGAGGGCGCCGTCCTGGACGGACCAGAATTTCGCGTCGCCTTCCCAGCCGGTGAGGTCTTTGCCGTTGAAGAGCTGGGTTTCCTCCGCAGATGCGAGGGAGGCGAGAAGAGCGAGGGTCAGGATCGGTTTCATGGTTGCTGTTAAACGGTTAATAAACGGTTAAGGCGGGATTTTTATTTCAGGCGGACGGCGTGTTTCTTGGAAAGTTTCAGGACATCGCCGGGCTGCGTGGCGACGGACGCGGCGGGATCGGTGAGTTTCTCGCCGTTGAGCTGGACGGAGCCGGATTGGATGAACTGCTTGCGAAGCTCGCCGTTCGATTTCTCGATGCCGAAGGCGGTGAGGAAGGCGTAGGCGGTGAGGCTGAGGACGGTGGAATCGGCAGGCACGCTAATTTCCGGGAGCTCAGCGGCGGTGAGGTCTTTCTTGGAGAAACGCGTGTCCCAATCCTCCCGCGCAGCCGTGCCCGCCTCCGCGCCGTGGTAGCGGGCGGTGAGTTTCTCCGCGAGGGACTTCTTAGAATCCATGGGATGCGAGGAGGGATCGCGTTTTTCCCCGAGGAGGAGCAGGTAGTAGCGATCCATGAGTTCGTCGGAGACGGACATGATCTTGCCGAACATTTCCTGCGGCGGCTCGGAGACGCCGATGTAGTTGCCGTAGGATTTCGACATCTTCTTCACCCCGTCGAGTCCCTCGAGGAGCGGCATGACCATGACCACCTGCTGGGGCTGACCCTCGGCCTTCTGCATGTCGCGGCCGACGAGGATATTGAAAAGCTGGTCGGTGCCGCCGAGTTCGACATCGGCGCGGATCTCGACGGAATCCCAGCCCTGCATGACGGGATATTGGAGCTCGTGGAGGCGGACTTCCTGGCCGGAATCAAGGCGGTTGCGAAAGTCCTCGCGCTGGAGCATCTGCTGGAGGGTGACGCGGGCGTTGAGCTTGAGGATTTCCTCGTAGCTCATTTTCCGGAACCAATCACCGTTGTAAACGATCTCGGTTTTCGAGCGATCGAGGATCTTGAAGGCTTGCTCGGTGTAGGTGGCGGCGTTCGACAAGACCTCATCGCGGGTGAGCGGCGGGCGGGTGACGGAGCGACCCGAGGGATCGCCGATGGTGGCTGTAAAATCCCCGATGAGAAGGACAGCCTGGTGGCCGAGCATTTGGAACTGGCGGAGTTTCTCGATGACGACCGTGTGGCCGAAGTGAATGTCCGGCGCGGTGGGATCGACTCCGAGCTTGATGCGCAGCGGGCGACCGAGGCTCAGTTTCTCAAGGAGCTCCTTTTCGGAAAGGGTTTTCGCGGCGCCCGCCGTGAGTTGGCCGAGCTGTTGTTCCGGGGTGAGTGACATGCGTTCGGAGGGAATGCCGCAAGCAGGGTGACGGGTCAAGGATCACTCCTCGTCTTCGCCGCTGCCCTGGACGCTTTCGATATCCTTCAGCTTGTCGATCGCGCGCAAGGCCAGATCTTTCACCTCTTCGTATTGCGAACTGTCGGCAAATTTCTGGATGATGGCGTAAGACCACGCTGCGGGTTTCACGTTTACCAATCCAAGGATCAGCTTTTTTTGCTCTTCCTGTGTTTTCGCCTCCGCGCTGAGCAGAGTCCAATTTTCCTGAATCTGAGTCTCGCTCCTGGCGGTGTAATCGAAGGCGGAATTGAAGGCGCGGTTGCGGATTGTGAGATCCGTGGCCGTTTTCAGGAATCCGATCAGCGTGGTATAACCGCCCCGGTCACCCCATACGCCCAAGGCGACGATTGCGGCGACCTTATCCTCATTCTTGGCGCTATCGAGGTTCTTTTGCACCAATTCGAGGGCCTTATCCCCGCCGATGCGTCCGATCAGCCTAAGCATGGTGTGGCGCACCACATCGTTCGGAGCGGAGTCATACGCGGCGGAAATGGCAGTGGCCAAAGCGGGCTTGGATTGGCTTTTTTCGATGATTTGCGCAGCGTTACCCTCAGCCGCTGTAATGATGGTTGTTTCCTTGGAGGTTTTGATGATCTCGAGAAACTCAGCGAAATGACTGTCTTCTGCCATGAAACGGGTGGCCTGGATGGCAGCTTCAGAGGCCTGAACATCTTTGGTGGAACGGGCGAATTTCATCAAGGTGCCGATGATGGCAGGGTTGTTTCTCTTGCGAAGGACATCCCGGATCAGGACAACCCTGATGTTGGGAACCATCTCCTGGGTGGTGGCGCATTCCACGATACGCGCGTCCACATCCGTGCCGTCGGTCGATTTCGCGAGATAGAGTGCCATGTAGATCGCCGCGCGTTTATCGTTGGCGCCCACGTCGGTGGCGGTGCGGAGCAGGATATCCAGCCTGCGTTTGTCCACGGGAACTTCCTTGGCGTCAGGTTTCGCAACCTGTTCGATCATCTCGTTGTACAGCTTTGCTTCGGCGTTTTCCCCGCTTTTTTTCAGCAAAAAAACAGCCATGACTACGGCAAGAATGCCAAGAATGGCGGCGATGAGTGTCTTCACTCCGTTGGACAGGCCTTTCTTCCTAGGTGCTGCAACGACCGGGACGGCATCCGGAATCGAGCCGAGCTCAGAGGTGGGAATTGGACTCGGCGCAGGTTTTGCGATGGCTGCAAGCTTGGGCCTGGAAATGGGAATCGCTGCGGGGGGGGCGACCGGCGTCACCGCGCGCTGCAAGATGGTGGAGGCGGGTTTCACCACTTCAAGAGTCGGAATGGGCGGTTCGGCGGGCGCCTCCTCAGGTGTTGCCTGCACGTCTTCCTGAGCGGCGGACTGGAGAACCTGTCCCGTTATGTGGATGCTGGGTTTCGATCCGACGGGCGGTGCCAGGGGTTTCGGCATGGATGCCGTCTTGAGAGACTGGGTCGATGGCACCTCTGCGATGAGATCTGGAACAGGAGCCGAGCCAGGGATCACGAGGCGCGGTCGTTTGGGCTGTTCGGCCACCATCGCCGGCATCCCCGTGCTGAGAGGTGGTGAAGTTTGTTCGTCATTCTCGACAAACACACGCAAAGACTCACGGGCTGATGCCGGTCGATCCGAGGGTTGGCGGTTTATATGCCACATGATCCAGTCGCAGGCCCACATCGGAATGCCTTCGCGGACTTCGTGGATGGGGGTGACGTGGTGCTGCAGATGCGCAGCCATGACGCCGGCAGCTGTATCGGAGTCGAAAGGATACGTTCCCGTTAGGGCGTAATAGTAAACGCAACCGACCGCATAGAGGTCGACCTTCAGATCAATGGGAACCCTCTCGAATTGCTCGGGCGCCATGAAATAGATGGATCCAAACACACCATCCGATTGGTCGATGGTCTGCAGGGAGGGCTGGGGGGAAAGCTTGGACAGTCCGAAATCGACGATTTTCACCTGGACTTTGCCGGACGGCAGCCACGTCAGCATGATGTTGCTGGGCTTCAGGTCACGGTGAACCATGTTGAGTTCCTGGGCGGCGATCAGCGCCTCCATGGTTTGCATCGCAAGCTGGCGGAAATCCGCCCATGTAAAGGAAGCTTTCATGATGGCATCCTCGATTGTGTCGCCTGTAAGGAGTTCCATCACCACGAAAGGACCGTCGTCATCGCTGCCAACATCATACACTGTCACGATGTTCGGATGCTGCAGGGAAGCCAGGGCACCGGCCTCCTGGATGAGTTGGCGCGTTGCCTCCAGGGGGATCGTCGCATCGTCGGTGTTTGCGATGATTCGCTTGATCGCCACCTCGCGGTTCATGCGGACATCCTGGGCACGATAGACCGACCCGAGTCCGCCCTGTCCGATCTTAGCCTTGATTTCGTAGCGTTCTTCCATGCGTAGGGTCTTTGGCCTTTGTTTTGTTGCGGTAAACTTTCAGTTTTCGGATCTGACGATCATAGCCCGCTTGCGGCAAGACTCAATCCAACGATCATACTGCGCGGAGGTTTTCTTGCGGCGGACACGCTCCTCGATCATGGGGCGGACGGATGCCAGCCCGGGTTCGGGTCCCGGGGATTTGGCGGTGATCCATACGATCGTGAAACCGCGGGGATCGAGCAGAGGGCCGATCGCATGGTTTTCAGGCGCGTCGAAAAGAATGGCTGAGAATTCCGGCGAAAGGTCGGTGCGAGGCAGGTTTTCCTGGAGCCCGCCCACATCGGCGAACGCATCCTTTGAGTAGGCCTTGGCAAGTTCCTCGAACGATTTGCCTTCCTTGGCCTGCTTCGCGACATCCTCGGCCAGGGCAAGCTGGGTTCCCGGGGTTGCCGCGGGGTTCTCCGGGTCGGTGGCGGGTATGAAAATTTTCCGGAAGGAGATTTTGTCCTTGGTGACATCACGCAGGGTGGATTTCACCTCGTTGTATTCGTTCTGGATTTCGTTTGGCAGCGGTGGGGGGGCGTCGGAAAACTGCTGCGCACGCATGGCTTGGACGACCATCTTCTCGCGTGTCATCTCGCGATAGCCATCCATCGTCATGCGGGACTTTTTCAGTTCCTCGCGGAAAAGCGCCTCGTTACCATTGTAAAGCTCATGGATCTGGCGCTTGACCTCCTCGTCGATGAGGTGCGGGCGGATGTTCGCGCCGATCTGCTTGAATTCGTCAAGGATGATTCGGCGGTCGATGAGTTCCTGGAGGATCTTTTCGCGAGCCTCAGCGAACTGTTTCTCAAACTCCACGCCGCGCCTGGGGAACTGGGTCACGAGCTGTGCGTAAAGCGGCGACAGCATGAAGGCCACCTCGTTCTTGGTGATCACGCTGCCGTTCACCTTGGCGGCGATGCCGTTGACCTCGACGGCCTGCGAATAGGCTGGGAGCGCTCCCAGAACGAGGGGGGTGAGCAAGAAGGCCAGTTTGCGGATCATTTCGGTTTTTGTGAGCTTTTTTGGGGAAATTGGACAAGCAGGTGATACGGGAGTTTTCCGCGTGCGGAGGAAGATTGCAAGCGGGGAAACGAAACGCGCTTATCCGATCTGCCGCGCGGCTTGCAGGGTGTTTTTCATCAGCATGGCAATGGTCATGGGGCCTACCCCGCCGGGGACGGGCGTGATCGCGGAGCAGCGGGGCGCGACCTCCGGGTAATCGACATCGCCGGTGAGGCGATGGCCGGATTTTTTAGAGGGGTCGGGAACGCGGTTGATGCCGACGTCGATGACTACCGCGCCGGGTTTCACCCAATCCGCCTTTACCATCTCCGGACGGCCCACGGCGGCGATGAGGATGTCGGCGCGGCGGCAGATGGCAGGCAGGTCTTTCGAACGCGAGTGGGCGATGGTAACGGTGGCGTTTGAGTTTTTCGCAACCAGCAGCATGGCCATGGGTTTACCGACGATCATGGAGCGCCCGATCACGACAGCTTCCGCACCGTTCGTATCTATGCCGGAAATTTCCAGCAGTTTCATGCAACCGGCCGGGGTGCAGGGCACGAAACCGGTGGGATCTTCGAGGACAAGCTTGGCGACGTTCTCCGGGTGGAAACCGTCCACGTCTTTGCGCGGATCGATGGCGCGGATCACGGTCTCCTCGTCGATGTGCTTCGGCGGCGGCGATTGCACGAGGATGCCGTGGACGGCGGGGTCGGCGTTGAGATTGGCGACCACCTTCAAGAGTTCCTCCTGGGTGGTTTCCGCAGGCAGCTCAATTTTCACCGAGTGAAAACCGAGATCCGCGCAGGTGCGGGCTTTTGATCCTACGTAAACGGCGGAGGCCGGATCATCGCCGACAAGGACGACGGCTAATCCGGGCGTGATTCCTTTCGCTTTCAGTTCGGCGGTTTCGGCGCGGCATTCTTCGAGGACGGAGGCGGCGACGGACTTGCCGTCGAGGATGCGGGGTTGGTTCATGCGCGGGATGGTAGGAGGAAATTTCAAAACTCAAAATTCAAAGTACAAGGAAGATGTGTTGCCTGCGGTTCCAAGGCGGGGCTAGTCTTTGCGCGCCGTGAAAAACAAAGCGGCACCCTCCGGGAAGCCCTTCGCTAGGGCAGGGAATTGATGGGGAATCCGGTTAGAATCCGGAGCGGTACCGCCACTGTATGGTTTGCGAAAGCAAGCCGAGCCAGATCGCCAGCCCGGGGAGTTGTCTAATAAGGCTGCGGAACTCAGCCCGACGGATACCAAAAACATGACACCACACATAACATCCGGAAAAAACCGGACGACAAGGACAAGCCGCGCCATCATCATGGCCACGGCACTCACGCTCGGTGGAATTTCCGCCGAGACGATACGGGAACTCGATGAACTCATCGTCTCCGCCGTGCGGATGCCGGGCGAGGCTTCGAGAACGACATCGGCGGTGACAGCGCTCGATGCGCGAGAGCTGGAAGAGCGCGGGGTGCTAGATTTAATCGAAGCACTCAACGAAGTGCCCGGAGTAATCGCTACCTCCACCTCTGCCCAAACAGGGGGCAGCGGCTCGGTGTTCATCCGCGGCACAACTGCCTCTTATTCGCAGCTCGTGGTAGACGGCATCCGCCTCAGCGACTCGACTGCACCCATGGGGAACTTTTTCTCCGGAGCACGTCTGGATGATTTGGGTAGGATCGAGGTTTTGCGTGGCGCCCACGCGGCGATCCACGGCGGAGAGGCCATCGGCGGTGTGATCTGGCTGGAAACGGCGCGCGGCGAGGGTGATCCCGAGACGCGCCTTCGCATCGAGGGCGGATCGTTCGATTCGCTCAACGGTCACCTTGCCCATTCCGGAAAGGAAGGCCCGTTCTCGTGGTTCCTCAGCGGAGGTTACGACGGCACACACAACGACGTGGAAAGTCAGGACTTCGACCAAGCCCGCGCCGCGCTGCGCATGGAATGGGCACAATCGGAGAACCTCACGCTCGGCATGACCTACCGCGCGGTGGACTCACGTTTCGGACCTTTCGAGTATTACGGGCCGAACATCGATCACACCGATAGCGGACTAGCCACGATCTATGCGAATGCTCAACTTGCACCCGGATGGCTAGCGCGTTTCACACTAGGAAATTACAGGGAAAGCTACGACAACGACTCGACCTTCGGAAATTTCGGAACCGATCTCGACCGCATCGTGCTTTCCACGGATCAATCCTATGAAATCAATCGCCACCATCGCTTGTTGGGTGGCGCTTTCCTAGAGCATTCGATTTTCTCCAACACGATCGGCTCCGATTCCGACGAATACCGCTACGGCGCGCACCTCGGCTGGGAGTGGACGCCTGTGGAAAGCGTGGTCACCGACGCCGTCGTCCGCTGGGAGGATTATGCGGATTACGACGACCAAGTGACGTGGCGCATCGGTGCTTCGTGGCAGGCATTGGAGAAAACCCGTCTTCGTGCGGGGCTGGGAAAAGCTTTCCGTACGCCTACTTTCCTGGATCTTTACGGCACCACCTTTGGAGCGGGAAATCCTAACCTGAACGCCGAGGAAAGCATCGGCTGGGATTTCGGAGTCGAACAAGGTGTCGGCGAAAACCACATGGTCTCCGCGAATTGGTTCGAGAACTCCATCGCAAACCGCATCCGCTCCTCACCCACTCCGCCAGTGAACCTCCCTAGCGACACGCCGACACGCGGTCTCGAATTCGCATTGAACGGAGCGCTCGGCGAACATCTTGCCTATCGACTCGCATGGACATGGCTCGGTGCGTCTCTTGATGATCAGCCAAAGAATACCGCCACCTCATCCATCGACTGGCAGCCTACGGCAAATCTGCTTTTAGGCATCGGCGCGAGCTACGTGGACGAGCGCTCCTACGGCGGTGCTCCGCTCGACGATTACCTGCTACTACGCCTCTACGGCAGCTACGAACTCAGGGAAAACGTCACGCTCCATGCGCGCATTGAGAATCTTGCAAACGAAAGCTACGAGCTTTCCCACTTTTTCGGCCTGCGCATACCGGGTGCAGGACTTGGGTTCTTCGCGGGCGTGACGGTGGAATTCTGAGCTAACCCATTTCGTCGAGACCGCCCTGGTTGGCGGTTTCGTCGAAATCCATCTCTCGGACGCGCTTCTTATCACGCATTGCCTCGACCTTTTTCCGAAGCGACTCGCGCAGCTCTAGGGAATCGTGAATCGCATGGATGTCGATCTGCGGCATCGAGCGGTCGGAGGTGTCCAGATGGATCGTGCCGAGGCCGGTCATCCGCATCCACCATTTCCGCACCACGAGGATGTCCTTCACGCGGTAGAGTTCCACCTCGTCGATCTCCTGGTTGATCACGCCCTTGGAAATGCGCAGGCGCTCGTTGGTGAGCTCAAAGGTCTGGGTGCGCACCACGAGGTAGCGCCAGGCGATCCAGCCAAGCGGGAAGATGAGTCCGATGAAGGCGGGCGGGAAAAACACTCCACATATCACGATGCCTACCGCAAGAAGTATCGCGGCGCCGAAGTGCCCGATGTTCAGCCACTGCGAAGGGCTGCCTTTCCAGAATGTCGTTTCCTCACCCATGCCCGGAGGGTGGCGACAGCTTCGCGGTTAGGCAAGTGGACATTTAGAAGGTAATCGCCGCTTGCGGTGAAGTGCCGCCACGGGCGAGGCTGGCGCACATGGAAAAGCTTTTCGAGGAACTCGATTTCCGCACCACGCCCATCGGCGATCTCATCCTCCAGCGCCGCAAGTATCTCCAACTCGACGGCGAGGTGGTGTATGAGGTGAAACTCGGTGACGCCTTCCTCATGTCGAGCATGTTCCATGAGGTCGAGGAGGCGCTATCGCGGCTCGGGCTCGGGGCGCTGGAAGGTGAGGCCTGGGACGTTGTGGTCGGCGGGCTGGGGCTTGGATACACGGCGGTGGCGGCGCTTGCCTTTCCAGAGCTGAGGTCGTTGCTCGTGGTCGATGCGCTGGAGGGAGTGATCGATTGGCACGAGCGGGAGATGGTGCCGCTGGGGAAAACGATGAACAACGATCCTCGCTGCCGGTATGTGCTCGGGGATTTTTTCGCGCTGGCGACGGAGGCCGGGAAAAATTTCGATCCCGCTGCACCCGAGCGGAAATTCCATGCCGTGCTGTTAGATATCGACCACTCGCCGCGCAATCTCCTCGCCCCGCGCAACGCTGCTTTCTACACGCCGGACGGCTTGCGGAAACTCGCCACGCGCTTGCATCCGCAAGGTGTTTTCGCGCTCTGGTCGGATGACGCGCCGGACGAGGATTTCATGGCAGATCTGCGCAACGTTTTCCGGGATGTGCGGTCGGAGGTCGTGCCATTTCCCAATCCGTTGCTCGATACGGTTTCCGAAAGCACGGTTTACGTCGCGCGACTGTAGCACTCCAGGTTTGCGCGGTCGCTGCAGCGCGCACATATTCCCGCCGAGATGAATCGGGAGGAAATGGCGGATGTTTTGGAGAAGATCGCTCTGTTGCTCGAGCTGAAAGGGGAAAATCCGTTCAAGGTGCGGGCTTACCGCCAGGGTGCGGAGACCGTGCTCGCGATGGAGGGGGATGTCGTGGAACTGGCGAAAAATGATGAGCTCAAAGGAATCAAGGGCATCGGCGATGCGTTGCGCGACAAGCTCGGCGAGCTGGCGAAGACGGGCGGGCTGGAGTTTTACGAGAATCTGAAAAAGGAGTTTCCCGAGAGCGTTTTCGAGCTGTTCGAGATCCAAGGACTCGGCCCGAAGAAGATCAAGTCGCTGTATGATGAACTCGGGGTCGATTCCACGGCGAAGCTGAAAGCCGCCTGCGAGGAGGGCAAGGTCGCGGTGCTTCCTGGATTCGGCGAGAAGACGCAAAAGAAAATCCTCGATGCGATGGCGGCGAACGAGAAGTTTGCGGACAGGTTCCGGCTCGGCTCGGTCACGGCGCTGGTGGAGGGGATGCTGGAAACGCTACGGCTGCATCCCGAGGTTTCGCGCGTCGCCGTCGCCGGTTCCTACCGTCGCGCGAGGGAAACGGTGGGCGATCTCGATTTCCTCGTCGCCACGAAAGAGGGTGCGCTGGTCTGTGAGGATTTCACGACCCTGCCGCAGGTGGAATCGGTGATCGCCTGTGGCGAGACCAAGGCGTCCGTCCGCCTGCAAAACGGGATGCATTGCGACCTCCGCGCGGTGAAGAACTCCGAGTTTCCCTTCGCGCTGCAGTATTTCACCGGATCGAAGGAGCACAACGTCGCCCTCCGCTCCTTGGCGCTGAAGAAGGGCTGGTCGCTCAACGAATACGGGCTCAATCCCGTGGACCCCGGGGAAACGCCGCCGTACGTCGAGGAGGAGAAGGACATCTACCGTTTACTAGGCTTGCAGTACATTGAGCCGGAGCTGCGCGAGAACCGCGGCGAGATCGAGGCCGCGGCGGAGAACAAGCTGCCTCGGCTAGTGGAGTTGATGAACCTGCGCGGCACCTTCCACAACCACACCACCGCCTCCGATGGCAAGGACACGCTGGAAGCCATGGTGGAGGAGGCGATGGAGCTGGGCCTGCAATACCTCGGCATTTCCGACCACTCGAAATCCTCTTGGTATGCCGGCGGACTCGATGAGGAGCGTTTGCTGAAACAGGTGGAGGAGATCCGGGATCTGGAGAAGATGCTCGGGGGGTTCCGGATCTTCGCGGGTTCCGAGGTGGATATCCTCAAGGACGGCGATCTCGATTTTTCCGACGAAATCTTGGCCCAACTCGATTTCTGCGTGGCCTCCGTCCACAACGTTTTCAACCTCGACGAGGACACCATGACCCGCCGCATCTGCCGCGCAATGGAGAACGAGCACATCACGATGCTCGGACATTCCACAGGCAGGCTGCTTCTGAAACGGGAGGCGTATCCGCTCGACCACGCTCGCATCATCGACTGCGCGGCGGCGACGAGGACGGTGATCGAGCTGAACTGCAGCCCCATGCGCATGGACATGGATTGGCGCTGGTGGAAGCGCGCGCGCGACAAGGGCGTCCTCTGTTCGATCAATCCCGACGCCCACTCCCGCGATCAGCTCCATAACCTCGGCACGGGTGTCCGCGTGGCCCGCAAAGGCTGGCTGCGGCGCGAAGACGTTCTGAATACGCGCACTGCGCCGGAGATCGAGGCGTTCCTGAAAATGCCGAAGGCGAAGAGGTAGAGGGCATCATTGAGACGCTGCGCGGTCTGGGGCAGATATAGCGTAGAGGAGCACACGCGCCCTCGCGTGTCCCGGGCTGCGCCCTCGCTGCCCGGCGGCTGGAATCAAGGACGGCATCGTCTTGGGATATTGGTTCGCACCATCCCGCAGTTTCCAGCCACGTATTTCTCTTTATGGAGAAGGGATTTGAAATTCCTTTCTCGTGATTCGGAAGAAAGCCGGCCGGAGGCGCGGCTCTCGATCAGCCCCGGCGCTTGCGGACGGCTTCGGCGAGGACTTCGAGGGTCTCTACGGTGTCGTCCCAGTTGATGCAGGCATCGGTGACGGATTGGCCGCGGGTGAGTTTTGTCAGGTCGGGGTTCAGCTTCTGGTTCCCTTCGACGAGGTTCGACTCGATCATCACCGAGGTGATCGTGCGCGATCCGGCTGCGATCTGGTTGGCAAGGGCGCGCGCCACGAGGGGCTGGTTGCGGAAGTCCTTGTTTGAGTTTCCGTGGGAGCAATCGACCATGACGGAAAGCGGCAGGTTCTGCTCGGTGAGCATGGCCTCGACGTTCGCGATGCTTTGCTCGTCGTAGTTCGGGCCGGTTTTTCCGCCGCGCAGGATGAGGTGGCAGGAGTTGTTACCCGCGGTCGAAACGATGGCGGAGACGCCCTGTTTCGTGACGGAGAGAAAATGGTGGGGGCGGGAGGCGGAAAGGATGGCGTCGAGCGCGAGCTGGATGGAGCCGCCGGTGCCGTTCTTGAAACCGACCGGCATGGAAAGGCCGGAAGCGAGCTCGCGGTGGATCTGGGACTCGGTGGTGCGCGCGCCGATGGCTCCCCAGGCGATCAGATCAGCGATGTATTGCGGGGAGATCGTGTCGAGGAACTCGGTGCCGGCGGGCATGCCCATGTTCGCGAGATCGATCAGGAGCTTGCGGGCGACGCGGAGGCCTTGGTTGATGTCGAAGGAATCGTCGAGGTGCGGATCGTTGATCAGTCCTTTCCAGCCGACGGTGGTGCGTGGTTTCTCGAAATAGACCCGCATGATGATGCAGAGGTCATCGCGCAGGCGTTCGGTTTCCTTGAGGAGCTTTTCGGCGTATTCGATGGCGGCCTCGGGATCATGGATCGAGCAAGGGCCGACGATGGCGAGCAGGCGGTCGTCCTGGAGATGGATGATGGCATCGGCCTCGGTGCGGGCGGTGTGGACAACGGATGCGACCCGCTCGTTGATGGGCAGGTAATAGGCGAGCACCGCCGGGGAGATGAGCGGATTGATGCCGGAAATGCGGAGGTCGTCTGTGCGGTGCTTGGTCACGGGGCGGATGGATTAACTCCCCGCGCCCGGCTTTGCCAGTGCTAAGTGAGCGTTTCAACGCGGCGCATCAGGCGCGGCGCATATAGTCCGGCACCTGTTTCCGCTGCATCGCAGGCGGGATCGCCGGATTGCGGAAGGAAATCACCGCCCCGATGCCTGCCGCGTGACTACCGCCCAATCGCGGCTCCACCTCGAATTCCGGGAAACGGAACCTCACCCTGCCTCTCCACCACGCCACCGCGCTCCATAGCACCAACAAACCGCCGAAAACCGCAGCCGTGACCGCGCCCACCCGTTTCATCCAAGACGGTGTTTCCGCCACCTCCTCCTGAACCTTAACTCCTGTGAACGACCGCCCGTTTTCCCCACCCGGGATCGACTCCTCCGTCTCCGCCGCAGTGCCTTGGGCCATACGCTCCATCCAGTAGATCCGGATCGACATCTGCACAAGGAAGGCCTCGAGTTGGTCGGAGGGAATATTGCTGCCGAAAGCCTGCATCACGGAGCTTTCCAACGCGCGCCTTTGCTCCGCCGCCGAGACGGCATCCGTGATCACGGGGCTGAGATACATCGCCGAGCGCTGCGGGGCACCGACATAATAATAAATCACCGCCGCAGGTTTTCCATCCGCATACAGCCGCTCCACGATCTCCTCCTCGCGCACATCGCTGGGAATCCGCTGATCCACCCCGAAGACATACACATACATATCAATGGAGGAGTCCCCCGCGTGGTGGGAGAGAAAAGCCTCCAGGTCTTTCCCCTCGCGGGTGCCCAGCAGACCCTGGGGATCGACCAAATACCCGGAGGGTTTCGCTTCGAAATAGGCGGTAAGATATTCCTCGCCGACCTCCCGCTCGTCCTCCGGTGCGTCTGCAAGCTCTTCGGCTGTCGGATCTTCAATGCTTGAGGGCAAATCTTCGCCCTCATCCTCGCCGGAGACACCCTCAAAATTGAGGAGAAGACGGCCGGCCATCCAGCCATCATCCATCATTTCCGAGCGTTCATCAGCGTTCCATGCCGGAAGCGGAGGTTCGACCCGCGCCATCACCATTCCCGCCGCAAAAATGAACGTCGCCAGGCAACACCTCATCTCTCCACCCCCCTGCCCTCTTCGGGTTGCGCCACAGCCGGGCGGTTTCCTTCGCGAATCTTCCTGACCAGATCGCCCACCGCCACGGGGGTTGCAACCTTTTGCTCGTATCTTTCCGGATCGCGCCGTGCCTGGCGGGAACGTTTTCTGAGCAGCTTTCGTAGCTGGCTGAGGCACTTCAGCACCCCGTCCATATAGCGCCCCTCGAGCCAGTACGCGTGAGCCCGCGAGAGGCAATCAAAGGTGTCCTGTTCCGCCAGAAATGGATCAAGCAGGTAACCGAATGTCATACCTGCCGCCTTGGAGTCGGGATCGATCACGATCAGTATCCCCGCCTCGTTCGGTTTTTCCACCGGCACATCCTCGAACAAGCCCCGGTTAAGCAACCAGAACCCAAACTGCCGCAAGTTCGCTATTTCCCCGACACTGCCCGTGTAGACGGCCACGAAAACCTGTGGAAAAACGATCCCGATCCGCTCCATCTCATCCTCCAGGCGGTCGCGGTCATTGCGCCGGAAAATTCCCGCCGTGTCGGTCAGGCTGCGCAACTTCACATCAACATCCCCGAACATCCGATCCGCATCGGCCAGGCCGAATCCACAGTGCGGACAGACCACAGCAGCACGGTGGATCAGTTGCACACATCGCGGACATTTCATATTCCCTCTCTTTGCTACGGAAAACCCAGTATTTCGTCAAAGCAAAATACCAGAGGGTCTTGAGGAACGCCGCCACCGGGGATTATTTTGCCCCGCGCGATCAATCCACACCCCGCGCCATTTCCTCGAGCCAGCCCGCGCGGACGGCGTCAAATAGCGGGTTTTCTTCGAAATGCCGTGTGCCGTAAGCGGAGACGCGGACGGGGCCGCGGATCGAGGAGGTAAGGAACATTCCTTCGGCCTTAGTCACGTCCGAACGCTTCAGGGTTTTCTCCCGGCACGGGATGGCGTGAGCGGCCGCAAGCCGGATGACGAGGCCACGCGTAATCCCAGCCAAGCAGCCGCTGTCCAGCCCGGGAGTGAGAAGGGAGCCGGAGCGGATCAGGAAAACATTTGCCATCGCGGCCTCGCAAAGCTCGTCGTCGTTGTTGAAAAACAGCATTTCCCCGAAACCCTCGCGGCGCGCCATGTCCATGGCGATGAGGTGCTCGGCGTAGTTGCCGACCTTGAGGCCACGCAGGACGCTCTCGCGGTCACGGCGCCATGGGGCGGTGGTGACGCGAACGGTTTCCGGCAACTCGTCCACAGGCGTGGCTGTCATCCATGCCCAAGCCGCGCCGCTGTCGATGAGGTTAAGCGGCCCCGCGCCGAGGCTCACCGCCAACCGGATGCGGGCCATGCCACAGCTAAGTCCGTTTTTTTCCAACAGCCCTACCATCGCACGCCGCAGCCCTGTGCCGGAGAGCTCCACGCGGGACACCGCCAGCCTGTCCAATCCACCGCGTAGGCGGTCAAGGTGCGCGCGTAGGAGGCGCGGCTCGCCGTCGACGGCCAGCAAGGTTTCGAAAACGCTCATGCCATGGCAAAGACCACGGTCCAGGGGCGAGACCCTAAACTCATTGACCGGGACAAAATCACCGTCGCACCATACAAAACCCATGCGGGAGTAAGGGGCTGGCCGAAGGCCGTGGCAAGTGCCGAGGCGGGTTGAGCGGCTGCCAGAAGAAAAAAGAAGCGACCCGACCGATTATCCCCGGGAAAAACCCAAAAACCCAAAGGGACGTTCAGTCGGGTCGCCTTGTCTTGCGACGACCCAAAGAACCACGGGCGAGGGGAGCTGTCAACACGATTTTGAAGAAAAAGCAAAAAAAACGGGCAAGATGGAGGTGTGGCGGCGAACGCCATCCGGTCACCCCATTCACCACCTGACAGCGGCGGCAGCCCAGGTGAGGCCGGCGCCGAATACTACGAGGACGATATTGTCACCGCGCTTGAAGGCGCCGGAGCGGGCTGCCTCGTCGAGGGCGATGGCGACGGCTGCCGCGGAGGTGTTGCCGTATTTGTCGAGGTTCACGAAAACGCGGCCTTCGGGCACGGATAGGCGCTCGGCGATGGCGTCGATGATGCGGAGGTTCGCCTGGTGGGGGATCACGCAGGCGATGTCCTCGGCCTGCAGGTTCGCGCGGCGGATGACGGTTTCCGCAGCCTCCTTCATACGGTTCACGGCATGCTTGAAAACCTCCTTACCCTGCATGGCGAGGGTGGCGAGGTGTGTGCCGACGTTTTCCGATGTGATCGGGCAGGCGGAGCCGCCGCCGGGAATGTTGAGGAGGTGGGTGAGGTTGCCGTCGGTGCCCATCTCGGTGGCAAGGATCTCGCCCTCACCCGGCAGTGAACGGCGGAGCACAGCGGCTCCCGCACCATCGCCGAAGAGTACGCAGGTCGAGCGGTCTTCCCAGTTCACGAAGGCGGAGAGCTTTTCCGCGCCGATGATCAGTGCGTTCTCGAACGCGCCGTCGGCGATGAGGCGCTTGCAGATTTTCATCGCGTAAAGGAAGCCGGAGCAGGCGGCGGAGATATCGAAAGCGACGGCGTTCATCGCTCCGAGCTGCTGCTGGACATAGCAGGCGGTGGCGGGTGTGAGGGTGTCGGGAGTGATCGTGGCGACAATGATGAGCTTGATCTCGGAAGCCTCCAGCCCGGCCTGTTCGAGAGCCTTGCGTGCTGCCTTTGATGCCATGTGGGAGGTGAACTCGCCCTCCGCCGCGATTCGCCGCTCGCGGATACCCGTGCGGGTGAAAATCCACTCGTCGCTGGTATCCACGCTTTTCGCCAGATCCTCGTTCGAAAGCACCCTTTCCGGCACGTAGCTGCCAGTCCCCGCAATGCACACCTCGTAATTCGTCGCCGCTCCACTCATGTGCCCGGACTCTGAAATCCCATGACATGCCAAACAAGCGCGAAATTCCGCCGGGAATTCCCGCCATCTACATCCGCGCGGGCGGCAGCTTGGCGCGGAAATGATTTCGGGAAAATGTGATCTTGGAATGCAGGTCCGCAATCGGGTGGCGGCGGTGCTCCGCAACCACAGGCTCCAGCCTTTTGAGAAGCCCGATGCCGTTTGCCATCTGGATCGCAAGGCCGGGGCGGGCATTCACCTCGATCATCAGCGGCCCCTTCGTCTCGTCGATCATGATGTCCACGCCGAGGTAGCCGAGGCCGGTCATTTCCTGGCAGGTGACAGCCATGTGGAGAATCGTGTCCCATTCCGGAATCTGCACGCCAACCAGCTCGATTCCGAGATCCGGGTGCGTTGTTACCGGCTTGCCATGGTGGATCGCGCGGACGGTGATGCCGGTGGCGATGTCAATGCCGATTCCGAGCGCGCCTTGGTGAAGGTTCGAGCGGCCGTCGGACTCCTTGGTGGAGGCGCGCAGCATGGCCATTACGGGGTAGCCATGGAGCGTGACGACTCGGATGTCCGGCGCGCCCTGGAAACTGAGCGCCGTGAGCAGGGCGGCCGGGCGCACACGGTATTCGATCAGGGCATAGTCGCGTTTCCCGCCAAGGCTGAAGAGACCCGCAAGGATGTTTGTCACGTGGTTCCGCAGATCACCGGGCGTAACCTCTGCCCCGCTGGGCTTCACGAAATTCTCCCCGTTCTTGCCGTCGATCACCAACACGCCTTTTCCGCCTGATCCGCGTGTCGGCTTGATCACGAAAGCATCGTTGCCTCCCAAAAACTTCTCGACCCTGTTTGCGTCGTGGGGATTCCGCACCACGCCGTAGGTCTCAGCGACGTTCATGCCGTGCTCCTCTGCGAGGGCTTTCGTGCGGAGCTTGTTGTCCACCAGCTCGTAGAGGCGGCGCGGGTTGTTCGGCAGCAGGAAACGCGCATTGCGCATATTGATGCCGACCACGCCCAGCTCATGCAGCTCGCCCGGGGTGCGGAACCAGCGGTGCCACCAGCGATGCCCGAAGGTCACCGTTCTTTCATCTGCAATGACGGGCGCGTCAGCCATTGGAGAAGGATTTGAAACGGATCAGCTCGGAAAGCCGGTAGCCGGTGTAACGGCCGATGAGGAGGATGCCAGCCAGCAGGATGAGTAGCATCTCGGGGAAATAGAACGCCCAGTACTGGATCTGCGAGACCTTCATGAAATGGTAGGCACACACCGCCACAAAAACCGACCCCGCGACCTGCGTGATCGCGTTGCGTTTCCCCTCCTCCTCCCAGATCAGCGACATCCGCTCCAGCGTCCATGCGATGATGATCATGGGGAAAAGGGTGATTTTTATGCCCGCATCGATGCCGAGCTGATAGCTGACCACGCTCATCAGCATCATCAACAGGGTGACAATCACCACACAGGCCGCCACGCGCGGGACAACGAGCAGATTCATCCGGGACAGCAGGAACCGGAACCATAAGCCTGCCCCAACTAGGATGGAGAACATAATGATGCCCGTAAGCGGCTTGATCTCGAGCAGCGCGAGCGCCAGCAGCACCGGCATGAAAGTGCCGAGGGTGGAGATACCGACGATATTCCGCAGCAGCACCACGACAAAAGCCCCGAGAGGAATCAGCACGATGTAGCGGAAAACCGCCCGCTCCGAGACGGGCAGAGCAAGGATCGTTGAAACAAGCAGCGGCGAATCACGCAGATCCGTGAGAGTGGCGAGCGGGATGCGGTCTTTTGCAACGGTAAAAGTCACGCGGGAGTTTTCCCCGCCTGTCACGTCGTCAAGCAGTGCGCCGCCACCACGATGCCACACGAAAAGCTCGCGCCCGTCGGGGATCTTGGTGGGTTCGGCTGGATCGCGCACCTTCCAGAAGGCACCGTCGTAATACTCGATCAGCGGAACGGGAGCCTGCCCGCTGTTCTGGTCCGATAGCCTCACGCCATAGGCCGGGCGTGCCGTCACGCCAGCCAGTCCAAGAAGGTCGATGCCCATGGCAATCCCGGGATTTGCACTGTCTTCCTTTTCATAGTGGCGTTTCACAATCAGGTATTCCTGTGATGCCTCAGCGCTGTGGATCTGCTTGAAAAGGGTCACAAAAAGCGAATCGGGATCCGCAGAAACGTTCTTCGCCTTCGTGACGATGCTGTTCGCGGCCGCCCCGAGCGAGCCCGGCAACCGCGGCACATCGGGTGGATTCGGCTTTTCAAAAGCGGGCTTCGGTTCTCCACCGCTATCCAGGCCCTCCTTGAAACGGACACGGTAATAAAGCGCCTGCCCCTCTTCCCGCGGCCCCGAAGACCAGAACGCCGTGTATTCCCCCTTGTTGTCCTCGACACTGAAACTGTAATCCAGCGAACCCGACTCCTGCCCACCGCCCCGCTCCATGGCGATCGCGGGCAACGCAAGCCTCGCCTTCACGTCGCGTCCGGTGGCCAGAAACGAAACCCGCGCCTCGATGAGCCATTCATCGACACCATCACCCTGCCAGAACGGCACGCCGAGCTTCATGCTTTTGTAGGCCGCCATCCCACCGCCGAGCGCGACCAGCAGTCCGACCGCCAACAGCAATTTCGCCTGCGCTTTCATTCGTTTACGGAAGCCGTGAGGCTCAGCGCATGATCTTCTTGTCAGCGAGGTTCGTCCTCGAAGGATCGATCCAGCCGAGTTCTCGTATCGTCGTGCGGCCGATAAGCACGGCGGAAAGCATGTTGGAGCGGTTGTTCAGGGTGAAATCGCCGCGCAGCTTGCGCTCGCCGATCTTGAATGCCAGCCGCACCACCTCGCGGGTCTCGGACTCGCCACCGGGATTCTTGATCCTCGCGATGCGCACCAGCCGTGCCTCGATCCGCACACGCGGTGAGTCTTTCATACGAGGCTCGGTGACGATGAAGCGCACCCACTTTTTCCCGTCGCGCTCGAAGAGTTCCGTCTCCTCCGCATGGATCGAGCTGGTATATGCGCCCGTGTCGAGCTTTGCGTAAATCTTGCCCTCGATCCCATCGATCAGGATTTTTTCCCTCCATCCATAGACCTGGCTCGGATCGGGTGATACGGGTCTCGCGACAGCCGTCGTCTCCGCCTCCGCAGCCTCCGCCGCGGCCTCGTCATCGGGATCGATTTCCTTCGGCACCGCCTCCGCGGGCTTCTCCTCAACTGGCTTTTCTTCTCCGTCTTTCACGGTCTCGGGTTCGGTTTTATCTTCCGGCTTTTTATCCTCCGCCTTGTCTTCGGCCTTTTCTTCGGCCTTGGCCTCCACCGCAGGTTGCTCCTTTTTCTCCGGCTTCTGCGCGCCCGCGTGGAACGCACCGGTAGCCATGAACAACAACGCCATGAAGGCAAGGGTCTTCGAATTGGGTTGGGAATACATGACGCTGCGCGGACTATCACCCGCCGCCTTGCGGAAATGCAACGGAATTATCGGCAGCGGGGCGCCGCTCCCCGACACGGCGGCGGAGTGAATGATCAATGCTTCCACCGGAAATGCCCGGTCAGCGGAAAATCGCCCAACCTATCCTCCTCACGCGTGCCGCCGCCGATGTTGTGAATCACCAGCGGCACGCCATCAGCATTTTTCCGTTCGCTCACGATCATGATGTGGGGGAGGTGCGGCGGCACCGTACAGGTCACAATGTCACCGGGTAGGAACATCCGCTTGTCCACGGCCTTCGGGATCGGGATCTCATTATGTTTCCTGGTGAAAAAGCGCATCAGGTTCGGCACTCGCCGGTGGTCGATGTTCCTGTCCGTTCCTTTCAGCCCCCAGTTTTTTGGATACTTCGCGAAGTTCGCCTTCATGTCCTCGTGGACGAGTTTCTGGAGATCGCGGCCGATCCCATCGCGGAGCGCGCGGATCACGACATCCGTGCAGACACCCCGTTCCTTGGGCACATCCCCACCCGGATAATCCATGGCGGTGTATGCGGGATCGTAGCTCAGCGTCACGCCGATCTGCTTCCGCGCCGCCTCGACGATCTTCGCTCCGGTCTCGGCATGGGCGGCGATACCGAGCGTAAGGAAAAATATCAGAGCTTTCATCGCGGAAAGGCTCACCCGGAATCAACGCAAGCGCAATTTCCATCCAGGGGAAGCTTGATCGCCACACGCATCCCGGCTGATGCTGCCCGCGCCTCTTGAAAACGGATTTCCATAACCCCATCGATCCCACGCCGTCCCCCCACCCCGCTCTCGGCGTGGACTTCGGCGAAGCACGCATCGGCCTCGCCGCCACGGATGATTTCGGCATCATGGCGCATCCCGTGGAAACGATTCCCCTCTCCCACCGCGATCCCCTTCCACGCATTCGCGAAATCGCCACCATGCGGAAAGTGAGAACGCTGGTGGTCGGTTTGCCGCTGCGGCTCGATGGATCGGAGGGCGACTCCGCGAAAAAAGTCCGGGCTTTCGCCACACGGCTCGCCGCCGCCCTGCCCGAGATCCCCATGGTTTTCGTGGACGAAAGCTACACCACCTCCGACGCCTCGGAGAAACTCCGCGAAGCCGGCCGCAAGGCGCACCAACAGAAAGGCATCATCGACCAAGCCGCCGCTATCGAGATCCTAAACCGCTGGATGGGGGAAATCTCATGAGGCTCAAGCTGACCATCGCCTACGACGGACGCCCCTTTCTCGGTTGGCAATCTCAGGTTGGCGGCAACACCGTGCAGGACATATTGAACGAGGCCTTGGAAGCCGTGGCCAAGGAACCGCTTCGCCTGAATGGTTCCGGCCGCACCGACACCGGCGTCCACGCCCTGGGCCAGACCGCCCATTTCGACGCGCCGGACGGGTCGAATATGAATCCCTACAACTGGGTGCCCGCGCTCAATACGAAACTTCCCGCCACGATCCGCGTGATGGCCTGCGAGGAAGTGCCGCCCGATTTCCACGCCCGCTTCTCCGCCATCGGAAAAACATACCGCTACGATGTCTGCACCGATCCCGTCCTGCCACCGCTGAAGGCCGGTCTCGCCTGGCACCTGCCCCGCCTCCTCGATGCCGACGCCCTCTCCCGCGCGCTCTCACTCTTCGTCGGTAAACACGATTTCCACGCCTTCGCCGCCTACCGGGGAAACGAGCAGGAGGACACCGATTACGTCCGCACGATCCGCTCCGCTGAGCTCGAAACCTTGCCCGACGGATACCGCATGACCTTCTCAGGCGACGGCTTCCTCTACAAAATGGTGCGCATGCTCACCGGCTCGGCGGTGAAAGCCGCACAGGGACGATTGCGCCTCGACGACCTCGCCGCCCTCCTCGACCAGCCACCCGGCCTGCCCCATGGCAAAGCCCCTCTCTGCGCCCCCGCCGACGGCCTCTACCTGGAAAATGTCCGCTACGGGGAATAGTGAACCGACCACCCGAGCTTTTCCCCAAAAACGGGCTTGCCAAATTCCGCTCCCATCCCCTAGTTTCCCGCCCCGCCGCCGAAAGACGGCACAAATCCAACGCGAAGATAGCTCAGTTGGTAGAGCAGTTGGCTTTTAACCAATTGGTCCTGGGTTCGAGTCCCAGTCTTCGTACTTCTTTTTGACTTTCACGCCGCTCACCAAGCGGCGTTTTCCGTCTCCACGTTCCGTAAACCTTTCACCAAGAGGACTGGGACGAGAACCCCTGCGAAGCAACGGGTTTGACTGCCCCTTCGCCCGTGGCGCCCCCCCCCGCGAAGCGCACCCCGCAGGGACGGAGTGAAACGGAGTCAATCCAAGTCCGTGCAAGAGTAGGCGGATCACATCCTCTCCAGGAACACCCGGGCGGCTTCACGGAGGTGGTTTTGCTTTTCCGCGGAGAATTTCTGCCATGTTCGCGACATCATCGAGGAGCGCGGATTTTTCAGGAAAAGCTCCTGGTGGTCGGCGATGAATGTCCAGAACAGGGCGTCCCATGTTTCCGTCCACGGGCCGGGTTTCTCATCGGACATTTTGAGGACGTAGTTGGAGCCGGAGATGTAGGGCTTGGTGGTGAAGGTGCCACCGTCGGCGAACTGCGACATGCCGTAGATGTTGGGCACCATGACCCAGTCGTAGGCATCGATGAAAAACTCCATGAACCAGAGGTAAACGGCATCGGGATCGAAGCGGCAGAGCAGCATGAAATTGCCGAGGATCATCAGGCGCTCGATGTGGTGGCAGTAGGCCTCGTCGTGGAGCTGGCGGATGCTGCGGTCGATGGGCGGGATGCCGGTGGTGGCGTCGTAGAAGGACTTCGGGATGGGGCGGGTGTGTTGGAAGAAATTCGTGTTCCGGATCGCGACACCACGGTGCTTGTAAATGCCGTGCATGAATTCTCGCCAGCCGATGATCTGTCTGATGAAGCCTTCGAGCGAGTTGAGCGGGATACCCTTTTTCGCAAGCGCGGCGTCGATGATTTCCTGCGGAGTCAGCAGGCCGATGTTGAGCGCGGGAGTGAGGACGGAGTGATTGATGAAAGCGTGGCGGGTGGAGATCGCATCCTCATAAACGCCGAATTCCGCGAAGCGTTCGGTGATGAAATTTTCCAGCCATGCCTTGGCGTCCGAGCGGGTGACGGGGTAGCGGAAATTTGCCGTGGAGCCGGGGTTGTTAGGGAAGTTTTCCTCCACCCATGCGATGGCTTCGGTGACATGCGGATTCTGTTGTGAAATGGGGGCTTCGGGTGGCGTGTGGTTTTTCGGGAGCTTTTTCCGGTTGTCCTCGTCGAAAGACCATTGCCCGCCTTCGGGATTTCCTTCCGCATCTACGAGGATGCCCATCCGTTTCCGCTGTACTTGGTAGAACGCCGCCATGAACGGCTTTTTCCGGCGGGCGATGTGTTCCTCCAGAAATTCCGGCGGGGAAAGGAAGGCCGGTGTAGGGTGAATGTGCAGCGCGATCCCCCGCCCTTCCGCGAAGCTTCGCAGGCGCGTCTCCAGGATGAAATCGTGCGGTTCGGCGAGGTGAATATCCGTTAGATCGGCGGGCAGCGCATTTCGATAGGAATCGGTGATTTGGACGCTGTGGCCGAGTGAGCGGAGTTCATCGGCATACGCCCTCATCGACGCGCGGTGGAGGACAAGCTTCTGCTTGTGGAAGGCGACGGGGTGATGTTTGTCGTTTCCGAAAATCAACGGATCCTCCGCGAGGAAAACCGGACGCCCCGGAGCGAGCGCAGGATGCTCCGCGAACAACTGGTGCGGAAAGATCAGGGCGGCGGCGGACATGGCGGAAGTCTGGCGAGGGGCAAGCCGCGCGCAAGGGCTATGGTATGGTCTAAGAAATCTACCGCGAGTGAACGCGAATGGACGCTAATGAAGACAAATTCAAAATGAGGACTTTGGTTTCGGGGATAGGCCTTCAACTAAACAGCCATTCGTGTTCATTCGCGTTCATTCGCGGTTAACTCTTCCCGAAGGTAGCTCAATCCGCCAGCGAACGGATGAATTTCGAGAGGAACGCCCGGCCTTCCTCAAACGCTTCGATCTCGATGAACTCGTCCTTGGTGTGCGCCTGCGCGATGGAGCCGGGGCCGATGCAGATGGAGGGTATGCCAGCGGCGGAGAGGTGGGCGGCATCGGAAAACCACGGCGCTCCGACGAGTTTCGTGCGCGGATCGGTGGCGAGGAGCTTTTGGATGTAGGGGTCTTCGGGATCGGTCTCCATCGGCGGGTTTTCGTGGGCGTATTCGATTTCCAACGGGAGGCGGAGCTGGGCGATGGTCTCGCGCAGGAGCTGGAGAGCGCCGCCAGCGGAGTGGAGTTCCGGGGTCTGGCGGATGTCGATTTGGGCTTTCGCGAAGTTCGGGACGATGTTTGCGGCGGTGCCACCGGAGATCGTGCCGACGTTGATGGTGGACGGGCCGAGGATGGGATTCGTGTAGGCGGCGAGGGCGGGCGCGAGGGTTTCCTGGAGATCCAGAAGAGCGCGGGAGAGCTTGAGGATCGCGTTGTCGCCGAGGTGGGGCTGGGAGGAATGCGCGGCAATGCCCGTGGCGGTGAGGGTGGCCCAGAGGGAGCCTTTGCTGATGTGGACAATGTCCATCGAGGTCGGCTCGCCGACGATCGCGAATTGGTAAGCCGCCGCGTGGTGCTTCGCGAAATGCTTGGAACCATGCTGGGAGGCCTCCTCGCCCATGAAGGCGACGAAATCCACGGCCACCGGCAGATCGGCGAGGATGTTCCTGTTTTCCCGCAAGGCTTCGAGCATCGCGGCCATCGGGCCCTTGGTGTCGCAAGCGCCGCGTCCCCAGATTTTCCCGTCGCGAATCTCGCCGGAAAAGGGATCGATCGTCATGCCCTCCACGCCCACGGTATCAAGGTGCGGACCGAGGAGGATGCGCGGGCGGCCGTCGAGCGGCGCAAAGCGGGCGATGAGGTTGGGGCGGCGCGGCTGGATTTCCTCCAGCGTCACCTCCGCGCCGATGTCCGTGAGCCACTCCGCGAGGAAATCCGCCATCGCCTGCTCATGGGTCACGCCCGCCTGATCCGGCGCGGCGTTGTCTGGGTTCACCGAAGGGATGCGGATGAGCTGTTGGAGAAGCATGACGCATCCTTCACTGGCACGGGGCGGGTTTCAACCCTCAAGGGAGGGGTGGATGGGAAAGCTGAGCTTCGGTGGCAGGCTCGGTCACGGATTGCGTGATACAGGGCAGGAACGATGAGTGGTGGCACACCCACTAGCGGTGGGCCAACGCTGAACGCGGGGTTAGGGTTGAAATCAAGTGAAAACATCGATAACAGATGGGCTAGTGGGTGTTGCCATGCACGGCTTGTTCGGCTTCTCTTTTACTCTTAATGCCTGGCAGAATTCGAAGCAGCATGTAAGCGATAAGTATGAGAATGATGTCGATAGGAATCCACCACAACGGGTCAACCCAGTAATATCCCCATATCCAACTTCCTAGCGGATAAAGCAAATCAACACCCCCCGAAATCGCATCACACCCAATATGAAGTAAATATGCGATTGACATACAGATCGCAACTTGTGGCGACAACTTGCCTCGACTAATGAACGATCCGATCACCAAGATTGTTGAAATCGTAAACCAGAATGGGAGGCCGTGAGACCAACTTGTCATTCTTGCTTCGAGGGATAAATGGGGATTAATGAGATCCGGGAGAGCGCCCGCCAGACCTACTTGGAATAGACCCCAACGTCCGATCCACTTTGGACGGCTCGTAATGAGTCTAACACAGATCACGGGAATTAGTGCGTGTGTGATTGTGTTCATCTTGTTGTTTCTGCACAACAGTAGTATTCGTTCAGTGGTCGCAGGATATCGCGGGGAGGATATCGGTCAAGAAGGGAGAATCCGCTTCCGCAAGGCATTGGGGTTGGGGATTTGCTTCGGATGGGGATGAGCCACTCACGCATGGCACCCCTGTCGGTATCAGTGGATTGCAAGGGCGCGGGTGGAAATCGCCCGTCTTTACAGGTCTTCGTATCGGCGATAGGCTACGGAAATGTAGTCGGTTTACATCGAGACCACGATCCCGAGCTACCTCACTTCCCGTAAGAGCAAACAGCCCTCACTGGCTGCGGATCAGGAGGCGACAGGCGAGTGGTGGGAGGTGCAGAGGTTTCACTTTCGTGTTTTCACATCGTTTTACACCATCGACGAGTGCGGCAGGGGAAATCCTGACCTGGCGGCCAAGCGGCTTGCGAAACTGATGGGCATCCCGGAACTCGATTTGGTGGATTCGCTTCCGGATTTGGAAGAGGATCTGATCCGGCTGTTCCGTCTGCCTCCGAAGGCGGTGACTGACGCGTCCCATTTGGGGCTGGCGATCCTGCACCGGATGGACTATCTACTGACATGGAACTGCACCCATCTGGCTAACGCCGTTCTCCAGAAGGAACTTTTGGACTACTGCTCTTATCACGGGCTCCATACTCCGATCATCTGTACACCCCGAACCCTCATCGACCTTAACCATGACTAATCACATCATCCAGGAAGTCAGGGATGCGCGCGCAGCCCTTGCCGCTGAGCACGGATACGATCATCGCAGGATTTTCGAGTGGGCGAAGGCCGCGCACGCCGCGCGCCAGAAAACGCTGGAATCGAAGATCCCATACAAGTTGCTGAAGCCGTCAGGTCAGACCAGGAAACATACCGCTGCGCCATTGCGCTAAGTCAGAATACATTTTCCCCGCTGGGCGGTTGCAATGCGCCGCCGTGCTTGGCATTTTCCCTGCCCGGGATGACAGGAGAGATGGTTACGAATCTGGCGGCTTACCGCTTTGTGGGGCTGACGGGCTTGAAAGAGCTGCGGGAGGAGATGATCGCGTTATGCAAGGGGGCGGGACTGAAAGGGACGATTTTGCTGAGCGTGGAGGGAGTAAACCTTTTCGTGGCGGGATCGGCGGAGGGGATTTCCAAACTGATGGCGCGACTGCGGCAGATCCCGGGGCTGGAGGATTTCGAGGGAAAAGTGAGCGAGAGCGAGGATCAGCCGTTCCGGCGGATGCTGGTGAGGATCAAGAGGGAGATCATTTCCTTCGGCGTGGAGGGGGTGGAGCCGGGCAAGCGGACATCGCCGAAGCTGGCGGCGAAGGAACTTAAGCGTTGGCTGGACGAGGGGCGGAAAATCACGCTGCTCGATACGCGGAATGATTACGAGGTGAAGCTCGGGACTTTCAAGGGAGCGGTGGTGCCGGATATCCGCACGTTCCGGGAGTTTCCGATGGCGGTGCGGGAACTGCCTGAGGCGATGAAGGACGAGACCGTGGTGATGTTCTGCACCGGCGGCATCCGCTGTGAGAAGGCGGGGCCGTTCATGGAGATGGAGGGTTTCAAGAACATCTATCAGCTCGATGGGGGGATTTTGAAATACTTCGAGGAATGCGGGGGGGATCACTACGATGGCGAGTGTTTTGTGTTCGACCAGCGGGTGGGGGTGGATCCGGCGCTTCAGGAGACGGATACGGCGGTTTGCTACGCCTGCCAGGCTCCGCTGAGCGCGGAGGATCAGGAGGATGTGCGGTATGTCGCAGGGAAAACGTGCCCGTATTGTTTCAAGCCGGAACCGGAGAAGATGGCGGAGCGTATCGCGGCGGCGCAGGCGAAACTGGATGCGGTGTGCGAGGTGTTGCCGGGATCATTTCCGCAGGAAAACCGCAGGCCGGTGAATGTGGCGGCGAAGTATGACCGATGGACGCTCGGCGATGTGCTGGCGGATCAGTTTCCGCAAATCCCCCGCGAGGAATGGGCGCGGCGTGGCGCGGAGGGTCGCTTCGTGAGCTACGGCGGGAAGCTGCGCGGGATGGATCATGTGGTGCGCGCCGGGGAGCGGATTTTGCAAGTTTTCCCGCCCGAGGTGGAGCCGGAAGTCGCGAAGAGCATCCGCATCTTGTGGGACGACGAGGCGATCGTCGTTTTGGAAAAACCTGCGCCGCTGCCGATGCACGCGAGCGGCAGGTATCACCGCAACACCCTCCAACACCTGCTCAACCAGGTGTATGAGCCGAAGTTCCTGCGGCCGGTGCATCGGCTGGATGCGAATACGCGGGGGCTGGTGCTGTTCGCTAGGACGCGGCATTATTGCCGACTGCTGCAACGCCAGTTTCTCGATGGCAAGGTGGAGAAAATCTACCGGGTGCGGGTGCAGGGACATCCGGCGTGGGAGGAGAAGATTTGTGAGTCGGCCATTTCTGCGGAGCCATCGGGCCCGGGCGGGCGGGTGGTGGATGAGGATGGCTTGGCGGCGCGGACGGATTTCAAGGTCATCGAGCGATGCGCGGACGGAACGGCGCTGTTGGAGGCGCGACTCGGCAGTGGGCGGACGAATCAGATCCGGGTGCATCTTTGGGAGTTGGGTTTCCCGGTGGTGGGCGATCCCTGCTACCTGCCCGGCGGGAAAATGGGAGACAAGCAGACGCTCGATGTGGCCGATGCGCCGATGGGGTTGGAGGCGTGGAAACTGGTTTTCACGCATCCGGTTTCCGGGGAGAGGATGGAGTTTGAGAACACGAAATGACCGCTCCCCTCCCCATCCCTTGGCCACCTGCCGCTGCGCACAAGAAGCGGTGGCTCATCGGGGTTTCGGGCGGGCTGGATTCCATGGCACTGATGCACATGCTGAAAGAGTCGGGCTTCCGTGATGTGATCGTCTGCCACCTCGATCACGGCCTGCGCGGACGAGAGTCGGCGGCGGATGCGCGTTTCGTGAAAAGATGGGCGGAGAAGCTGGGCTTTTCCGTGGAAATCGCCAGGATCGACCTCAGAAAACAGATGGCCGAAAGTGGTGAATCCCTTGAAACGGCAGGGAGAAATGCCAGACATCGGCTTTTCGCTGCTATCGCTTCAAAATACCGATGCAAACGACTGTTTGTAGCGCATCACCTCGACGATCAGGCGGAAACAGTGCTTTGGAATCTGATGCGCGGATCGCATGGCTGCCGGGGGATGCGGGAGCTTTCCGAGCTGGTCATGGGCGGGGTGCGGATGGAGGTGCACCGCCCGCTTCTGGGCATCCGGAAATCGGATTTGCGGACATGGATGGAGGAACGGAAACTGAAATGGCGCGAGGACGCCAGCAACCTTGTGAACGATGTGGCACGTAACCGCATCCGCAACGAGGCTTTACCCCTGCTGGCGGAGATTGCGAAACGCGACGTCTCTCCCCTGCTCGCCCGCGCGGCGCAGAGCGATGCGGCTCTCCGCGAGGTAATGGATTGGGCGCTCGCAAAGGCTGAGTTGCTCGACCCGCAGGGGAAGATGCATCTCGGCGTCGTGAGGGATTTGCCCGAAGCGCTGCGTGTCCATGCCATCGCGAATTTCCTGAGATCGAAGGGAATCAACAATATCAGCGGAGCCTTGCTGGAAAGCTGCGTATCGATGCTCGATCCCACGTCATCAGCCAGCGTGAACCTGCCGGGAGGTAGGCGCCTGCGGAGGCGGGCTGGTAGATTTTTCGTTGAAGACGGCTGAGGTGAGGCTTGCTAACAGGAAGGTAATCGGCGCATCCTTGAGGAGTGTCTACCACCGAACAGGAACCCACCGTGCCGAGGCGCTGGAGCGCCTTCGTTTGCCCGGACTGTCGTTTCGTATTCCGCTTGCCCAGTGACCATGATGGCAAGGGCATTGTCTGCCCGTCTTGCCGCCGAATGCTAAGGATACCGGGCGAGGGTGAGGAGACGGCACCGCTGGTTTTTCCACGGCAGCAGATCGATTCCACCCAGAACGAAAAGGAAGATCCGCAAGACAATAGGCGCAGCCGCGGCAAGCGTAAAAAGAAGGAGAAGGAGAAGGAAGCAGAAACGCCGGACTGGGAAGCTAGCGCCGGCAAATGGCGCTCAACTAAGAAAAGGAAAGCGCGTGCCCTGCGCTCAGTCTCCATATGGACAGCTCTTGTGACTTCGGTAACCGGGGCGGCCTTTTTCGTCTTCAAAGATAAGAACGTGAAGGCTCCCGGGGAAAACAAAGCCGGGCAGGTAGAAATCACAACTACGCCCCTGCTACTGCCGGATGAGGAACTCGAAGAACCAATCGATCTGCCGAAAATCATGCGGCGCAACCAAAGCGAGTTCCTCGCCCTCGCCAAGCCCATGGCGGAAAGCTTTCTCGCGGCAACAAGCGTCGATCAGATACTCCCCTTGGTTCGTGACAGCGAACAAATGAGCAGCAAGATCTTTGATTTTTATCCCAACAGCAAGATCAAGGCCACAGCCATTTCCAAATTCAACGCCTCCGGTCAGGTGAGCTTCAAGGATTCTTTCGCAGCCGTATCCATACTCACCACGGACTTCGAACTAATCCATCTTGCCTTCTTCGATGGAAAGGACGGGCTGAAAATCGATTGGGAAAGCTGGGTCGGGTGGTCGGAGATGCCATGGGACAGGCTCATCGAGTCGAAACCAAATCAACCCACCCTGATCCGAACAAAGCTCAGAATGGTCGATTACTATAATTTCGGGTTCACTGACGATTCCAAATGGCGCGCTTACCGATTGTCGTCGCCAGACGGTGAGCACACCCTTTACGGCTACATCGAACGCAACTCGCTGCTTGATGAACGCTTACGTCCGCCCGAAAAGTCCGCATCCGTCGCAGTCACGCTGAAAATTCGTTTCCCAAAAGGCGAAAATAACCGCAATCAGGTCGTGATCCAGGATATGGTGTCAGATGGCTGGGTGCTGCCCGAAACCAAGCAGTGAGTGCCGACCTATCAGAACAGGTTCAAGAACCGCCCCAAAAGTTAGCCTCGTCTAAAATTCTTTGTTGAAACGAAAGATACGTTCGGTTAACTGTCGTGTATGAACCTCTGTCGCCTCTGCGCTCTCTTTTCCACTTTGCTATTGCTCAGTTGCGGCGATTCTGGGCGCCCGGCGGCCGGCGGTAAAAAGCGCGTGGTGACGAGCTTCACGATCATCGCCGACATGGCGCGGGAGGTCGCGGGCGACGCGGCCATCGTGGAGTCGATCACCAAGCCCGGCGCGGAAGTCCACGGCTACGACCCGACGCCGAAGGACATCGTGAAAGCGCAAAGCGCGGATCTCGTGCTTCGGAACGGCATGAACCTGGAGCTATGGTTCGAGAAATTTTTCCAGAACGTGAAGGATGTCCCCTCGGCGGTGCTGAGCGAGGGCATCGAGCCGATGGGCATCACCGAAGGCCCCTACACCGGCAAGCCGAACCCGCACGCCTGGATGTCGCCCGCCAACGCGGTGATCTACGTGGAGAATATCCGCAAGGCCTTGGTGAAAATGGATCCCGCGAACGAGGTCACCTACAACACCAACGCCGCCGCCTACACCGCGAAGCTCAAAGAGCTCGTCGAGCCGGTGCGCGAAAAGCTGGCCGCGATTCCGGAGGAAAAGCGTTGGCTCGTCACCAGCGAGGGCGCGTTCTCCTATCTCTGCGCCGATTACGGTCTCCGCCCCCTCTACCTCTGGCCCATCAACGCCGATGCGCAGGGCACGCCGCAGCAGGTCAGGAAAGTGATCGACACCGTCCGCGAGAAAGGCATCCCGGTGGTATTTTCCGAAAGCACGGTCAGCGACAAGCCGATGCGCCAGGTAGCAAAGGAAACCGGCGCGAACTTCGGCGGCGTACTTTACGTCGATTCCCTCACCGGCCCCGACGGCCCGGCGCCCACTTTCCTGAAACTCCTTGAAACCAACGCCGACTCCCTTGTGAAAGGATTTCTCGGAATCGAATGAAAACGGATGAGGTCAGTCTCGATGTCGAAGGCGTTTCCGTCGCCTACCCGAACGGCCATCAGGCGCTTTCGGACGCGAGTTTCCGGCT
Organism: Verrucomicrobiaceae bacterium; assembly: GCA_027485615.1. Lineage (GTDB taxonomy): Bacteria > Verrucomicrobiota > Verrucomicrobiia > Verrucomicrobiales > Akkermansiaceae > Luteolibacter. Next base: position 79,278 of record JAIXQS010000073.1, read on the forward strand.
CGGAGCCGGGACGATCTGCGCTCTGGTGGGAGTCAACGGCAGCGGTAAATCCACCCTTTTCAAAAGCATCATGGGTTTCGTGAATCCCACGGCCGGGCGCGTCCGCATCAACGGGATGCCGGTGAAGGAGTCTTTGAAAAAGCACCTCGTCGCCTATGTCCCGCAGTCGGAGGATGTCGATTGGCAGTTTCCCGTGAGCGTCTGGGACGTGGTGATGATGGGGCGTTACGGCGCGATGAACTTCATGCGCATCCCCCGTGCGGCGGACAAGGCGCAGGTCGAGGAAAGCCTGCGTCGCGTCTCCATGTGGGAGTTCCGCGACCGCCAGATCGGCGAGCTCAGCGGCGGGCAGAAGAAGCGCGTCTTTCTCGCCCGCGCGCTCGCGCAGGGCGGCCGCGTGATCCTTCTCGACGAACCTTTCACCGGGGTGGATGTGAAAACGGAGGAGGCGATCATCGCGTTGTTACACGAGCTACGGAAATCCGGCGCGATCATTTTCGTCTCCACCCACAACCTCGGCAGCGTGCCGGAATTCTGCGACCAGGTCGTCCTCATCAACCGCACCGTCCTCGCCTACGGGCCGACGGCGGACGTGTTCACCGCGCAGAACCTCGCGGCGGCCTTCGGCGGCGTGTTGCGCGAGTTCCAGTTCGAGCGTTCCACCATCCAATCCCACGACGGCCGAGCTGTCACGGTGCTTAGCGACGACGAGCGCCCGCTGGTCTTCGGAAAGGACGGCCACCTCGAATACATGGATCGCGGGAAACACGAGGAACTGTTGCGCAAACGCCGGGAGGAACATGAGTGATGAGCAAACACCGTGGCTGGGACTTGCAGTCCCAGTCCGTCGTGGGGACTTGTAGTCCCCACCCATACGACCGATGACTGAATTCCTACAATCTCTGACCGTTCCGTTTCAATACGACTACATGATCCGCGCGATCTGGGTCAGCGCACTGGTCGGCGGTGCCTGCGGTTTCCTCTCCCCTTTCGTCACGCTCAAAGGCTGGTCGCTGATGGGCGACGCGCTCTCCCACGCCGTCGTGCCGGGAGTAGTGATCGCCTACATCTTCGGCTTCCCCTTCGCGTTGGGAGCCTTCATCGCCGGGCTTCTTGCGGCAGGCGCGATGGCCTTCATCCGCGCCCAGAGCCGCATCCGCGAGGACGCGACCATCGGCATCGTCTTCACCTCCTTCTTCGCGCTCGGCCTCGTTCTAATTTCCCTCTTCCCCTCCGGCATGGATCTGAAAACCATCCTCTACGGGAACATCCTCGCCATCGCCGACAGCGACATTCTCCAGGTCATCGGCATCAGCGCGGCGACGCTGCTGGTGATCGCTTTCAAATGGCGGGATCTCATGCTGTATTGCTTCGATCCGAACCAAGCGCGCTCGCTCGGGCTGAGGGCGAATGTCCTCCACATCACCTTGCTGGCGTTGCTCGCTGCGACCTGCGTGGCCGCGCTGCAGGCGGTCGGCGCGATCCTCGTTCTGGCCATGCTCATCACCCCCGGCGCGACCGCCTACCTCCTGACAGACCGTTTCGGGACGATGATGTGGCTCTCCGCCGCGCTCGGCGTGGCGACCTCGCTCGCCGGAGCCTACGCGAGCTATTACATCAACGGCGCGACCGGCGGCTGCATCGTGACTTTGCAGACACTCGTGTTCCTCGCCGCCTTTGTCTTCGCCCCGAAGCGCGGCATGCTCGCCTCCCGTCGTGCGATGCGCACTGATGTTTTTGAAATCAACCAACCGCGAATGGACGCGAATGAACGCCAATAAGAGAAGATTAAAGAAATCCGTCATGCTCGGGAACCAACCAAACATTGCCTCCTCATCTGGGTTGGGAATGAGATCCATTCGCGTCCATTCGCGTCCATTCGCGGTTTTTCTTCTTCCAACACCATGAACGCTTTCCTCGAACCTCTCCAACACGCCTTCATGGTGGATGCACTTCTCGTCGGGGCGCTGATCGGGGCGATGTGCGCGGTGCTTTCCTGTTTCCTCGTGCTGAAAGGCTGGTCGCTGATGGGCGATGCCGTTTCCCACGCCGTGCTGCCCGGCATCGTCATCGCCTACATCATCGGGCTGCCGCTCGCCATCGGCGCATTCATCGCGGGGCTGTCCTGCGCGACGGGCGCCGGTTTCCTGAAACGCAACAGCCGCATCAAGGAGGACACCGCGATGGGAGTGGTTTTCACCGGACTGTTCGCTTTCGGTCTAGTGCTTTTCAGCCGCACGCCCTCGGACATGCACCTCGACCACATTCTCGTCGGCAACATCCTCGGCATCAGCAAGGCGCAGATGTGGCAGACCCTAGGACTCGGCGGAGCCGTCCTGCTCGTGACCCTGCTGCTGCGCAGGGATCTGCTGCTCATCTGTTTCGATCCCGGCCAGGCGCGGGTCATGGCCTTGCCGGACAAATTCCTCAACTACCTCCTCCTCGCCCTGCTCTCGCTCGCCATCGTGGTGGCGTTGCAAGCGGTCGGCATCATCCTCGTCGTCGCCATGCTGGTCACACCCGGCTGCGTCGCCCACCTCTGGACGGATCGCTTCGACAAGATGCTCGGGATCGCCGCCGCCTCCGCCATTTTCGCAACCGTCACCGGCATCCTCATCAGCTACCACCTCGATGCCTCCACCGGCGGCTGCATTGTCCTCGTGCAGGCCGCACTGTTTTTCGCATCTCTGGTCATCGCCCCGAAATACGGGATCATCGCGCGGAAGCTCAATCGCAAAGCCTCCGGCGAATCCACTACTCCGGCTCCTCGGCGGGCGGGCCGGTCTCGAAGCGCATGAGTTCCTCTACGAAGGTGAGCGGGATGCCGCCGGTTTCGCCGTTGCGGTTCTTGGCGAGGACAAGCTCCGCCTTGCCCTCCAGGGCGGCGCGCTCCTCATCGTTTTCCGCGTAGTATTTGCTGCGGTAGAGAAGGCCGACGAGGTCGGCGTCCTGCTCGATGGCGCCGGATTCGCGGAGATCCGACATGCGGGGTATGCCGAGGGATTTGCCGGTGCGTCCCTCGGGGCCGCGGTTGAGCTGGGCGAGGATGAGGATGGGGATGTTAAGCTCCTTGGCGAGCGCCTTGATGCCGCCGGAAATCTCCGCGATCTCGCGCTCGCGGGAGTTTTCCGCCTGTTTCGTGCGGGATTTCAGGAGCTGGAGGTAGTCGATGGCGATGAACTGGATGTCCTCGTCGCGCTTCTTGCGGCGGGCTTTCGCACGCAGCTCGTTAATGGAAATGCCGGCGGTGTCGTCGATGAAAAGCTTCGAATCGATGATCTCCTTGACCGCGTTCTGCACCCGCATGATATCCTGTTTCACCGGCGTGTAGCCGCGCGAGAGCTTGGACACGGCGAACTTCGCCCGGGCGAAGAGCAGCCTCTGCACCAGCTGCACGGAACTCATCTCGCAGGAGAACACCATGCAAGCCTTGCCCTGATCGAGGCATACGTTCTCCACGATGTTCATCATGAACGAGGTTTTCCCCATGGAGGGGCGAGCCGCGACAACGAACATTTCTCCCGGCTTGAGTCCGCCGGACTTCTTGTCCAGCACCTCGAAGCCGGTGCTGAGTCCCAGCGCGGCCTTTTCCTTGGAGATCAGCATTTGGAAATTCCGGAATACCTCCTCGACGGTCTGTTTCATCGTCGCGGCCTGGGCGACCTCGGCGCTTTCGCGGATCGCGAGGATGGATCGCTCCACGGAATCGAGCAGCTCCGGCACCTCATCGGGAGCCTCGTAGGCCATGGCCACGGCCTCGTTCGAGCTGCGGATGATGGAGCGCAGGATGAACTTGTCCTTCACGTGCTGAAGGTGATGGTGGAAGTGCCCGGGGCTCGGCGCGTAGGTGTAAAGCTCAGTCAGGTATCCGGGCCCGCCGCATTTCTCAAGCAACCCGCGGTCGAGCAAGCGCTGCACCAGCGAGACCAGCTCCACCTGGTGCCCGGCCTCGAAAAGCTCGGTGAGGAAACCGAACAGGGTCGAGTGGTTCGGCAGGTAGAAATGCGCCGCCGTGAGCCGCTCCTCGATGGCCTTCCCGATGTATTCCTGCGGATCCTGCAGCATCGTGGAAAGCAGCGATTTCTCCGGCCCGACGGCGTGCGGCAGGGCGCGTGTCACGTCGTCCACCGTCTCCTCGCGCTTTTGGGAAAAGAGATTGATCGGAGTGGATTTCGCGGGTTCGGCCATAGGTGGAGGCGAGATTGGGCGGCGTGCGGGCATTTGGCGAATTCTAACCGGAGGCCGGAGGAAAATCGTCTGGAACAAATGTGAACAACCACCATTTTCCCGCCATGCGCACGCTTCTTCAAAGGGTTTCAAACGCCTCGGTGACCGTTGATCGAACGGTTGTTTCAGAAATCGGCTCCGGCTTCCTGATCCTCCTCGGGATCGGCGCGGGCGATGACGAGGCGGACATCGCGTGGCTGTGCGGAAAGATCGCGCGGATGCGGGTTTTTCCCGATGAGGAGGGGAAAATGAACCACTCGCTGCTCGATACCGGCGGCGCGGCGCTCGTCGTGAGCCAGTTCACCCTCCACGCCTCCACGAAGAAAGGCAACCGCCCCTCCTTTCTCAACTCCGCCCCGCCGGAACTCGCGGAGCCGCTTTACGAAACCTTTTGCGCAGCGCTTTCCGACGAAATCCGCAAGCCCGTCGCCCGCGGAATCTTCGGCGCGGACATGCAAGTCTCCCTCACCAACGACGGCCCCGTCACCCTCTGGCTCGATAGCCGCGCGAGGGAATGAATTTGGGAACGCGGGTTTGAAACCCGCATGCCTATGGATAAGCGAAAGTGTTCAGCCTCGAAGGTCCGCTTCTTTCTCCCATCATGCGCTTGCGAGTCACAGACTCGCGTTCGCAGCCGATTTAGGTGAACAAGATGTCTTTTCCGCATTGAAACCGGCGCATCGGTGGCGACTATGGTCATAACAGCATGATAGAAACGGAATGGGCGAATCGGTTGGAGCAGGCGGTGAATGCGGTGGTGCGGGGGCAGGAAGGCACGGTGCGCCGGGTTCTAGCCTGCCTTTTTTCCGGCGGACACGTGCTGCTGGAGGATTTCCCCGGCACCGGGAAAACGACGCTTGCGAAGGCGATCGCGAAATCGGTGGGCGGCGCGGAGTTCAAGCGGGTGCAGTTCACACCGGATCTGCTGCCCTCGGATATCCTGGGCGTCTCGGTGCTCGATCCGCGCACGCAGGAGTTCCGTTTCCACCACGGACCGGTCTTCACCGACATCCTGCTGGCCGATGAGATCAACCGCGCCTCACCGCGCACGCAGAGCGCCCTGTTGGAGGCGATGGGCGAGCGGCAGGTGACCGTGGAGGGAAACCGCTACGATCTCGACGGGATTTTCTTCGTGATCGCGACGCAGAATCCGGTCGAGTTTCGCGGCACCTATCCCCTGCCCGAGGCGCAGATGGATCGCTTCGCGATGCAGTGCAAGCTCGGCTACGTGAACGCGGCGGACGAGGCGATGATCCTCGCCGACCAGCGCGAAAGCCATCCGGTCGATGCCATGCAGCCGGTGCTGACGCGCGAGGAGGTGATGCAGATTTCCGCCGCGTCCCGGCAGATCCGTTTCAGCGACGAGCTGCGGCACTATGCCGTCTCGCTCGTCGCGGCGACCCGTGGCATACCGGAGATCCAGCTCGCGGCCAGCCCGCGCGCATCGCTCGCGCTGATGAAAGTTTCGCAGGTCATCTCGCTGTTCGAAGGCCGCGAGTTCGTCGTGCCGGAGGTGATCCAATCCGTCGCCGAGGATGTGATCGCGCACCGCCTCGTTCTCGCACCGGAATCGAAATACTCCGGCATGGACGCCCGCCAGATCGTCCGCGACCTCGTCGCGAAAGTCCCGGCTCCCGTCTAACGAATCAGCCACTTCCTTAAGGTTTAAAGTTTGAGATTTAAATATTTACATCTCCTCTACCACCAAGGCGCGTCCGTCCGGCACTGGTTCGGGCGGAGGATACGGCCCGCCGGTGTGGGGGCGCTGCTGGTGGCATCGCTGGGGAGTTTCCTGAGCGTGGGGCAGCCGAAAGCCCCCATCTTCCAGATCTTCTGTTTCTCGCTCGGGCTGGTGATGGTGAGCTTCACATGGGTCTTGTTCCGGCGGGCGAAGCTTTCCGCCGCGCTGGAACTGCCGCGCCACGCAACGGCGGGCGAGCCGCTGCGATATGCCGTGCGCCTTCAGAACATCGGGAAACGCAAGCTGCGCGGCGTGCACCTCATCCAGACTCCTCCCGATCCGCGGCCTTCTTTCGCCGAGTTCGCGGGCACGCCGGAGCCGGGCGAGGAGGAGCGGAATCCCTTCGACCGCACGATGGTTTATTACCGCTGGCAGTGGCTCACGGCGCGGAAAGGCGGGTTCACCGCCCGGGAATCGCGCGAAAGCCTCAGCCTCGCACCCGGTGAGAGCCGCCGCGTTTCCATGGAGCTTACGCCCGCCCGCCGTGGTGTGATCCCGATGGGCGATGTCCGCACGCTGCTGCCCGATCCGCTCGGCTTTTTCCAGAAATGCTCGCGCACCAAGTCCACGCCCGCACGGCTCGTGGTGCTGCCGAAACGTTACCGGCTGCCCTCGTTCAGCATGCCCGGTTCCGCCGCGTTCCGCATCGGCGGCGAGGAAACGAGCAACGCGATCGGCAGCGCGGGCGAGTTCGTCGGCTTGCGCGAATACCGCCCCGGCGATCCCCTCCGGCAGATCCATTGGAAAAGCTGGGCGCACACCGGCCGCCCGATGGTGAAGGAGCTGGAGGACAACTTTTTCCCGCGCTACGCCCTCGTGCTCGACACTTTTCCCGGCTCGCCGGACTCCGCCGTGTTCGAGGAAATGGTCTCCGTCGCCGCGTCTTTCATCGTCGGGCTGGATCGCAGCGAGTCGCTGCTCGACCTGATGTTCATCGCGGGCGAAGCGCACACCGTCACCGCCGGGCGCGGCATGGAGCGCACGGAGAAACTTCTCGAAGTCCTCGCCGGGGTGGATGTCGAGCACGGTGCGCAGCTCGATCTCCTCGCGCAGACGGTGATCCGCCATCGCGAGAAAATGACCTCCTGCCTGCTCGTCCTCAACGGCTGGGACGGGAGCCGTGAGAATTTCGTGAAAACCCTCCTAAAAGCCGCCATCCCCTGCGTGCCGCTCGTGATCGGAAACGGCACCGCCCCGCCCGGCGTGATCGGCCACTGGCTGGAGTGCGGCGAGATCGCCCGCGATCTCCTGCGCTTGCCGACGCAACTTTCCGCTGCCAGCTAACGTAAAACTCCCCCCCCCTTTCCAATCATTTATATCCAATCATCAATCGCCCCCATGCCTCCCGAAGTCCAGCCTCCGCCCCGCCTCCTTCTCGGCGCATCCCTGCTGTTCTGGGGTGCCATGAGCGGCAACGCGGCGTTGGGACTGATCACCGCACTGCTCCTTGAGGGAGCGAACTGGATCCGCTTCCGCTGGGACTTCGATCACATCGCCGACTCCCGCGCGTGGCGGATCAGCGTGCTCCTCACCGTCATCGCCGGCACCCTGATCTGGCTCGAAGGCGACCGCTACACCGCCCTCCCGAAGCTGATGGTCTGGCTCCCCATGCTCCTGCTGCCGCTCCAGTTCGTCCAGAGCTACGGCCTGCGCAACGACATGGCGCTCAACAGCCTCTCCTTTTTCAGCGAGCTGCACCGCCAGCGCAACCGCCGCCTCGGCCTCGGCGATGCAGTCATCCATTTCAATTTCGGAAACCCCTACTTCGTCGTGGTCATCGTCGCGGCCAGCCTCGGCCGCCATGCGGAAACATGGATCTTCCTGCCCGGCCTCGTCGTGCTCGGCGGCTGGCTGGTGTTCTCCCGCATGAAAGCCCGTCCCTTCGCCCTGGCCATGATCCTGCTCATGGCCGGCATGATCGGCTTCGGCGGCCAGATCGGGATGAAAAAACTCTATCATTGGGCGACGAACCGCCCCTCCGACGACAGCTACCCCGGCACCGACCTCACCGTCAACAAGACCAGCATCGGCTCGCTCGGGAAAATCAAGCAATCGCCCGAAATGCTCTGGCGGCTGAAGATCACGGAAGGCGGCAGGGTGCCCCGCCTGCTGCGGACCGCCACATACAACCGCTACAAACACATCTCATGGAGAACCGAACTGCCCAGCTCCTACGCCGAAGTCATTGAGGAAAACGATGCGTTCACCATCCTCGATACGCTTGGACCCAAGCAGGACCAACCCATTTACCTGCTTCGGAAAAACATGACGGAGCAGGATCTCCTCAAGCCCCTCCCTTCCTTCCGCATTCGCGGGGCGATCCGCCCCGAAGATCCCATGCCCTTGCCCGGTGACACCGCAAGCCTGGCAAACTTCGAACTCGACGGCCTCGACTCGAACCCGCTCGGCACCGTGCGCGTTTTCCCCAAGCGCGCCATCATCGATGGCATCGTCCGCTGGCGGGACAACGCCGTGCCTGATGAGCCGCCGTGGCCGGAGCAGGATCTGGAGATCAACACGCTGGAGCGCGAAACATTGCAAAAAGTCGTCGCCGAGCTCGGGCTCCGCGATCTGCCCACCACGGCGGAGAAAATCGCCCGCATACGGAGGTGGTTCATGGATGAGTTCACCTACACGCGCTACCTCACCATAGGCCGCGCACGTTACGGGAAACCGACCGCCATCTCCGTTTTCCTCACCACCTCAAAGCGCGGGCACTGCGAGTATTTCGCCACCGCAGCCGCCCTCCTGCTCCGCGCCGCCGACGTCCCGGCCCGCTATTGCGTCGGCTTCGCCGTGATGGAGATGGACATGAAACGCGACGAGTTCGTCATCCGCGGCACCCACGGCCATGCATGGACGCGCGTTTGGGACGATAGCACGGGCACGTGGATCGACTTCGACCCCACGCCCCCGAACTGGCTCGCCACAGAGACACAGGGCGCCACCGAATCGCGCGGGTTCGCCGATGCCTACCAGCGCATCAAGGAAGACTTTTTCCTCTGGCGCAACCGCCCCGCGAACCGCCTCGGCGCCACCATCGTCATGTGGGCGCTCGGCCTCGGCACGCTCACCTTCGTCGGCCGCAGGCTCTGGAAATCGAAGCTCACGGTCGCCAAGGACGCCGCCGGAAACCCCATCCCGCCGGAGCGCATCACAGCCCTGCACCGCCTGGAAAAACAAGCCCGCCGCATCCTCGGCCCGCGCCCGGCGGGCGTCACCTTCGCCGCCTGGCTGCGCGGCCTCGTCGGCCACTGCGTCCCGGAAACGGATCTCGAGGAAGCCATCGAAATCCACCAGCGCATCCGCTTCGACCCCGCTCCCCCGCCAGCCTCCGGCGAAAGCCGCCTGCAAACGCTGGCCGAGGCCATCGCCACAAAAATCCGCACCGCAAAGCCCGGGAACCGGACTTAACGGAGCCGCACCGCACCCCGCCCGCAGCAAAATCCCCCGGAGCGGAAAAAGCCCCCCCGTACCGGCAAAAAGCCCGCCCGCGCCTGCAAAAAACGCCCCCGGAGAGGAAAAAACGCCCCCGGACCGCAAAAAGCGCCCCCGCGACGGCAAAAAGCTCCCCCGTGACGATAAAAAGCCCGCCCAGAACGCAAAAAGCCCGCCCAGACCATAAAAAGCCCGCCCGGAGCGGAAAAAACGCGCACGGAGAGAAAAAAGCGCCCACGGACAGCACCTGAGCTTCCCCTGAATGCGGCAGGACAGGGGACGGGCCGCGCGGCGCAATCACTCGCGCGTCTTGTCGAGATAAGGCGGGCGGTCGAAGGCATCGGTCAGGCGCGGATCCTGTTTCGCCGCCAGCTCGGCAATGAGCTGGGCGCGCAACTTTTCAAGCGTGGCCGCGTGTGCTGGGTCGAAGACGACGTTGCGGATCTGGTGCGGGTCATCGGCGAGGATGTAGAGTTCCTCACCCGGGCGTTTTTCCCATGCCTCGCGCAGGATCGCCCCGAGACCATCCTTGAAGCGGTTTTGGATGAGCCAGGTCTTCGTCGGGGAGGCGTCGATGTCGGCGAAGGCGGCGCGGGTGTTATCCAGCGCCTTGGCTTCGGGCATCGCATCGCCGGCGACGGCCTTGGGATCGCCCATGGGCCAGCGGTCGGGCTTGAAATTTTTCACATAGAGAAAATCCGATGTGCGCAGGGCGCGGACGGGATAGGGCATGTAATCCTCGCGCCCGCTGCTTACGTGGACTTCGCGCCCGATCAGCGCATAGCCGCGTGACAGGATGAAATCCGGGGCAGACCGCTTGGCGAGGAAAGGCAGCAGGTTCTGGCCGTCGGGATCATCGGGAGATTCCGTCTCCGCAGCGGCGAGGAAAGTGGGAGCAAGGTCGATCAGGGAGACCGGGGCGGCGGCGACCCAACCGGCTCTAATACGCGACGGCCAGCGCATGGCGAGAAGCACCCGCGATCCGAAATCATGGACGTTGCATTTCCCGCGCGGGAAGCCGGGCGCGCCGTGGTCGCCGCTGATGACGATGAGGGTGTTGTCGAGCTCACCCATCGCCGCGAGTTCCGCGATGATCACTCCGCAAGCCGCATCGAAGGCCATCACCTCGCCGAGGTAATCGGCCATGTCCTCGCGAACCACCTCGTTGTCGGGCAGGAAGGGCGGGAGCTTACCTTTCAGCTCATCGGGATTGAGGCCCCACAGCGCCTTGCCCGATCCGCGCACCCAGGTGCGGTGGGTGTTGGTGGGGTTGAAGGAGTAGAAGAACGGCTGCCCGTCCTTGCGGTCGGCGAGGAAGGCCTGGAAATTTTCCCGCACCTCACCGAAGATCCTTTCGCGCGCTCCGGGATTTTTGGAGACCACTTCGGAAAAGCTGCTGAGGCGCTGCCCGGACGGGGCGTAATGGTTTTCCACGCCCCCCATGAGGCGCTCCGGGATGTGCCATTTGTGGCTCCAGCCAATGTGATATCCGGCGCGTTCCAGCGTCACCGGCATGCCGACGATGGAGTCGGAAGGGTCGGCCGCGCCTTTGGTCCAGCGGCTGTGGAGCTGGGAGAAAGATCCGTTGCGGAAGAAATGGCGTCCCGTGTAGAGCGCCCCGCGAGAAGGCGTGCAGGACGGCGAGGATACGAAGGCGTTGTCGAAACGCGCACCCTCCGCCGCGATCCGGTCGAACACCGGCGTTTTCACGATGTCGTTCGGCGAGGGCTGCGCCGGATCCGCGTAGGCGGAGGCGTAGCGCCCGAGGTCGTCCGCGAAAAGCAGGACGATGTTGGGCTTTTCCGCCGACATCCCCAGCGGGGAAAGGAATCCGGCGAGCAAAGCAAACAACCCGGCGAATCCCCTGCATACGGATGCAAACATGGTCGAAGTGATGGCGTTTCCCTACCCTTGTCAACGGGGAAAAAACCACATCAATATCACCCCCAAGCCATGAATCCATTCTCCCTCGCCGCATCCGTCCTCCTGCTCACGGCTGCCACCGCCTTGGCCAATCCGGCGGATCCTTTCACCTACCTGGACAACGGCACCCTGCGCATCGGCGTGGATCAAAGCCGCGGCTCGGCGATCGGTTATTTCGCCTCATCCAAGGATAAGCGCAACCTCCTCAACCATCACGACGAGGGACGTTTCATCCAGCAATCCTACTACGGCGACCCCGACGGCTCGGTTTGGAGCAAGACCCCTTGGGTTTACAACCCGGTGCAGGGCGGCAGCTACAAGGGAGAGGATGCAAAAACCCTCGAGTTCCGAAATACCGATAAGGATATTTACGCAAAAGTGGAACCGCTGCACTGGGCGAATGCGAAGGCATGTCCGGAAGCCATCATGCAGCAGCAAATCACGCTCGATGGCACGGTCGCAAAAATCAGTATGCAACTCAGCTACACAGGCCCCACCCAGAAGCGAAATGCAGACCAGGAAATGCCGGCGATGTTCGTCGACTTCGCGCTACCCCACCTGATGTTCGAGCGTGACGGGAAGCTGGTAAAACACGCCCCGAAAATCCTCGGCGAAGACCTCCAACCGGAAAAGATCAAATACAGCGGCAACTGGTTGGCTTACGTGGACGATAACCATTTCGGCATCGGCATCTGCACACCGGGAACCAAGGAAGCGGTCACCTACCGCGCCGAGGGCAAGCCCGGCCCAAGCGGCTCCGGCTGCTCCTACGTGGCGCCCGTCCGCAAATTCCGGCTCACCGAAGGATTGGTGTCGGAATACCATTTCTACCTGACCATCGGCACCCTCGATGAAATCCGCGAGCGCTTCGCGAAAATCCCCCGAAAACCATGAAAACGATCATTCTCCTGATGCTCTCCATCGTTCTGGCGAGGAGCGCGGACAAGCCAACCAACATCATCTTCATCCTCGCCGATGATCTCGGCATCACCGATATCGGCGCCTACGCCCGGCACTTCAACAAGGTCGCTCCCGAGGAGCTTTTCTACGAAACCCCGCATCTCGACCAGCTCGTCGCCGACGGCATCGCCTTCTCGCAATCCTACTCGAACCAGCTCTGCACCCCTACCCGCGCCGCGATCCTAACAGGCCGCATCGCATCACGGATGGGCGTGACCACCGCTACGCCGAACACGAAAACCTACCATAACCAGCGCAAGGAAATGCCTGAGGGCTACAACCCGCACGACACCTATTTCCACAGCGACCCCATCCCCGGAAAACGCCCGTGGCGCAACGGCCACAGCAACACCGGCCTCGACCCTGCGATCCCCACCTGGCCGCGCATCCTGAAAACACACGACTCCGCCTTCCTCGGCAAATGGCATCTCGGCGGTCACGGCGTGCCGGAACTCATGCCTGCCGCGCACGGCTTCGAGGAACTTGCGTTCTTCGACGCGGGGGGCTCGCCCTATTTCAAATGGCGCGGACAATGGGACAGCACAAAGCCGCACTTCCCCACCATGCCCGGAAAAATCCGCGCCGGCAAAGCGGGCGAACCCACCGGCGAGGATTACCTCACCGACGACGAGAAAGTCCGCGCCGTCCGCTTCCTCGAAAGCCGCGTCGGAAAAGAAAAACCCTTCCTGCTCTACTACGCGCCCTTCGCCGTCCACACCCCGTTCCAGGCACCGGAGCCCGATGTGAAACATTTCACCGCGAAAAAACAGAGCGGCCATCTCGGGCGAAGCAACACCACCTACGCCGCGATGCTGAAACACCTCGACGACTCGGTCGGCGCCATCAGAGCTGCTTTGGTGAAGACGGGGCTCGCCGAAAACACGGTCCTCATTTTCACCTCCGACAACGGCGGCGTCACCCACACCGAGCCCGCCGCCACCACCAATCTCCCGTTCAAAGGCGGCAAGGCCATGCTCTACGAAGGTGGTGTGCGCGTGCCGACCATCGTCTGCCAACCCAGCCGCTTTGAGGGAGGAAAGTGGTCGGACGCTGTCATTGATTGCACCGACTTCCTGCCCACGGTCGCAGATCTAACAGGCAACAAAGCGCCGGACGGAATCGATGGCAAAAGTTTCCTCCCGCTCCTCAAAAACCCCGCCTCGCCCGGCCCGGAGCGCACGTTGATCTGGCATTACCCGTTCAACGTGATCGTCAAACACCCGGACCACGGCGAACAGCTCTCCCCGCACTCCGCGATCCGCGTCGGCGCCCACAAGCTGATCTGGGACTGGCACGGCAAACTCGAACTCTACGACATCCCCGCCGACCCTACAGAGAAGCACGACCTTTCCGCCGAAAAACCGGAACTCACCGCGAAACTTCACGACCAGCTCTTGCGATGGCTCAAGGTGAACGTAGCCCCCCGCTACTGGCCGCAGCGCGATGAGTCCGTTACTCCCGAAGCCGCAGGCAAACCCTTCCCTTTCCGGGATCTGAGATAAGCCCGAAATGATTTATCCGTATCGCATCCGTACGATCCATGCTTTAAAATATGCCCGCATATCATCTATGAAAACCATAGTCCTCCTTCTTCTCTCCTCCCTCCTCTCCCACGCGCACACGACCCTTGACCTCAAGGTCGCGCACCAAACCGCACCGCTCGGGGTGGACGACGCGAAGCCACGCCTCTCCTGGCGTATGGAGGACGATACGAAAGGCCTTTCCCAATCCGCTTATCAAATCCTCGTCGCCACCGGCACGGACAAGCTCGAACCCGGCAAAGCCGATCTCTGGGACAGCGGGCAGGTGAAATCTTCCGCCGCCCACGCCGATTACGTCGGTTCGCCGCTCCCCCCCTCGTCTTACGTCCACTGGACCGTCCGCACCTGGGCCGGTGACAAGGCATCGGAGTGGTCGGAACCCCAGCGTTTCCTCACCGCCCTGATCGGCTCGCAACCGAAGCAACCTTTCATCTCCTTCAAGGACACCTCGCCCTTCCAAAAGGAGCGCAACAAGCTTCACCTCCCACCCGCCCGCTACTACCGGGGCGCTTTCACTCCAGGGAAAAAGATCGTCCGCGCCATCGCCCACACCACCGCGCTCGGCATCTACGAGCTGCACGTGAACGGCCAACGCGTCGGCGATTCCTACTTCGCGCCGGGTTGGACGGATTACCGGAAACGCATCTACTACAACACCTACGACCTCACGCCGCTCCTGCAGGACGGCAAGAACACGATCGGTGCCATCGTCGCAGACGGCTGGTATTCCGGCTACTTGGGATACGGCAAGCTGGTCGGCTACGGCCCGCACCAGACCGGCCGCGACATCTACGGCAAGACCCCGTCCCTGATGGTCGAGACCCATGTTTTCTACGAGGACGGCACCAGCGAAGTCATCGGCACCGACACGAAATGGAAAACCACCACCGGCCCCGAATACGAAGCCGATTTCCTGATGGGCGAGGCTTACGACGCCCGCAAGGAAATGCCCGGTTGGGCCACCGCGACCTTCGATGACTCGAAATGGGAAAGCGCGATTCTAGCCGAGGAAAACGGTTCCCAGATCCAACCCTTCAGCGACGCCTTCATCAAGAACGAGAACCGCGAGTTCGGCTTCGTCCGCCCGGCCGTCTTCGAGGCTTATCCCGCGCAGCCTGTCAGGATCATCGAGGAACTCACCGCGAAGACCGTGAAGCAGATCAAGCCCGGCACATGGATTTTCGATATGGGTCAGAACTTCGCAGGCAACGTCCGCCTGAAGGTGAAAGCCGAGGCCGGGAAAACCTTCGTCCTCCGTTTCGCCGAAATGCTGCATGCCGACGGGCGCATCATGACCGAGAACCTCCGCGAAGCCCGCGCCACCGACACCTACATTGCGAAAGGCGATCCAAACGGCGAGACATGGACACCGCGCTTCACTTTCCACGGCTTCCAATTCGTTGAGGTCACCGGTTTCGATACCGAGCCGCCGCGCGACACCGTCACCGGCATGGTCATGCATTCGGATACGAAACTCGCGTCCGGCTTCGAGTGCTCTGATCCGGTGGTGAACAAGGTTTTCCAAAACGCCGTCTGGACGCAGCGCGCGAACTGGATCGAGCTGCCCACCGATTGCCCGCAGCGCGACGAGCGTCTCGGATGGACCGGCGATGCGCAGATCTACGCCGCCTCCGCCCCGATCCACGCCGATGTCGCCGCCTTTTTCCGCAAATGGCTGCGCGAACTGAACGAGGCCGTCACCAAGGAAGGCTACTACCCGTCCTATGCCCCGTATTGCTTCGGCCACGGCGGCGCGATCCACGGCTCCGCATGGTCGGATGCGGGCATCATCGTGCCACACGCCTTGTGGAAAGCCACCGGCGACAAATCCTTCTTCACCGCGCACTGGCCGAGGATGACCCGTTTCATGGATGCCCGCAAAGCGCATGATCCAGAGCTGAAAGGCAAGGCCTTCGGTGCTCCGTGGGGCGACTGGCTGAATCTGGATGACCCCACACCGACCTCCTACGTCGAACTCGCATATTTCGCCAAGACCTCGCTGATGATGCAGGAAATGGCCGCCGCGCAGGGACTAAAAGACGAGGCTGCGAAATACAAGCAGTGGACGGAAACGATGCGCGCCAATTTCCGCACCCAGCACCTCAAGCCCGACGGCACGATCCAGCCCGAATCCCAATCCGCCTACGTCCTCGCCCTCGACTGCGGACTTCTAACAGACCCCGCCGACCGGAAAAAAGCGGGCGACCGACTCGCCGCGCTGATCCGCTCCAAGGCGGGCGAAAAGAACACCGGCATGACCACCGGTTTCCTCGGCACCAAGCCCCTGCTGCCGGTTCTAACAGACACCGGAAACCTCGATCTCGCCGTCTCCATGATCCAATCGCGAAAATACCCCTCATGGGGCTACGAGGTGAAAAACGGCGCAACCACGATCTGGGAACGCTGGAACTCCTACACCGAAGAGCACGGCTTCGGCGGCGCGGACGGCAAGATGAACGCCGCGATGAATTCCTTCTCCCACTATGCCTTTGGCGCCGTCACGGAATGGATGATGACCACTCTCGCGGGCATCGCCCCCGCCGAACCGGGCTACTCGAAGATCCGCCTGCACCCGCATTTCCCATCCGCCAACGCCACCACGGAAACGGACACAATCTCATGGATCAAGGCGCACCACGACTCACCGCACGGGCGCATCTCCATCTCATGGAAACGTCAGGACGACGGCTCCCTGCTCTACGAAGCCACCATCCCGCCCAACACCACCGCCGAGCTCACCCTCCCCAAAACATCCCCTTGGGGCGGAAGCGACAACACGCCCGTCGTTCAGCAACTCGCACCCGGATCGCACCGTTTCGTCATCGCGAAATGACTCACCGACCAGCGCCGAAGATCTCGTCGCCGTATTGCTGGCGTAGGAAAAGCAAATCCGCCTGATCCTTCACGCCGTGGGTTTTTTCCTTCATCCGCCAGAGGAGACGCGGTGAAGCGAAAGGGATCGGCACCCCATCAACCGTGCGGATGATCGAATCCTTGATCGCTTCCTCATATCGGATGCCGCACGCCGAGGCCATCAGATCCACGCAGATCTCATCCCCCACCCGCACCACGCTGTATTGGGAAACCTCGCCGGGAGAGAGTTCCTTCACGGCCTGGTCGGGCAGGATTTCTAGAGCTTGATAGACGAGAGCCTCGTTATCGAGGGAGGTGTCGATCAGGAGATCCACATTCATGGTGGATCGAGGATAGCCCGAAGTGATGATTGCGAAACCACCGATCACCACGTAACGCGCATCCAACTCATTGAGCGGGCGCAAAGTCCCACAAAGTCCTCCTGCGTCGGGGCGCGGGAAGTTAGCTCTCCGTCTTCGATCTCGTTGCC
>JAIXQS010000065.1 GCA_027485615.1 Verrucomicrobiaceae bacterium
ACGTCATTCCAACCGATATGCGGCAAACTCAAATCAAATTTCGCGGATTCCAGGAGGTTAACTTCGGCTTGTATCAAGCCAAGTCCGGCGCCTCCGCCGTTCTCGTATCCATAAGTCCCTAGCAGTTGCATGCCGAGACAGATCCCCATGAGCGGGATTTCAAATTCTTTGACAGCAGCGACAATCGCCGCTCCAAACTCATTTTCCCTGAGCTTGGCGCTCGCCGCACCGAAGCTACCCACTCCGGGAAATACCAGTTTATCGTAGGACTTCAGTTGTGTCGGATTTCCGATAAATCCAACCTGCCCCCCAAGGACTTCGAGTGAACGGGCAATGCTGTTTACATTGCCGATTCCAATGTCAATGACGCCGATTCTTATTGCTCCCATATCGGGTATTTGAATGTCAGGTTACCTTTCTCGTCCTTGATCAAACGCCCTCTCTCATCGGTTAGGAAAAGGCGTCGATTCGTAAATCGATCCAGAGTGGCGGTAAACTCTTCCTCGGTGATGGAAAGATACTCGAGGAAATCCGGAATATACTTCCATGGCACCTTCCCTTCGTCCGTCTGCTTAAGATTTTCTATCGCATCCTCCCGAGTCATTCGGCCAGCGCGCACTTCGATGCAGAGTTGGTCGGTTGCCCTGCCATATCCATATTTGATGAATTTCATATAGTCATGCAACCCGCCGATCCATTTACAGTCAAGGTTTTCGATATCATTGAATGCGCCCTCAACCGGGCCACCAGGGTTGCGATTCCATCCCAATGCGATCGCGGTATCGGCGTTTTTCTTGGAATCCCATTTTTCATAATAGCCAAGAAAGAGGCCAGTCACCCCGACGGCTAGGATTTCAGAGTCGCTGGGATAGGCGAATGTTTTGATGTCATTTAGGTTAATGCCATCATGAACCACGTCGGAAACTCTATAACCGAGCATCTGGAATTGTTCCAACCAGTTTCGATCAAGGAAATGATTGTCTTTTTTGGAAGCTGGCCCGCCGTATTCGAATTGGCTGTTCTCCCCCCAGATTACGAGGGGAATTTGATACTGGACTGCGACCCGAATCGGGGTAGTGAAGATTCCGATGTGTTCCGGCCAGCATGAATCACCCAATTTCGTGAAGCCAAGCCTAACCATTTCCCGATACGCTTTACGATTGGATCCGACATGGATCATATCAAAACCCAAGTCTCTCAGGAAAAGGAGGTTCTTCCATCCCACTTCAGTTAGGTCACATGGCAGGTGGTTCACGCAGAGCGGATTCATGGCATATTTTTCGCGCATGGTGAGAGCTTGGAACACACTGTCCTTTCCTCCGCTAACAGGTATGATGCAATCGTATTTGGAGCCATCACCGCGGTATCCATCAAGGATCGCCCTGAATTCCAGTTCCCTCGCAGCCCAGTCAATTTGATCGATTTTTCTTGCCGTTGAGATACAGGCATCGCACACACCTTCGTCACTGAAGACTTGTTCAGGTCGCGAGCTAGGCATCAGGCATTTTTTGCAAAAAGTGATCATAGGGAAGACAAGTAGGATAAGGCCGGTTTATTTCAGGGATGGCATGATTGGCTGGAGACGTGTTCCTCAATGAGTGACTGTAATTCTTCAATAGCGAGGAAATGATCGTTCGCGCCGGATGTGTAGTTGAATCCAGGAGGAACGGGTACCGCTGAAAATTTTCCAATATATTCCTTTATGTTCCAGCACGGCACTTGAGGCAGGATCACATAGTACTTACCGAGGTCATAGGTGGAGAAAGAATCCGAACTGGTGATCATCTCTTCGTGAATCTTCTCGCCGGGGCGGATGCCGATGATCGGGTGCTCACAATTGGGGCCGATGGCCATGGCCAGGTCGGTGATTCGATAGGATGGGATTTTCGGCACGAACAACTCGCCGCCCCATGCGTGTTCGAGGGCGTGCAAAACCATCTTCACGCCATCGGCGAGCGATATGTTGAAACGGGTCATTTCCGGATCGGTGATCGGCAAGACGCCGCTGGCCTTTTTCATGAGAAAGAATGGGATCACTGATCCGTTAGAACCCATGACGTTGCCGTAGCGGACAACGGAAAACTTGATGTCCTGGCCACCCCGGATGTTATTGGCTGCGATGAACAGCTTGTCAGATGTGAGCTTGGTGGCGCCGTAAAGATTGATGGGGGCGCAGGCTTTGTCAGTGGAAAGCGCGACCACTTTCGAAACTTCGCTGGAGAGAGCCGCTTTGATGACGTTTTCCGCGCCACCGATGTTCGTCTTAATGCATTCGTCCGGGTTATACTCGGCGATGTGCACATGTTTCATGGCGGCGGCGTGAATCACATAATCGATTCCGGAAAAGGCGCGCTTCAATCGTTCAAGATCGCGGACATCCCCGATGAAATAGCGAATCGCCGGATGGTCTTTTTCCGTGAACTCCTGGGCCATTTGGAACTGCTTTTGTTCGTCCCGCGAGAAAATCACGAGGCGCTTAACCTCCGGCCATTTTTCAAGAATGGTTTTGGTAAGTTCTTTGCCAAGTGAACCAGTGCCGCCGGTGATGAGGATGGATTTGTGATTGAGCATAATATCCAAGAATGTGTTAGTTCGCTACTCGGATGAGTTCGTCTCGGTCAACGCGTGCGGTGCCTATTTTTGATACGACGATGCCTGCCGCCTGGTTAGCGAGTTGTGCCGCCTGGACTGCGGAGGCTCCCGCAGCGAGGGCTGCTGTTAGAGTGGCAATCACGGTGTCTCCGGCGCCGGAAACGTCGAATACTTCACGAGCGACGGTTGGCAAGGTGCACTCGACGTTGCCATTCCGGCAGATGGCCATGCCATCCGCGCCGAGGGTGATGATGAGCAACTCGGGCGCGTGGCGACGGTGGATCTCACGGCAGGCGTCCTCTAGTGGATAGGGTTCGCCGAGTTCAGGCTCTGGCAAGCCTGCGAGTTCCAGCGCTTCGTGACGATTTGGGGTGATGAGACTCACGCCCCGAAAGTCTAGCTTGCGGGATGGCTTGGGATCGAGCGCGACGATTTTACCACACTGCTTCGCATGGGCGAGGAGTTCGCTAATCAGAGACTGGGAAATCGCGCCCTTGGCATAGTCCGAGACGATCAGCGCGTCACAAGCAGTGACGGCAGCTAACAATTCTGGTGATGATGACAGCGTGTAAGCGGATGACGCCGCTTCGTGGTCAATACGGCAGAGTTGCTGGGTGCGAGCGATGACACGGGTTTTGACAATCGTAGGGAAGGAGTCGGAGACCGGGCAAAGGCTAACATCGACCTGCGTCTCCGTTAGTAATGCTATCAAGCGATCTCCACTTTCGTCTTTACCTATGCTTCCCGCGATATGTACCGTTGCACCTAGCGCTGCGAGGTTGAGCGCTACATTTGCCCCTCCACCGGCGGTGTAGGTTTGGCGCTGGGTGTGAACGACGGGAACGGGTGCTTCAGGCGAAATGCGCTGCACGTCTCCCCAGATGTAATGGTCGAGCATCAGGTCGCCGATGACGAGTATGCGCAGTGAGCGGAAGGCCTCGATGATCTGGGTCGCATTCATGGCAGAGTTTCAGGCCAATCCGTGGCGTCCACGGTTTCGAGCCACTGATGGAGGACGAGGGTGTGCATCTCCTGGATGCGGGCGGTGTTTTGCGACGGGATGATGATTTCGTGATCGCAGGTGCCGCGGGCGTTGCCGCCATCCTTTCCGGAAAGTAGAACGGTGGTGATGCCGATTTGTTTGGCCGCTTCAAAGGCTTTGATCACGTTCGCACTGTTGCCGCTGGTGGTGAAGCCGACGAGGACATCTCCGGGTTTACCGAGGGCTTCGACACCGCGCGAAAAAACGTGCTCGTAGCCGTAGTCGTTGCAGATGCAGGTGATGGCGGTCGGGTCGGCGTTGAGGCAAAGGCCCGCGAGGGCGCGGCGCTCGCGCGAGTAGCGGCCGACGAGTTCCTCGGCGAGGTGCAGGGCGTCGGCGGCGCTGCCGCCGTTGCCGCAGGTCATCAGCTTGTTGCCGGCGATCAGTGCACCGAGGATGGCTTCGCCGGCCGCCTCGACGGCGGGCGCGAGCGGTGCGCATGCGGTGGTGAGCGCGGCGAGTTCGTCGAGTGATTGCTGGAAGCCGGACATGGGGGTCATTCGCCGAGGCGGCGGTCGGGGATAAGGTGATTGGATACGTAATCCGTGACGGCAGAGGCGAGTGTGAAACTCGGCCCGTCCCAGCCGGTCGCCTTAAGCCTAGCGATGTCGGCGCAGGTGTGATACTGGTATTTTCCACGCAGGTGCTCCGGCATGTCGATGAAGCGGATGTCTTCGGGTTTCCCCATCGCCTTG
>JAIXQS010000121.1 GCA_027485615.1 Verrucomicrobiaceae bacterium
CTTGACGATGCGTTTCGGGGCAGAACCGGCTTTCTTGAATCGGGCAAGATCCGGTTTGTTGACGCGGAATTCCTTCTGGTCATCGAAACCAACCTGGACGGCGGTGTAGCCGTCGGATTCGACGGTTTTCGATTGGAGAAGGGTGTTTCCGGAAACGTCGATGACGGTGACGGGAATGCTGGAGCCCGCTTCCTTATCGAAGATGCGGGTCATGCCGATTTTTTTGCCGAGGAGTCCGAGTGACATAGCTGGAAAAGTTTAGAGGTTGGAAATTTGGAAGGTAAGGAAGGGCCTGTCAGATACGGATCGTGATATCGACACCGGCGGGGAGGTTGAGCTTCTTGAGCTCGTCCACGGTGCGGGCGGTGGGATCGACGATGTCGAGGAGGCGCTTGTGGGTGCGAATCTCGAACTGCTCGGCGGACTTTTTGTTCACGTGGACGGAACGGTTGACGCTGAATTTCTCGATGCGGGTCGGAAGCGGGATCGGTCCAGCAACACGTGCGCCGGTGCGCTTTGCGGTCTCCACGATTTCGAGGGCCGAGCGGTCGATGGCGCGGTGGTCGAAGGCACGCAGGCGTATCCGGATTTTCTGAGCTGACATGGGATTGGAGTGGTTGTTGGTTGTGAGAGTTTGATAAATGGTCAGGCGACGCGATCGACGGCGATGGCCTCGACGATGTTGTTGGGAACCTGTTCGAAATGGGAAGGGGTCATCGCGTAGGAAGCGCGGCCGGAAGAGAGGGTGCGGACGGCGGTGGAGTAGCCGAACATTTCCTTGAGTGGGACATTGGCGCGGACGATGGAGAACGTGCCTTTGGATTCCATGGATTGGATCTGGCCGCGGCGGCGGTTGAGGTCGCCCATGACATCGCCCTGGTAATCGTCGGGGGTGGAAACCTCGACAGCCATGATCGGCTCGAGGAGGATGGGGCCGGCGTTTCTGAGACCGTCACGCATGGCGAAGATCGCAGCCATGGCGAAGGCGTTCTCGTTGGAATCGACCTCGTGGAAGGAGCCGTCGAGGATATCGACGTGGAGGTCAATGACCGGGTAGCCTGCGACGACACCGTTGATGGTGGCCTCGCGGCAGCCTTTGATGACCGAGTTGATGTATTCCTTGGGGATCGAGCCGCCGACAGTCTTGTTTTCGACGGTAACGCCCTTGCCGCTTTCGTTCGGCTTCACGGAAAGGATCACGTGGCCGTATTGGCCGCGGCCGCCGGATTGCTTGACGAGCTTGCCTTCGCCGCCTGCAGGTTTGGTGATCGTCTCACGGTAGGAAATCTGGGGAGCGCCGGTGTTGGCATCGACCTTGAACTCGCGCTTGATGCGGTCGACGATGATCTCGAGGTGAAGCTCACCCATTCCGGAAATGATGGTCTGGCCGGTTTCCTCGTCGGTTTTCACCATAAAGGTCGGGTCTTCTTCGGAAAGACGGGCGAGTGCCATGACGAGTTTTTCCTGATCCGCCTTGGTGCGGGGCTCGACGGCCATGGAGATGACCGGTTCCGGGAAAGTGGGTGGCTCGAGCACCACGTCGTGGCCTTCGGCGGCGAGAGTATCGCCCGTGGTGGCGTTTTTCAGGCCGACCATCGCGGCAATGTCACCGGCGAAGCAGGCGTCGATGTCCTTATGCTCATCGGCCTGGATGCGGATCAGGCGGCCGACGCGCTCGGACTTGCGGGTGCGGGGGTTGTAAACGGTGTCGCCCTTGCGGACGACGCCGGAATAGACGCGGAAGAAAACGAGTTTTCCGACGAACTTGTCGGCCCAGAGCTTAAAGGCTAGGGCGGTGAACTTGGCGTTGTCGGTGGTCGGCACCTCGATGGTGATTTCGTGGTTCTCCGGATCCATGCCGGTGGCGAATGGGATGTCGAGGGGCGAAGGAAGGTAGTCGATGACGGCGTCGAGGAGATATTGGACACCCTTATTCTTGAAAGCGGAGCCGCCGGCGACGGGGACGAGCTTGTTGGCGATGGTGGCGCGGCGGATGGCCTGCTTGAGATCGTCGCGGGTGATCTCCTCCTCCATGAGGAATTTCTCGCCGAGGATCTCATCGCAATCGGAGACGGTGTAAACGAGCTCCGCGTAGGCGGCTTTCGCGAAAGCGGCCTGGGTCTCGTCGAGATCGGCAACCGTGTAGGTTGAGCCGAATTTATCGTCGTCGGAATAATAAACGGCCACCTGGTTGACCACGTCGATCTGGCCTTTCAGGTGCTCCTCGCAGCCGATGGGGATCAGGATGCGGACTGCGTTCGCGCCGAGCTTTTCCTTGATCTCCCGGAAAACATTTTCGAAATCGGCTCCCGTGCGATCCATCTTGTTGACGAACACGATGCGCGGAACCTTGTATTTCGTGGCCTGACGCCAGACGGTTTCGGTCTGGGGCTGGACGCCGGCGACGCCGCAGAAGACGACGATCGCGCCGTCCAGAACCCGGAGGGAACGCTCCACCTCGGCGGTGAAATCCACGTGGCCGGGGGTGTCGATGATGTTGATGCGCTGTTTCTCGCCGCCGTAAAGCTTGGTGACGTTTTCCTCTTCGCGCTGCCACCATTCGGTGGTCACGGCGGCGGAGGTGATGGTGATGCCGCGCTCGCGCTCCTGCTCCATCCAATCGGTGGTGGCCGCGCCGTCATGAACCTCGCCGATCTTGTGGATCATCCCGGTGTAGAAGAGGATGCGCTCGGTGAGCGTCGTCTTCCCGGCATCGATATGCGCCGCGATCCCGATGTTTCGGGTCCGCTCAAGCGTATAAGGCCGGTCTGGATGGTTGGGGTTCAAGGGAAAGGTCTAAATATTAAATCCTAAACAAATGTCAGATCAGAAACGGAAGTGGGCGAAGGCGCGATTGGCTTGGGCCATCTTGTGGACGTCGTCGCGCTTGCGGACGGCGGCACCTTGGTTGTTGGCGGCGTCCTTGATCTCGTTGGAAAGGGCGACATGCATGGGAGTGCCTTTGCGGTTGCGGGCGTAGTTGACGAGCCAGCGCATCGCGAGAGACTCGGAACGGGCCGGATCGACTTCAAGCGGCACTTGGTAGGTCGCTCCACCGACGCGGCGGGACTTGACCTCAACGCGCGGCTTGGAGTTTTCCACGGCGCGGGTGATGACCTCGAGAGGATCGACGGTGTCGGTGCCTTCGTTGGCGCGGTCGATGGCGGCATAGACGATGCGTTGGGCGAGTGAGCGCTTGCCGTCCTGCATGACCTTGGTGATGAGGTGACCGACTACCGGGCTGTCGTAACGCGGATCGCGGCGATCCGGTTTGGTGAAGATTCTTTTGCGACGTGGCATGATTCTTGGTGGTAAAGGTTTCGGGGAAAATTACTTCTTCTTTTTGGCGGGGGCGGCGACGGCACCGGGCTTCGGACGCTTGGCTCCGTATTTGGAGCGGCTCTGGCGGCGCTTATCGATGCCGAGGGTATCGAGCGAACCGCGGACGATGTGGTAACGCACACCCGGAAGGTCTTTCACCCGGCCGCCGCGAACGAGGACGATGGAGTGTTCCTGGAGGTTGTGACCTTCGCCGCCGATGTAAGCGATGACTTCGAAACCGTTGGTGAGGCGCACCTTGGCCACTTTCCGGAGAGCCGAGTTCGGCTTCTTCGGTGTCCGGGTCATGACCTGGAGGCAAACGCCACGGCGTTGCGGGCAGTTGACGAGAGCGGGTGATTTCGACTTCTCGACTGGGACGTGGCGTCCTTTGCGAACGAGCTGATTGATGGTCGGCATGATTTCCTTCGTGTTACTGGATTTGTCTTGAAAAGTTCTTGGGACAAACCGGCACGAAGACGGGGCTTTCAAAACCCGTGTTCGCTTTTCTCCGGAGCTGCACCCGATAAGTCCCCTATTTGTGGCGGTCGCCGTTGTTTTGGACGACTCAGCCTCGCTGTGGGGGGCGGGACTTTATTCACCGAGCCCGACGTGACAAGACCTTTTTTGAATATTTTTTAAAAAGCCTTTTTTAGAGTTAGGCTGGCAGGTGATCGTTGGCCGGCTTGCATTTCCCCACTTCCTGAACACGGTTCCGAAAACCAGTACCATGATCCCCCTCCCGCCTTCACTTCGCCCGCTGCCGCTCCTTATATAGTTATTGGCCGCTGCCGCCACGGGCTAAGCCGATTCCGGCGTCCGGCGACGATTTCTCAGCATGAACGCGGTCGTGCGAGCATTTCTGCAAACCGGCACGCGGCAAGGACGACTTCCTCGATCTCATCTACCTCGATGGCTGGACCGTGGATTTCCTCTGCGCCCGCATCCCCGGATCGAAAATCGTCGATGGCGAGCGCTGGCGCAGCCGACAAGGCGTGGGTTCCATCGAAACGCTGCTCGACATGGGCACCGGGCGCGGCGGCAGCGGGCGGCGTGGGCCACTGCCAGCCGCTGATGTGGAAGCAATTGTCGGGAAACTGCCGAAACACCGTGAGAAACGGCGTCAGATTTCCATACCTGCGGCATTTGAACAGGCGATTCGGCGGGCACGGAAATGGGAATCCGGGGATTTGCAACCCTCTCTTCGCTCGCATCACCATCACCATTGAGAACAAGGAATGACCCGAACCCGCCAACCGATCCGCGCCCTTCTCACAGGCCGCGGTATTCCGCTGCGAGGCGTTTGGCGGTGGCGATGGTGTTGCGGTGGAGCTTGGCGGTGAACTCGGGCTGGCGGTTATAGCCGCCGCCGTAGAGTATGGCGACGGGAATGCGGTTCTTGATCATGGCGCGCAGCAGCACCTCGTCGCGGCGCTGGATGTCTTTGAGGGAAAGGTGCATCTGGCCGAAGCGGTCGTTGCGGTGGTTATCCGCGCCGGAGATCCAGATGACGAGATCCGGCGAGAACTTATCGAGCGAGTCCGCCAGCGTTCGGAAAAGCTCCTGCAGATACATCTCGCCCTCCACGTAGCGGACGGTTTCCACATCAAGGGTGGAGGCGACCTTTTTCGTGGGATAGTTGCGCCCGACGTGGATGGAGTAGGTGAAAACGCGTGGATCATCGCCAAGGAGGGAGGCGGTGCCGTTGCCTTGGTGCGCGTCGGTATCGACGACCATGACTTTAATGCCCGGTCGCTTATCCTGGAGATCCCGGATGGCGATGGCAATGTCGTTGAAAACGCAGTAGCCCTCGCCGTGGCCGCGGAAGGCGTGGTGCGTGCCGCCCGCGAGGCATACGCCCACGCCATCGGTGAGGGCGGCGTTGCAAGCGAGCCGTGTGGCCTCCACCTCGGTGGCGGAACGGGCGAAAAGGTTTGGTGAGGCGGGCAGCCCGAGCAGGATCTGCTCCTTGCGGCCAAGGAGGTTCGACTGGACTTTCTCGATGTAGGCACGGTCGTGGACGCGCAGGATGTGGTGGAAATCCACCGCTTTCACCTCGATGATCTCTTCCGGCCTCAGGATGCCCCCTTGTAGAAGCATCTCCTTGGAAATACGGAATTTCTCCATCGGAAACGGGTGTTCGCTTGGCAGCTCAAGCTCAAGGGACTCGGAGTAAAAGCAACGCATGGGGGAAACTTTAAATTTTAAACTTTAAACATCAAGGAAGAGTCCGAACAGGCTGCGGTGTCGTGCGAACCCGGGCTTGGGGCTGATCGATAGGTTTGAAATGCCTGCCTTTCGCTCATTGTCGCCCGTAGGTTGCCTTCTTGGAAGCGGTGATGTGCGGCTGGGCGAGATAGATCGGCTGCGGGGCGCGCCCGGCCCAGATGGCGCGATCCTGCGGCGTGGCATTGCGCCACGCCTGCCAAAGCCCGCCCGCGGTGGGCAGGGCGAACGGGATCTCGCGACCGACGAATCGATCCGACGAGGAAACGCGAACCGCAGCCTCGCCCGCAAGGCCGACAGCGGAGTCCAGCCCGGACGCATCCGTCAAAGTGAGCCCGCCTGAAAGCCGGCCTCGGTCAATGTCCGCAAGCCAGAAAGAGCCGCGCCTTGCGTCTCCCACCGCGAGGCATTTGCCGCCGGAAAGTGCCGCGGGCACAGCGAGGATGGAGGGTATGGCCACCGCTTTGCAGCCCGCCACCAGAGCGGCTCCCTGCGCCGCCGCTATGCCCACCCGGGTGCCGCTGTAACTGCCCGGCCCGCTACCCACCAGCACGGCGTCGAAGGATTTCCCGCCGTGGATCCCTACGATCTCCGCCAGCGGCGCGAACAGCAGCGCATTGTGTCGGCGGTCGCTGAGGAAGCTTTTTTCCGCGACGATCTCGCCATCCACGGCGAGCGCGACCGAGGCCGCCTCGGTGGAAGTTTCGATGATGAGCACCGCGCGCATGGCCGCAGGCTACGCGGAAACAGCTTTCGGCAAACCCCAAACTTCGGCGAAACCGCGATCTTGCCACTTGCAACTTCAAAGGCGGGTCGTGAGGCTCTGCCATGCGCCTCGCCGACCGCTACATCGCCAAGCAAGTCCTTGTGGGGACTTTGTATGCGATCGTGGTGCTCAGCCTCGTGCTGGTGATGGGGAACCTCTTTAAGCAGGTGCGCCCTCTGCTCGTTGAGCAACACGCGCCTCCCGGCCTGGTTTTCCGCTTCATCCTCAACGTGGTGCCGTTCTCGCTGATGTTCACGATCCCATGGGGCTTCCTTTCCGCCGTGATCCTCGTGTTCGGCAGGCTCTCGGGCGAAAACGAGATCAACGCTTTCCGCGTCGCGGGGATCAGCCTCGTGCGGCTCGCGCTGCCGGTATTCGTGATCGCCGCGCTGCTTTCGGGGTTGTGTGCCTGGGTCAATGTGAACGTGGTCCCGCTTGCCAAGGCCTCGCTCACGGAAATGCTTTACGAACAGGTGAAGCGCGACCCGCGTTCCCTCCTCAACCCGGGCCTTGTGCAGTCCCGCTTCGATAACCAGAAGGTCTTCGTCGAGAAACGTGAGGGCGATTCGCTGCACGGCTTTCACCTTTACCAGGTTTCCAACGGCGAAAACGGGGAGGCCGTCCGTGCCGAGGCCTACGTCCATGCCGGCGAGGTGTCGCTGGTCGTGGATGAGGATAAAAAGCAATTGCGGCTGAAACTCATCGACGCATTCATCGAGACGAAAGGGGAAGATGGCATGTCCGAATTCGCATTCGCGCAGGAGGCCGAGCCTTGGCTCTTCGATTTCGGCTCCGTGCAATACCGCAAAGTGCGCTCTTCGGCGATGACAAACCCGGAGATCCGCCGCTACATCGCGGAGAATCCGGATCTCCCGGAAAAAAAGCGGGTCGAGCTCGGTGCGGAAATCACCAAGCGCTACACCTTGTCGCTGGCCTGCCTTTCTTTCGCTTGCGTGGCCGTCCCGCTGGGCATGAAAGCGCGGCGCAAGGACACCTCGGGCGGGCTTGTCCTCAGCCTCGGGATCGGCATGCTCTATTACCTTTTCACGCTGGCCGCCGAGGGCTTCGAAAGCGACACCGCCGCCACCCTCGCGCTCTGGACTCCGAATGTTTTGTGCGGCCTGCTCGGCTTGCACCTGTTCAGGAGGGCGCGCTTCAGGTAAACCCGCGGGAGTCTCATGATCTCCTGGCGATTCATCCAAAAAGCCTCCCGCCAGCTTCGGGGGTATTTCGCCACGGGGCAGATCGATTTCCTGCCCCGGGTAGGGCCGGTCACCACATATTCCCGCGACAAGCTCGTCGCCGACATTCGCGC
Source organism: Verrucomicrobiaceae bacterium (assembly GCA_027485615.1). Classification (GTDB taxonomy): domain Bacteria; phylum Verrucomicrobiota; class Verrucomicrobiia; order Verrucomicrobiales; family Akkermansiaceae; genus Luteolibacter. The sequence continues at coordinate 7,626 of JAIXQS010000121.1, forward strand.
CGCGGCAAACGTTACGCTGCTGGCCCTGCCGCAGGCGATCGCCTACGCCGCCATCGCGGGACTGGACGTGATCTACGGGGTGGTGAGCGCCGCCGTCGCTGCGATGATCGCGCCGTTTTTCGCCAGCTCCCGGTATAACGTCCTCGGCCCCACGAACGCGACGGCCTTCATGCTGTTCAGCTTCTTTTCCGTGAACCCGGAGATGCACTCCCGCATACCGGAGCTGCTGCCGCTGCTGGTGCTGCTCATTGCGATCTGCTCGGTCATCGGCGCGGCGCTCAAGGTCGCGGACCTGCTCCAATACGTTTCGCGCAGCGTGCTCGTCGGCTACATGGCGGGCGCGGCGGTGCTCATCATCGGCAACCAGCTCAAGCCCCTCCTCGGCCTCGACAACTTTGTGGACTCCGAGAAAACCGCGACGTTTTTCGGCCTCGTTTGGGAGCTCATCACCTCCCTGGCGCACACGGATTGGGTGCCGCTGACCATCGGCGCGGTCACTCTCCTCTTCTATCTGGCTTTCCGGAAATGGAAAAAAGCGTGGCCCGCGTTCTCGATTGCGCTCGTCCTCGGCTCGGCGATCTTCGGCCCGCTGATCCATTTCGGCGTCGGCCCCTTCGCCGGGCAGGCGACGTTCACCACCTTCGGTTTCGCGGAACTGATGCCGACCATGCCCGCGCTGGTGCGGGAGGGGATCTTCAACGACATCTCCGCGCTGCTGGGACTCGCGCTCGCCGTCGCGTTCCTCGCCTCGCTGGAAAACACCCTGATGGCGAAATCGATCGCCTCGCAAACCGGAGACCGCCTCGACTCGAACCAGGACATGCTCTCCATCGGCTACGCGAACCTCGGCTCGGCGCTCGCGGGCGGGATGCCGGCCTCCGGTTCGCTCACGCGCTCGACGCTGAACTTCCACTCCGGCGCGGCCACGAAGGCCGCTCCTGTTTTCACAGGTTTTTTCACGCTGGTCCTCGTCATCCTCATCGCATGGTCAGGCGAAACGGGGCTCAACCTCATCGACTACATCCCCCGAGCCGCGCTCGCCGTACTGGTCATCGCGATCTCGTTCTCGCTGTTCAACATCCGCCAGATCCGCATCTGCCTGCGCTCCACGGGTGATGACGCGCTGGTGATCGTGCTCACTTTCCTCGCCACCCTGCTCGCGCCGCTGCACGTCGCGATCTTCATCGGCGTTGCCATCTCCATCACCCTTTTCCTGAGAAAAGCCAGCAAGCCTTTCCTGGCGGAATACGAGTTCAACGAGACCGGCGAGCTGCGCGAAAGGGAAGGCAAACGCGCCCGCCCCATCCCCGCGATCTCGATCGTCCACGTCGAGGGCGACCTGTTTTTCGGAGCCTCGGAACTGTTCCGCACGCAGATTCAGCGCATCGTCGCGGATCCCGCGATCAAGGTGATCATCCTGCGCCTGAAGAACGCCCGCCACCTCGACGCGACCAGCGTGATGGCGCTGGAGGATCTGTCCAGCTTCATGCGCCGCAAAGGCCTCCACCTCCTCATCTCCGGCGCGACCAAGGACGTTTACAAGGTGCTCAAACGCTCCGGCATCCTGGAAACCCTCCAGCAAGGAGCCGACCGAACCCAGGGCGAGAGCAACATTTTCCTGACCATGCCCTCGAACCCGAACATATCCACCCGCGACGCCCTCCGCCGCGCCCAGCAGCTCCTTGGGACGAAAGAGGCGGATGTGCGCATCTTCTACGACCCCAACAAGCGCCCCTGAAGACCATCCTCCCGGTTGTCAGCCCGCCGCCCCATGTTCACGATTGAACTCCGCGCCCAAAACGTTTCCTCTCGCCCTGTGAAGCGGAAAAACTTCGGCGAGAGAAGCCATGGGGACAAGACGAGGCAGGCGCGGGAGAACCGCCATGTGAAGCCCGTGGAGGAGACGCCCGCGACGGCGCTTGATGAGCATGACCTGTTGCGGCTGGTGGCGGAAACGGAAATCCCTTTCCTGCTGATCCTCGACTGTGTGCAGGATCCGCATAACCTGGGAGCCATCCTGCGGACGGCGGACGGCGCGGGCGTGCATGCCGTGATCGCGCCGAAGGACAAGGCGGTGGGGATTACGGAAACAGTGCGGCGCGTGTCCGTAGGCGCTGCGGATCATGTGCCTTTCGTACAGGTAACCAATCTCGCAAGAACGATGGAGCAGCTCAAGGAAGCGGGGGTGTGGTTCGTAGGGACTTCGGATCGCGCGGAGAAAACCCTCTACGAGCTCGATCTGCGCGGCCCGCTCGCGCTGGTGCTCGGCGCGGAGGAAAAAGGCATGCGTCGCCTCACGGAGGAAAACTGCGATTTCCTCGCCAAGCTGCCGATGGCCGGAAAGGTGGAGTGTCTGAACGTTTCGGTGGCCGCCGGGGTCTGCCTGTTCGAGGCGGTGCGGCAGCGGGCATCTTCGGCTTGAGACGCAAGATGAAGGGAATCGGGACACGAGATGGCGATATCATGAAGCTGCCCGTCAGGATCATTTCCGACCTTAACCCCGGCCACCAGGCATCGCGGATCTTTGACGTGGAGAAGCTGCGGCCTTTATTCCGCGGTGCGGGCACGGTGCTTTTCAACGGCGATACCTGGGAGGGACTCTCGCCACCATGGAAGGAGAAGTTCTGCGAAACCTATCTCCCCCGTGCCGAGATCCTGGTCTGCGGCTATTTCCATTGCAAAGGCATCCGCAACGCATACGGCAAAACCGTAATCAATACCGGATCTTTCGTCGTGCCCGGTCCCGCCGGATGGGTGGAGTAGGACGGCGCGGATCTTTCCACGGGGCGGGTTTGTGAAATGGGTGAGACATTCTCTTTGAAAAACAAAACAGCGGAATGGAAAATGATTTCAGAACCGCATGATGTTTAGTTATCCGTATATTTAAGGTGTGCCTTTACGTACTGGCGAAAATTTGAGTCGCTTTCGTCACCAAGGCTGCTAGGTTTTGATTGTTATGGCAACCACCACTAAAAAGACCCGGTTTTCCCGGAGACTTCCAGACCACGTGACCGATGAACTCTGCAACGTCCTTTCCGAAAAGAAAGTGTTCGGCTTCAACGATCTCTTCGAGAGAGTGTTTGAAAACCTGAAACTGCGCAACGCGGTGAGCGGCGGCGAGGAAATGCTTCGCCTCCGTTCCTACGAGAAACTGCAGAACCTGGTCAACCGGGGTCTTGTCGAGAAGCTCGGTAAGGAATACAAGGGCACCGCCCGGGTTCACGAAGCATCCAGCGCCTACGCTGCCGCCCAAGAAGCGGCGGCGGAGGACTGATATCCGAATCATTTTTCCTGACAAAACCCGCGCCGCTAAACCGGTGCGGGTTTTTTTCTACCCAAGGCGCGCGCCAAGCCCTACGAATCCCGCGGACCATCCAAACACCATGCCCGAAAACTATCTCCCCGTCCTGTTTCAGGTGATCATCGCCATCGGCTTTGCGGTGACGACGCTCGCGCTGAGCGTAATCTTCGGGCGCTCGGCTCGCCGCAACGCCACCAAGGACAGCGCCTACGAATGCGGCATGATCCCGATCGGAGACGGCGCGCCGCGCTTTTCCGTAAAGTTCTACATGGTCGCGATGTTGTTCGTGATCTTCGATATCGAAGTCGTCTTCATGTACCCATGGGCTGTGCAGTTCCGGGATCTCGCCGCCCACCACGGCCCGACCGCGCTTGCAAGTATGGCCGGCTTCGCCGGGATCCTCGCGATCGCTTACATTTATGCGCTCAAAAAAGGGGCGCTGAACTGGAAGAGCTAGGCCGCCCGCTAGCCCCCGCCGTGGTCCCCTGTGAATCCCGATGCCGAAAAACAGCAGATACGGAATCTCCGAGCCTGTATGAAATTGGTACGATCCGAGCTTGAAACCAAGGCCGGTCGCGTACAATTTCCGCAGCCGGTCTAACCACTGGCCTAGAAGAGAAATGGTCTCCCCGATCCACATACCCGAAAACGCCCCCTTCACTCCCGAGCAACGCCAATGGCTCGGTGAGTTTCTCAGCAGAATACTCGCCCAGCCTGCCCCCGGAGCGGAGCTGGCCGGCCCACCCGTAATGATCACGGTTTTGTTCGGATCACAAACGGGCACGGCGGAAGGGTTGGCCAAGAAACTGGTAAAAACACTCAAGAAGAGCCATTTCGAGCCCAACCTCCAGGACATGTCCACCTATGATCGGGCACGACTTCCAACGGAGAAAAACCTGCTGATCATCACCTCCACCTATGGCGACGGCGAACCGCCGGACTCCGCGCTGGATTTCCACACCTGGCTGATGAGCGACGCAGCGCCCGGCCTCGCCGACGTTCATTTCTCCGTGCTATCCCTCGGTGACAGCTCATATCCGGATTTCTCGCAGTGCGGCATCGATTTCGACAACCGCCTCGCCGAGCTCGGCGCGACCCGTCTCTACCCGCGCGTGGATGTGGATGTGGATGTGGACGTTCCCTACGCAGAATGGTCGAAGGCCGTGATCGCGCTGCTGTCTTCCGGGACATCCGCCGCCGCTTCCACCGTCGCGGTCACCGACGAGATCGAGGAAGGTGGATTTTCCAAAAAACACCCCTTCCCTTCCAACGTCCTGGCCAACTACAATCTCAACGGCCCGGGGTCGAAGCAGACAAATCACGTGGAACTCTCGCTGGAAGGCTCCGGCCTCTCCTACGAGGTGGGCGATGCGCTGGGTGTTTTCCCTGAAAATCCCGCCGACGTGGTCGATGATATCATCGCGGCGCTGCCCTTCAAGGCGGGCGATGTTCCCACTTCCACCGGGGAGGAAGTCAGCCTCCGCGAGGCCCTGATCAGCCACTACGACATCGGCACGATCAACAAATCACTCATCACGAAATGGCAGAAGCGCAGCGGATCGCCCCTGCTCCGCTCGCTCGTTGAGGCGGATGACAAGAAGGCATGGGAGGATTTCTGCTGGGGTCGTGATCTCATCGATCTTGTCCTTGATCACCCGGCCGATTTCTCCGACGGCGAGGAGTTCGTCTCGGTCCTCAAAAATCTCCAGCCGCGCCTTTATTCGATCGCCTCCAGCCCGGCGGCGCATCCCGGCGAGGTTCACCTGTGTGTCGGCATCGTGCGTTACGACAGCTTCGGCAGGAAACGCGGCGGCATCTGCTCCACCTATCTCGCCGAGCGCCTTTCGGACGAAACAAAGCCGGGCGTTTACGTCCACCGCAACAACGCCTTCCGCCTGCCCGCCGATGGCAGTGTGCCGGTCATCATGGTCGGCCCCGGCACGGGCATCGCGCCATTCCGTGCGTTCCTTGAGGAGCGCAAGGCCACCGCCGCGAAAGGAAAAAACTGGCTGTTCTTCGGCAACCCGCACCAAGCCACCGATTTCCTCTACGGCCCGGAGCTGGAGGCTTTCCAAAAGGACGGTATCCTAACCCGCATGGATCTCGCGTGGTCGCGCGATCAGAAACAGAAAATCTACGTCCAGGATCTCATGCTCAAGGAAGGCGTGGAGATGTGGAAATGGTTCCAGGAAGGCGCCGCCTTTTATGTCTGCGGCGACGCCTCGCGCATGGCCAAGGATGTGGACGCCGCCCTCCACACCATCGCCAAGGAGCACGGCAAGCTCTCCGAGGAGGACGCCGCCGCTTACATCGCCCAGCTCAAGAAGGACAAGCGCTACCTGCGGGATGTGTATTGAGCTGTATCCGCTTCACCCGATCAGCTCGCCGTAGGCTTGCGGGGTGAGGAGGGTGGGGAGCTGGTCGGGTTTGGTGACCTTGAGCTTGAAGATCCAACCCGCGCCGTAGGGGTCGGTGTTCACGAGGGAGGGATCCGCCTCGACGGCGGGGTTTACCTCGATGACCTCGCCGGAGACGGGGGCGTAGATGTCGGAGGCGGCTTTCACGGATTCCACGACGGCGGTGGGATCGCCGGCATCGACGGTTTTTCCGAGCTGCGGGAGTTCTACGTAAACGACATCCGTCAGCTCGGATTGCGCGTGGTCGGAGATGCCGACGGTGGCGGTCTCGCCATCGATGCGCGCCCACTCGTGGGAGGATTGGAAAAGGAGATCGGCGGGAATTTCGGAGGCGCTCATGTGCGTGCTTTGTGGCTTATTTCGGTTTTTTAAGGAAGGGCTTTTTCACGGTGACGGCCTGGAAGCGGCGGCCGCGGACATCGATGAGAAGAGCTGTGCCGGGCTTCGAGAAGGCGGCGGGCAGGTAGGCCATGGCGATGCCGATGCCGAGCGTGGGGGAAAGGACGCCGCTGGAGAGTTCGCCAAGGGTTTCGCCGTCGGCGGAAAGGACGGGATAGTGCGGGCGGGGCGGCGGACCCTTCTCGGTGAGCTCGATGGCGGTGAGCTTCAGCGCCGGGCCGTTAGATTTTTGGGAAAGGAGTGTTTCGCGGCCGATAAAATGGGGTTTTTCGAGGTCGCAGAAAAACCCGAGGCCGGCCTCGATGGGTGAGCGGGCGGGCGAAAGGTCGTTGCCGTTGAGAGGAAAACACATCTCCAGACGGAGGGTATCGCGCGCACCGAGACCGCAGGGGGTGGCTCCCGCAGCGATGAATTTTTCAAAGAACGCGATGCCGAGATCCGCAGGGCAGAAGAACTCGTAACCGTCCTCACCGGTGTAGCCGGTGCGGCAGGCGATGGAACCGTCGGCGAGTTTCGCGATGCCGTTGCGAGGCGGAAGGGATTCGGAGGGAAAAACTTTCGCGAAGATGGCGGCGGAGTCCGGCCCTTGGATGGCGAGGCCCGCCCATGCGACGGATTCGTTGCGGATGGTGATGCCGGGGGGGAGGTGTTTTTCCATCCATGAGACGTCCTCTGCGATCATCGACGCGTTGACGATGAGCAGGGTTTCGTTTTCGGAAAGGCGGTAGGCGATGAGGTCGTCGATCACACCGCCGCTTTCGTTGAGCATGATCGTGTATTGGCCTTGGCCGGGGGCGAGCTTGGAAAGGTTGTTGGTGAGGACGGTGTCGAGCCACGCGATGTGATCCGCGCCGGTCACGAAGACCTGCCCCATGTGGGAAATGTCGAACACGCCGGCGGTTTCCCGGACAGCGGCATGCTCGGTGAGGATGGAGGAATACTGCACCGGCATCGCCCAGCCGCCGAAGGGAATGAGGCGTGCACCGAGCGCAAGGTGCGCGGCTTCGAGGGGAGAGTGCAGGACGATTTCGGACACGTGTGGAGGATGCCGACGTTGCTGGTGCTTGTCAACCGGACGCGGGTGGTGGAGGGTATGCCCCATGCTTTTTCTGGACAAATGGGAGAGAAAATTCGGGTGGCTTTCGTTCCCCGGGCTGCTGAGGTATTACGCGCTGTTCCATGTGCTGGTGTATCTCCTGCAGATCGTAAATCCCGCGATCGGAATAGTCCTCGACTTCGACCGGGAGAAAATCATGGACGGGGAAGTATGGCGTGCAGCCACGTTTTTGTTCGCCGACAGCGGCTTCGGAGGACTGGGAGCGTTCGGAGCGCTGTTCCTGTTTTTCATGGTGATGATCGCGTTCATGATGAACGACGCCCTGGAGGGCGCGTGGGGGGTGTTTCGCACCAGTCTGTTTCATTACACCGCGGTCGCCGGGCTGCTCATCGCGAATTTCATCTACCCCGCTCCCATGGCGGGAAGCGGTTTTTTCGTCTATACCTCGGCGTTTTTCGCCTTTGCTACGCTTTTCCCGAAACACGAGTTCCTGATGTTCTTCATCATCCCGGTGCAGGTGAGGTGGCTGGCGATTCTCGGTGGCGGGCTGCTGGTTTTCGGCACGCTTTCCGATCCCATTTACTTGGGCTTCCTGATGCTGGGTTTCGGAAACTACCTGCTTTGGGCCGGCATCCCCGCACTTCGCGGGCAGGCGCGTGTGGTGAAATCCGGGGCGAGGAAACGCAAATTCGATCAACACAAGCTTGATGGCGGAAATGCCTTCCACCGCTGCAAGACCTGCGGAAAGACGGAGGTTTCCGATCCCGATCTCGAGTTCCGCATGGCGGCGGACGGCGAAGAGTACTGCGGAGATCATTTGGGGAGGTGAAATTTTCCTTTTCCCCCGCTCCGGGATGTTGAAACTGGACACTTATGGCCAAATACATAGGCATCGCAATCCTGGCGTTACTGGTGGCCGGAAGCTGGTATATGTTCCATAGGGCGGGCGATGATTACCGCACGATCGAGAAGCGCGTCGACGAACTCATCGGACAGGGCGATCCCGCGGAGCTGGCGCCGAAACTGAAATCCGAGATGCGTGGCATCGAAGGGGAACGGACGTTCAACGGAATCCTGCTGACCTTCCTGAGCGCGGGCCTGATCGGCATCGTTTTCGTTACCATGGTGCTGCCCGTCCTGGCCGATAAGTTCACGCGCGCGGTTTACGAGAGCGGCGAGGAGGTGGAGAGGGATGCTTTCCATCACGCCCGCGTGCTGATGGCGCAGGGCGAGTGGGAGGACGCGATCCAGGCCTTCAGGCTGGGCGCGGCGGAAGATCCGCTCAACCGCATGCCATATCTCGAGATCGCGAAAATCCAGAAAGTCCATATGGAGGATCCGCTGGCGGCGATCGCCACCCTGCGCGAGGCGATCGAAGGCCAGGAGTGGGAGGAAGACGACGCCGCCTTCCTGATGTTCCGGCTCGCGGAACTTTACGATGAGGACGCAGGTGACCGTGAGGCGGCGGTCGCGATCTTCGAGCAGGTGATGGAGCAGTTTTCCGGCACCCGCCACTCGGCAAACGCGCGAACCAAGCTCCACGATTGGGGCATGGCCTAGACGGTGATGTCGAAATTCGTCATACGGTTGTGGGCGAAACGGCCGCTTTTTGCTCTGGCCGCCGGGCTGGTGGCACTCATGGCGCTCGATCACTTTTCGCCGGGTTTCCTGTGGCTTGGCGGGCTTGTTTTCGCGGCGGTTGCTTTTCGCTTCGGCGGGTGGAAATCGGCGCTGACCGGGGTTTGCATCGCCGCCATTGTGCTGGTCGGCGGACGCTTGCGCGATGCGCGGCAGGAGGCGGATGAGGTGAAGTTTTCGAAAATCGGCTTGGCGGATGTGGAGGCGCGCTTAACCGAGGATGGCACCGGCGAGGAGGGGAAATGGAGTGCGGTCGCGCGGCTGCATGGCGATAAGTATGGCGGCAGGAAAGTGCGCTGGATCGGCACGGGCGAACCCCCGCCCGCAGGGACCGAACTGAGGGCGAGCGGGGTTTTCGAAGGCCTGGGCGGCGAGAGGAATCCCGGCGTGCCGGATCGCGCCGCGAACCTGCGGAACGAAGGTGTGGTTGCTGTTTTCCGCGCGAACGGCATGCGCTCGCAGCAATGGATCGGGCCGGTCAGCAGATGGGCTGCGGGCATCAAGAAGGGTTTCCGCGAGAGCATCACGGTGGGCTTGGATGGGGAGAGCCTCGCGGCGAAAGTGATCCTGGCGGTGGTGATCGGGGAGAAGGCGAAGGATTCCTTGGGGCTGGTGCGTGATTTCCGCGAGAGCGGCACGCTGCACGTGTTTTCCGTCAGCGGCATGCACGTGATGATGTTGGGGAGCATGATCTGGTTCGCGCTAAAATGGGCGGGCGTCCCGCGCCGCGCGGCGATCCCGGTGATCATCGCCGCGATGTTCGGCTACTCCTGGCTTGCGGGAAACGGCCCCGCCGCCGTCCGCTCGGCGTGGATGGGCGCGGTGTTTCTCGGCGGCTTCGCGTTCCGCCGCAGGACGGATCTGCTCAACTCCCTCGGTGTGGTGCTCATCGTTTCCCTTCTGTGGGATCACCGCTTGGTCCGGATGCCAGGTGTGCAGCTTTCCTACGGTGTCGTCGCGGCCATCGGGCTGGGAACGGCGTTGGCCCGGCGCGGCCTGACATGGATCGCGGCGGACGAGCTTTTCCTCCCGGCCAGCGAGACCGGTTTCTGGCGGCGGAGGTGGATGGGCTTCCGGAGAAATGTCGCGGAGTCGTTCGCGGTCTCCACGGCGGCTTCGGTCGGCTCCGCGCCGCTGACCGCGTTCCACTTCGGTATGGTATCGCCCATCTCCGTGTTCGCGACCGTGGCGCTCGTTCCCATCGTTTACGCGCTGCTCGGCCTCGCGCTCATCTCCTCCATGCTCCGCCCGGTCTCGGAAAGCGCCGCCGTTTTCCTCAACCGCACCAACGCCCACCTTGCGAACGCGTGCGCGGAAACGGCGGGATTTTTCGCACGGATACCGGGCGGGTCTGGTTCCGTCGCGGCACGGAAAACGGACACGCTCATCATCTACGATCTTGGTTACGGGGCGGCGGCGGCGTGTTTTGCCTCGGACGCGGGGAACTCCGTCCTGATCGATACCGGCGGGGAGTTCTCGCTGGAGAGCCAGATCGCCCCATCGCTGATGCGGCTAGGCATAAGGCCGGATTCCGTAATCCTCACCCATGCCGACGCCGGGCACGCCGCCCCACCTCAGATTCTGATGGAAATGTTCCCGCTGCGGCAGGTCGCCAGCGGAATGTTGCCCGCGCAGGGATCCGTCGCGGCGGAGTGGGCGGATTTCCGCGCGGAGGGCGTGCGTGTGTTCCGTCCCGGAAAAGGGAATCGCCTGGAGTTCGGGGGTGGTGCTAGGGGCGAGGTTTTGCTCTCGGCGTCGGACGGGCATTTCGGATCGCTTGCCGATGACCATGCGATGGTTGTGCGGCTGCACTGGAAGGGCTGGAAAATTCTTTTCACCGGAGACGCGGGCAGACTGGGCGAGGAAGCGCTTCTCGAATCGGGAACCGACCTTAAGGCGGACGTAATCGTCGCCGGGCTTCATGAGGACGACCTCAGCCTGACCGGGGCATTCGTCGCCGCAGCGGAGCCGCAAGCGATCATCGTGGCCAGTCCCGCCGGTTCCGAGATGGACGGCCACCGCGAGTCCCAGAAAAGATCCTGGGTGAAGAAAGGGTTGCACATCATTGACCAATCACGAACCGGCGGCTTGACCGTGACAGTTTCAGCGGAGGGAAACCTGGTCATCCGGGGCTTTGCCGACGGCTCCGAAATCCTAATCAACCATACGCGCAGGTAGCGGGTGTTACCCGACAGGCCATTTCTCAAAAGTCCCTGCGGGAAATCGGATCCTCGGGGGAGGATTCCCCAAGAACGGCCTCGGGCTGGAATCCCCAGCCACACGGAAACACGCTCGGGCTCTTGAGACACGATCCAAGCAAGAAAGGCTAAGCCCGTTCGACCCGCTTTGGGGATTTCACCCATATCAGAGTCCATTCTTTCCACTTGTCCACCTCGGCTCCAGCAAAGCCCAACATATGGGGCGCCTCGAAATCAGGGGGCGAGTTGAGCCACTTCCCATTCGCCGGATCACCGCTTATTCTAGGGCAGCGGGACGGGTGGAGCTACCCGCCTCCGTTCCAAAAAAAACCTTTGGTGAGGACTCACCAAAGGCTTGGGATTGATAAAGATCAGAAATTACGCGACCCGGCGGCGTCCGTGCAAGCAGAGCATTGAGAGACCCGCTGTCATCAGGATAGCCGAAGAAGGCTCAGGTATGATTTGGGAAGGATTGCGGAATTCGAACATGAAGAGAGCTTCATTGTTGTTGCTGAGCTTGATGTCGAAAGTGTGCTGGTTGCCAGCGGATCCAACGGCAAACCTTTGGTCGGAAATGGTTCCACTTCCCGGCGCAGTGAACCCTGAGAATCCCGAAATCGCATCACCGCCGCTGAGGGTGGTGACCAGCGTAGGACTGCCGGGAGTGCCGTACCTGACATTCGAGCTGAAGTCGGTGTTGTCCGTGTAATAGCGCTGGTTGAAATCGATATCGAGCGATGTGAGCAGCAGATTGGTGGTGGCACGCGTGGTCAGGGCGAGATCGGAGAAGAACTCGAACCGGGTATCGAGTGTCCAACGATTGACGATGTCTAATGGGGTATTTGGAGCTGTTGTAACAGGGCGAACCAGGATGGAAAGGGTACCCGTATCCGTGAGTCCTTGGCTATTTACGGTGCGGGCAACCATAAGTGCATCGCGGCCAATCACCAGGGAACCCGTGGGGTTTGAGGTGCTGACGCGCATGTAGCTTGTGGTTACGCCGTTGGTCATGGAGAAGACACCCGCAGTCCCTGTTGCGAACGTGGTGGTGTTTGACAATGTGCCGGCACCGCCCACCGTGGCCGTTGTGCCGACGGTTTGGGAAATGACTCCATTGATCGATAACGACTGGGCGAAGGAAGTGCCCGAGCTAGCGGCCAATGCGACTAGAGCGATTGAAAAAATGCGAATTTTCATGTTGGTTGTGTGTTAGACCGGGGGGGGTGGGGGGCAACCTAACTGGCACCGTGACAAACTGGGGGGGTGGGGAGGATAACCTAATCGGTATCGTGACAAACATCTACCTAGACTCTCTCGGGTCCAGTATTTATTTCATTTTTTAAAATGGCACGGCGAACAATCCATCGAAGGCTCCTTGATCTCCTATGAGAGGAAGCGCTCCCGCATTTCGACTCTTCATACAATACCTTCCGCCGTTTCCTGTTTCAGGCGGAGCTGGCCGCAGGCGGCGTCGATGTCGTGGCCTTTCTCGATGCGGAGGGTGGCGGTGACGCCGGCGTTTTTCAGGACGTCCTGGAAGGCGCGGCAGTGGGAAAGGGCGGGGCGCTCCCATTCGAGACCCTCGACGGTGTTGTAGGGGATGAGATTCACCTTGGCGGAAACGTTACGGGCGTGGCGGGCGAGGATGGCGGCCTGGGAGAGGTCATCGTTGACGCCTTTGATGAGGATGTATTCGAGGGTGAGCTTCTGCTTTTTCGTGGAGTTCCAATGGGCGAGGGCATCCATCAGCTCGGCGACGGGATACTTCCTGTTCACCGGCATGATGCGGTCGCGGACTTCGTCGGTGGCGCCGTGGAAAGAGATGGCGAGGCGGATCTGCTGCGGATGATCCGCGAGTTTACGGATCTGCGGGGCGAGGCCGGAGGTGGAGATGGTGAGGTGGCGCGCGCCGAGGTGGAGGGTTTCCGGGCCGGTGATGAGGGCGATGGCGTCCATCAGGTTGTTGAAGTTCGCCATCGGCTCGCCCATGCCCATGAAAACGAGGTTGTCCACGCGCTCGCCGGAGATCTGCTCGGCAGCGAGAACCTGCCCGGCGATCTCTGCGGCATCGAGGTTGCGGGTGTAGCCGGCGAGGCCGGAGGCGCAGAATTTGCAACCGTAGGCGCAGCCGACCTGGGAGGAAACGCAGAGGGTGCGGCGGTCGGATTTCTCGCCGTAGAGGGCGGGGTTGGCCGGGATGAGAACGGACTCGATGTAGCGGCCGTCGTGGAGGCGGAAGAGGAACTTGCGCGTGGTATCGGCGCTGCCCTGGGTCTTGGCGTGGCTGAGCGCGGTGAGGCGGAAGGAGGTGGCGAGCATTTCCCGCAGCGCGGCGGGGAGGTTCGTCATCGCATCGAAAGACGCGGCTTTCTTTTTCCAGACCCACTCAAGGATCTGTTTCGCGCGGAAGGCGGGTTCGCCCTGTTCGGTGAGCCATGCGGAAAGGGCTTCGGGCGAAACACCCGGAAGTGCGGGGAGCGCTTTTGCTACGATGTCTCCAGTAGCTCCCATCATTTGGAAAAGGTGAAATCCACGCCCTTGCGCGAGTAAGCCTTGGCGATCTCCGCTTCGAGTTCGTCCCATGTCTGGCCGTCTAACAGAACGTTCAGCGCGTCGTCGCCATCCTTGCCTTCGTTGAGCGCCTTCAGGAATTTCTTGATGCGTGCGCCATCCTCATTGCGATCCATGTGGAAGAAATAGTTCGTGATCAGCAGGCCGCAGCCGTAATTGATCTGCGCGTTGGCGGTGAACGAGGAATAGGGCTGGAGCATCCAGCTTCGCAGGCTACCGAGCTTGATATCCGTTCCGATCGCGCGCCCGCCATCACCCTTTTTGCCATAAGCAGTTACGTATTCTACGATGGGTTTGAAGTTCATCTTCACATTGAAATTTCCATAGCTGTAAGGTGTCACCGCCACATATTCGGCAAGACCCTCGGTGAACCAGCCCATAGAGCCGTGGGCGTAGTATTTGTCCGGCGTGAGCTGGTGGACGAGCTCGTGCGGCAAAGTCTTGTTGGATTTGTCGCGATCAAGCATGTAACCGCTGCCAACAGGGCGCACCCCGAGGCTGGTAAGCGGAACCATCACAATGTTTTTCCCGCCCATGAAAACCCCGGCGCTCCCCGGCGGCCCACCCGCAGCGTAGTAGGACTGCTCTGTCTCCATCAGGATGATCTGGTATTTGCCGTCCTTTTTCACCCCTCCGTTCACGGCTAGCGGCAGTTCGCGTACGAACTCATGAGTGGCCTCGAACATCACGGCAAAGCCTTTGACCACGGACTTCGAAAGCCTCACGTCGCAGTTGTAGCGGTAGTTGGCGGATTCATAGATGAAACTTTTCGTATCTGCGTTTTCCTCGATCGTTTCGATCTCCGGATCACCGTCATAAGAAATCTTTTCCGGCCACGGCGCATCGAAATTGTCGGCAGGCTTTTCCCCCTCTCCCGTTTTGACCGCTTCTTTATCAAGCTTGAATTTCTCAATAAATGCCTGGTCGATCTTGGAAAGTTTCGCAACGGGATAGGGGATCTTTCTCCCATCAGGCATGAGCAAGACGGCGGACTCGCCCTCCACCTTTACCAGTGAGGCCTTGATCTTGCGGCCCTGCTCATCCGTCCAGACTCGATCAAGCTGCTGCGAGAGCGCAAACGTAGCGGTAATGAGCGATATGATGATGGCTCGCATTTTCATGATTTCGTGGGGCTGTTTGCCATCATGCGCAGAAGTAGTCGAACGGATTAACGCATCCCTCAGAAAAAAGCTTCGGTGATTTCTTTCCAAACCATCGTTTCGCCCTCGAAGACGAATTTCCCGAGGATGCTCCGGCCGGAAAGGATCATCGGGAGCCAGTGGCGGTCATCCTCCCACATGCGTCCGTAAGGGATGGCGTCGAGCGGCGACCACAGCGGCACGGCCTCGTCCGTTTCCGTGGGCGTGCCGGTGAACTCGGAACCGAGGAACACGTGGCAGAAGATGTCCGGGCAATCCGACATGTGGAACCACAGCTCGCCGACCTTGCGCGCGTCGCTGACGGAAACGAGCAGCTCCTCCTCCGTCTCGCGGACGGCGCATTCGAGCGGGGTTTCGCCGGGATCGATCTTGCCGCCGGGGCCGTTGACCTTGCCCGCGCCGTGGCCGCGCTTTTTCTCGATGAGCAGGATCTCGCCGCCGCGCACCACGAACATCAGGGTCGCCTCAATCTCGCCCCGCCATCCCGTCCAATCATATGAGCACACACAGGGAATCTGGGGATTGAGCGGGTAATGTCCAGCTTTCCGGAATTGCCACGCAGCCGAAAGGGGGCAACTTGTGTCCCACGTATCACGTAATCATGCAGGCCCGCCATTTTTTCCCGATCATGATTCTTGGCGCGACCGCCATGGCTGATGAATCCTACAAGTCGGAGATCGAGCCGCTGCTGGTGGAATATTGCTTCGACTGTCATGGCGATGGCTCCAAGAACGGCGATTTCCGGATGGACGGCTTCAAGGATCTCTCCACACACCTAGGCGACCGCGAACACTGGATGCCTGTCTGGAGAAATCTCCGCTCACAGATCATGCCGCCGTCGGATGAGGCGCAGCCCAGCGCGGAGGAAAAGCGGAAGTTGCTGGCGTGGATTGAGTCAGAGGTTTTCAAGCTTGATCCCAAAAAGCCGGATCCCGGGCGTGTCACGATCCGCCGCCTGAACCGCAATGAATACGCAAACGCCGTCTTCGACCTGCTCGGCGTCGAATACGACACCGCCGAGGCCTTCCCGCCGGACGATACCGGATACGGCTTCGACAACATCGGCGATGTGCTCTCCATATCCCCGCTGCTGATGGAGAAATATCTCGCGTCCGCCGAAGAGGTGGTGAATCTCGCGCTGCCCGACGACGCCTCCGCGCAGGTTCCCCGCGTGGAGTTTCCCGCCAGTGAGTTTAAACATCCCTCCGTCCCACCGACTTGGATCCCCTTTTCCGATCGGGCGGAATTCACTCTGAAGGTGCCAGTGAAATGGGATGGGAAATACCAGCTCACCCTCCAATATGCGATCCAAGGCGCGATCGAAGCGACCACCGCCGAGGCCTTTTTGGGAATTTCCGCCAACGGGAAAAAACACGCGGAAGCCGCGCTCGGGTGGGATCAGCGCCGCAGCATCGACCTCGCTACCGCGGTGAAAATGGAGAAGGGCGAGCGCACCATCAAGGTCACCCTCAAGCCGGAAAAGCCACCGGCGGCCGGCGAGGAGGCGCTCTACCTCCGCCTCCAGCGGCTCATCGTCCAGGGGCCTCTCGATGGAAAACAGAGGGAGTTTTCGAAAGGCCACCGAATGATCTTCGTCGATGGCCCGGGGCCGGAAAAACCCGACGAGAGGAGGGTCTACGCACGGAAGATCATGCGCTCCTTCGTCTCGCGCGCATTCCGTCGGCCTGTCGTTGCGAGTGACATCGAGAGGCTCGTGGCCATCGTCGAGGAGACCGACAAGCTGCCCGGTAAAAGTTTCCAGGACGGCATCAAGCAGGCCATCGCCGCCTGCCTCGCCTCGCCGCGTTTCCTGTTCCGCGCCGAGATCCAGCCGGAGCCGAACAACCCGGATAAAATCGTCCCGCTCGACGAATACGCGCTCGCCTCGCGCCTGTCCTTTTTTCTGTGGGCATCCGTCCCCGATGACGAACTACTATCCTTAGCGTACAACAAGAAACTCCGCACGAACCTCCGCCAGCAGGTGGAGCGCATGCTCGCTGATCCGCGTTCGCGGAGGCTCACGGAAAACTTCGTGGGACAGTGGTTGCAGGCGCGGGACGTCGCCACCGCACCGATTTCCGCGCCCACCATCCTCGGAGTCGCGGACAACCGCGAGGCGGCGGATCTTTTCGATCCCCGCCTCCGCGAAGACATGCGCGCGGAAACCTATGCGCTGTTCGAATACATCCTCCGTGAAGGCCGCCCCGCCGAGGAACTCATCTCCGCCCGCTACTCGTTCCTCAACGAACGCCTCGCCGCTTTTTATGGCGTGAAGGGCGTGAAGGGGGAAAATTTCCGCCCTGTCGACCTCACGGAGCATCCTGAGCGAGGCGGTCTCCTGACCCAGGGCACGTTCCTCATTGTCAGTTCCAACCCCACCCGCACCTCACCGGTGAAACGCGGCCTTTACGTGTTGGAAAACCTGCTCGGGACGCCTCCGCCACCCGCACCTCCGGATGTCCCGGCACTCGCCGCCGCCGCGAAACAAGGCACGAATCCCACCATGCGCGAGATGATGGAGATCCACCGCAAGGATCCCGATTGCCGTGGCTGCCACGCCCGCATGGATCCCATCGGACTTGGTTTGGAAAACTTCGACGCGCTCGGCAGGTTCCGCAAAACCGAAGCCGGCAAACCCATCGACACCGCAGGCGAACTCGTCACCGGGGAGAAATTCGCCGATGTCGCCGCCCTCAAGGCCATCCTCGCGGAAAAGCGCAGGCCGGACTTTTATCGCACCCTTTCCGAGAAACTTCTCACCTATGCGATCGGGCGCGGCGTGGAGTATTACGACTCCACCACCATCGAGCAACTCACCGCCCACATGGCGAAAAACGACGGCAAACTCATCGAGCTGATCCACGCCATCACCAACTCCGCCCCTTTCCAGCTGCGGCGCGGGGATGAGTGAGGAATCTTGGTGCGCGCCGGATCGACATAAGGATTACTTTTCTCGCTTCATTCGTATCACCCATATGAAGCCAGCGATCATGACCAACGCGGAGGCATCCATTTGATTCGTTTGCGAGTTTGAACTCATGTCGAAGGTTGATTGTTTGGAAGCTGGGGAAAAATAGACATCTCCCGCAGCCTTATCATAAGGCCAGTCGTTCTCGATTTTGGTCAGCCACCATTTCTCAGAGCCGGTGTTTTTTGGCAGGTTCAGGGTGTCCAGTAAGCCTTCTCGGTGTTGGGTAATGTCGCCCGACCAGACGGTTCTTGCCGTCCATGGTCTGCTTCCGTCGATTTTCCCTTCGTATTGTGTTTCGGCGATGAAATAGATCCGCAGCAATCGGCTTTTTGCGTCGAGGCTGGCACTCGATTCCTTTGAATCCGGCTCGCGGTAAGGGAATATTGGACGATCTGTCTGAAAACTGATGCGTAGGGAGGCCGCCTTGATTTCATCTGAATCACGGCTGGTTTCGTGTTTGGATACCTTGAGCGCGGTAAAATGCCAGTTTCCGCCAAGGTATGGCTTGGCCCAATCGGCAACGGCCGGTGAGTAGGCATAGCCGTTGGCTTTTAACCACTTTACCAGGTCTTCACCTGAGCGGGCGGTCAGGACGGTAGCATCAAATCCAGCGACACGTTTTTCCTCGATGACGGTGACATTCCTACCCTGGGGCTTCGGTTGTATGGGTGCTGCGGAGCATCCTAGAGGAAAACCGCCGCCATAGCTGGTTTTCGGGGCGGTAATTTCCGCCAGATGGGAAAATGCCTTGCTGCCTGATTCCTCCAAATCAGGTCGTGAGGGGGAGGGGACAAGGAAGCCTATGTTCTCCGCATCTGTTTTGAAATCCGCCTTGCGGATGAAGTGCTGGGTTTGCCGCTGTTTATCCCAGACCATTACCACCGTCTGGCTAGCGTTCACGACATGGTCATTGACACCGGCGACGGCGCAACAGGCGTTGCTATTCGCCGGCGATGTAGCAAGGGCAATGCCCAGAAAAACGGTCGATCTCAGCAGTGAATTGCGATATCGGATGATTTTCAACATAGTGCTGGAAAAGCAGCATTTCGAGAGCGGCCTGTCAAGCTATGTTCTGGAGGATTTTAGCCCGAGTCCGACGATGCCCAAGGAAATGGCGGAGCTGAGCGGCATGATGATCGCGGCGACGAGCGGGTTCATGTGGCCGAGCAGGGCGAAGGTGATCGCGGTGGCGTTGTAGATCAGGGCGAAGGCGAAGGCGGTGCGGACGGCGGCGCGGCGGTGCTTCGCCAGGGCGAGCATCATCGGCAGGAAGCGGAGGCTCTGGCCGAGGAAATAGAAATCGGATTTCTCCTCAAGCAGGCTGCGGTCAACTACGGGAGTTCCCGTAACCCAGGCGGCGTTGAAGGCGAGGGAGTCGTTCGCGCCGTCGCCGAGGTAGAGGGTGTCGTGGGCGTCGAGCTGGCGGACGAGAGCTTCCTTTTCGCCGGGCTGGAGGGCGGAATGGGCATCCTCCGGCGCGATGCCGAGCGCGGCTGCCGCGGCGGCGACTTTCTCCGTCCTATCGCCGGATAGGATGATGAGGCGGTGATCCTTTTTCAAAAGGCTGAGGGCGGCGATGGCATCCGGACGCAGGGATTCCTCGAAGCGGAAGCGGGCGACGGGCTTGCCGCCGAGGCAGAGTTCCGCATCGTGGGTGGCGTCGGTGGTCGGCGCGCCGGATGCCCAGCCGGGGCGACCGAGCGACCAATTTCCGAAGGATCTTCCCATGCCGGGCATGTCCAGGATTTCGGCGGCGGGCAGGGAGCGGAGCAGACGCTGGCCGTCCGCGCCGAGGGCTTCGAGGAGGGTGCGCGAAACGGGGTGTAGGGAGCCATCGGTCAGTCGAGCGAGGACGGAGCGGGCTTCGGGTGTGAGTTTTTCGACTGTCTCCGGGTTCAGCAGGACAGGTCTCTCCAGGGTGAGAGTGCCGGTTTTGTCGAAAATGATTTTTTGCACGGCACGCAGCCGGGACCAGATCAGCGGCTCGCGGATGAAGACCCCGGCGCGCTCCATCCGGGTGCCCGCCAGTTCGTCGGCGAGCGGCAGGGCGACGCCGAGCGCGCAGGGGCAGGAAACGACGAAGACCGAGATCATCACCTGCAAGGCCGGAGCGAATCCGTCCATCCGGAGCCAAAAAACGAAGCCCGCCACGCCGATCAGCACGATGGCCGCGAGGTAGTGGCGCAGCAGTTTCTCCAACGCGGGCACGCGCGCGGCGGCGCGATCCGACCCTGTGAGACGCGAGAGCAGGGAATCCGCCCACGCCTCCTCCGCTTTCACGATGACCGGCGCGGAGCCAAGGTGGATGGCACCGGCCGGGACGATGCGGCCAGCGGAAAAGGTATGCGGATCCGCCTCGCCGTTGATCCATTCCAGCGAGAACTCGGCGGCCTCGGAATCGAGTGTCGCGGCGACGGGCACGGATTGGCCGGGCAAAATCTCGACCCTCAGGCCGGGCGCGAGCTCGGAGAGCGGGACGGGTTCCGCTCGATCCGGCGAGGCCATCGTTTCGGGCACGGGGCGGCGGCGCTGGAGGCGGTTGCGGTTTTTTTCGATCGCCGCGAGCTGGAGGTAGCGGCCTCCGAGCATCAGGAAAATGAACATCGCCACGAAGTCGAAATACATCAGCCCCTCGACGCCGAGCGCCCAGCCGACGAGCGAACCCGCGAACGCGAAGCTAACGCCGAGAGCGATGGGCAGATCGATGTGCGGCACGCCGGCCTTGGTGGAAAGCCAGGCGCGTTTGATGAAATGGGAGCCGCCGACGAGCATCGCCAGCGTGGCGGAAAGGAAAGTGATGAGCTGGAAAATGCCCGCGAAGCCGAAGTCCTCCGGCATGCCGACGTAGCGCGGCAGGGTGAAGACCATTGCGTTCATCGCGAAGGCGGCACAGAGGCCGAGCTTCGCACCGAGCTGGCGCATCTCGCCGCCGGAGGAGCCGGATTTCTTCGGCGTGAGGGTGTAGCCGAAGGAGGCGAGCTCGTCCGCGAAGGCCGGGAGATCCGTTTCCCGGGAAAGCCAGCGCAAGCGTAACAGGCCCGTCGCCGGATGGGCGGAGGCTTCCAGTGCGCCGTGGTGGCGGCGATAAACATTCTCCACCAGCCACACGCAGCCGACACAGGAAAGACCCTCCAGCGAGAAGTCGCCCTCCGCCTCCTCGCCCTTCGGGATTTTTTCCTCGATGGTAGCCGTGCGCTCATTCAGCCACCCGAAATCGCGCGCCTCGAAGGGCACGCTGCGGACAGGGCGCAGGGTTGAATTACTACGTATATCGTAGAAATGTCCGAGCCCTTCGCCTTGGATCATCCCATGGACGAACTCGCAGCCCCGGCAGCAGAATTTCTCCACCGCGGAGGCGGAGGAGAATGGTGTGGCGCAATGTTCGCAAACTATCAAAATTCAAGTTTCAAGGAAGACATCAATGGCAGCAGGAGGGCAACTCCTTGGGCTTCTCCTCGGCCATGCCGGCGGGGACGGTGCCCCAGAGGCGGAAGGCCATGACGAGGGCGGCGGCGATCGCTAGCGAGCGCTGGACGCGGACGAGAGTCGCGGGCTTGATGCGTTTCTGGAGATGCTTGAGCTGTTGCTGGGCGAGCCAGAGCAACGGCACCGTGCCGAGGCCGAAGGCCAGCGCGAACTCCGCTCCGCGCAACGCCGATCCGCTGAGCAGCGATGCTCCGAAGAGCAGATAGAGCGGCCCGCAGGGCAGCAGGGGCGTGAGGAAACCGAGCGCCAGCCCGCCGCGCAGCGGCGACATCCGCCCGAGCCGGAAACGCATCTTCGCCGTCCACTTCAGCAGCGCGGGCGGGCGTGGAAGCTTTTTCTCCAGACCGAAACCGAAGACCAGGAACACGATCACCAGCACCCACGGCAACAGCGCGGCAGGCGAGTGGAAGAACCATTGCAACGGCTGTGCGCCGACGGTTCCGCACACCGCGCCGATGGCGGCGTAGGAGGTAAGGCGCGCGCCGTGGTAGGCACTCATCGCTGCGAGCCGCTCCGTTTCCGACGAGGGCATCGCTGCCAGCCCGCAAGCAATTGGTCCGCACATGCCGACGCAGTGCACGCTGGTCACGAGGCCGGCGACGAGAGCTCCGAGGGTGGTGTGGACGGGATCCAAAATTCAAATTTTAAACTTCAAACCTCAAGGAAGAGGCTATCGCGATCCGGCTGTTTCCAGGGGCACGCTTTGCGGCGCGTGTTTCACGGCGATGAAAATGAGGCTGCTCCATGCGGCGAGAAGCAGCATGAAGGCGGCGATTACGAAGAGCCATGGGCGGATGGTTTTTGCGTTCATGGTGGTGGTGGATTTATTGAACCGCTAAGTCGCGAAGGCGCTAAGGAAGGATTTTTATCGGCTACGCGACTTTGCGGCTTTGCAGTTCGGATTACTTATTTGTTGTTCAGTTGGTTGGGGTTGGGGCCTAGGAATTTGATTTTCTGGGTGATGGTGGCGTCGCCTGGTTGGGCTTTGATTTTCAACGTGAGTTCTTTCGGGCCGCTGTATTGAGCGAGGTCGTTGATGATAATCATGGGGCGGCTGGCCTCGGCGTGGGCATTGAGGGTCAGTGATTCACCGATGCCGCTGAGGGTAAAGCCTTCGGGCGCATCTTCCAGCGAGACCTCGAAGGTGACGGGCTGATTGCGCTTGTTGAGAAGGCGGAGCTGGTAGTGGTTCCGGACGACCGTGGGATCGACGTAGAAGGGTGCGCCGCGCATCCGTGAAACCTCGGCGAAGACCGGTTTCGCCTTGTGGAAGGCGGTGAAACCGAGTGCGAGGAAACCGATCATGCCCATGCCCGCGTAAAGCCAGATGCGCGGGCGCAGGATGCGGCGTTTTTCCCCGGCGAGACCTTTGGTGGAATCGTAGCGGACGAGGCCTGTCGGGCGGTTGACCTTCCGCATGATGTCGTCGCAGGCGTCGATGCACGCCGCGCAGCCGATGCATTCCATCTGCAGGCCGTTGCGGATGTCGATGCCGGTGGGGCAGACCTGCACGCAGCGGTGGCAGTCGATGCAGGCGCCGGCGTTGGGGTCGGTGGCCTTGCCGCGCGGCTCGCCGCGTTTTTCATCGTAACCGATCACGACCGTTTCCTCATCCGTCAGCGCGGACTGGATGCGGCCGTAGGGGCAGAGTATGATGCAGAACTGCTCGCGGAACCATGCGAAGCAGAACCAGAGGACGGCGGTGAGGGCGGAGATGATGGTGAAGGTGGCTCCGTGCTGGAGCGGGCCTTCCCGCATGAATTCGTACAGGCGGGGCAATGATACGAAGTAGCTGATGAACACATGGGCGATGAGGGCTGCGGCCAGGATGTAGAGGCCTTGTTTGACGATGCGGCGTATCGTTTTCCGTGCGCTTGAGGGCGCGGCGTCGAGTTTGCGGCGCGAATTGGCGTCGCCATCGATCCAGCGCTCGATGCGGCGGAAAACGTGTTCCAGGAAAACGGTGTAGGGGCAGGCCCAGCCGCACCACAGGCGGCCTAACAGGGCGGTGAGGAAAAACAGCGAGAAGCCAAGCCCGCTGATGAGGAAAAAGAACACCCACAGATCCTGGGTGAGCAGCGTGAGGCCGAAGATGTGGAAGCGGCGGTGCTCGACATCAAAGAACAGCGCGGGCGCACCGTTGATCGGGATCCAAGGCAGCAACACATAGACCGCGATGAGCAGGATGCCGAAGATCCTGCGGAAAAAGGTGAAACGCCCGCTCACATCCGCAGGGTGCAGAATGTAATGCGAGCCGTCCGGATTGATCGTCGTAAGCGAGATCAGGTTCGGATGCTTGTTTTTCTGCAGGGGCGACGGCACGCGGAGAACATGACGCAAACGGCTCGGACATGCTCCGCATCACCTCTCGGAACATGCGCGGGATTTGCGCGATTGCGGAAACGGGACAACACTGCCCCATGCCGAAACGGGTGGAGAAAGCGGATTTGCCGCAGAAGGTTTGCGCCGCTTGCGGGCGACCTTTCTCGTGGCGCAAGAAATGGGAGAAGGTGTGGGACGAGGTCAGGTATTGCTCAGACCGGTGCCGGAGGGCGCGGAAGTGATCGCCATAGCGCAGGGCAACTCCCCTCTTCGAATGCGTATCTTCTTCGGCACGGTCAAAGATCCCTTTGCGCGCGTCCTAAATCCTTGAAATTTCTTTCTTCATTGAATTCTGAGATTTGAAGTTTGAAGTTTGAATCCACATGGACGCTCTCATCACACACCTTGAGCACGGCGAGGAACTCAGCCCGCGCGAAATAGAAGTCGCCGCCGAACTGCTGCTCGATCCATCCGTCGCCGATGAAAAGAAAGGCCGCCTGCTGCTCGCCCTCTCGGAAAAAGGGGAGACGCCTGCGGAGATCGCCGGTTTCGTGGAGTCGTTTCTTGAGCACGCGGTAGATCCCATGATCGGCGCGATGGAACTCGACGGCCCCACGCTCGATGTCTGCGGCACCGGCGGCGACCAGCTTGATCTTTTCAACGTTTCCACGACCGCGATGTTCATTGCCGCGGCGGCCGGCGCGGTGATAGTGAAACATGGCAATCGCGGCATCACCTCGAAAAGCGGAGGTGCGGATGTTCTGGAGGCGCTCGGTGTCCGCATCGACCTGCCGCCGGAGGGCTTCCGCCATTGCCTAGAAACGGCGGGTGTCGGATTCCTGTTCGCGCCGAATTACCACCCGGCTTTCAAGGCCGTCGTGGGCGTCAGGAAAAGCCTCGCGGCAGCCGGGCACCGCAGCATCTTCAACCTGATCGGCCCCCTTCTCAACCCCGCCCGCCCCGAGTGCCAGCTCGTCGGCGTTTCCGACCGGTCACTTTGCCCCGCCTTTGCGGAAATCCTGCAGCGCCTCGGCAGGGAAAGCGCGTGGGTCGTCAGCGGCATGGCTTCCGGGCATCGCGCGGTGGACGAGGTCTCGCTGATGGGCTCCACGCTGATCTGCAAGGCCGGTGCCTATCAGGATCTCGAGGACGAGGAGATCAACCCCGAGGATTTCGGTTTCCGGAAAGCCCGCCTCGAAGACCTCCAAGGCGGCGACGCGAAAACCAACGCCGCCATCCTCGAGGCCATCCTTTCCGGCAAGGACACCGGGCCGAAGTGCGACATCGTCCTGCTCAACGCGGCCGCCGCCCTCGCCTGCGCCGGCCTCGCCGACCACATGGAGGACGCGATCGGCATCGCCCGCGAAACGATCACCTCCGGCGCGGCCATCGAGCGCCTCCGGCTGCTTCAGGAAGCCAGCAGTTCTTAGACTTTGAACGGCGTCGAAAAGCCCATGCCGAGTTATCGAGTGCATCAGCCACGCCAAGACTCGCCGCCGACCCTATTTAGGATCTCCCACGCATCACGCGCTTCATGATCGGCGCGATCACATTCCGCGCCAGGGGATCCACCAACGCGCCAATCACCACACCGAGCACAGCAGCGATGCCGGCTCCCACCGCCCAGTTCACCAAGCCACCCATGACGGGCACCGATGCCGCAAGCGTTTTGGCCGCGTGCCGCACCATCTCCTCCGGGGCATGCACTCCCAGCACATGCAGCCCGTGAATCATGATCCCGCCGCCCACCCAGAGCATCGCCACCATCCCCACGATGGTTAGCGCTTTAAGGAAAAAGGGCATGCCCACCACGATGCCCCGGCCCAGCGCACGGCCTGCACGATTGGCCGACTGCGCCAGCGCCACGCCCAGATCATCCGCCTTCACAATCACCGCCACCGCGCCATAGACCAGAAAAGTCATAAAAATTCCCACGATCGCCAGCACACCGCCCTGCAACCAAAGGGGCGACGCCGCCACCGAATCGAGCGTAATCGCCATAATCTCCGCCGAGAGGATGAAATCCGTGCGAATCGCGCCCGCCACCCTTTCGTTCTCGACTTCCACCGCGCTCTGCCCGGTTGGCGCGGCGCTTTTCTTCGCTACGCCATCCCCCGGTTTCAGGAAATCCATCACCTTGTGATACCCCTCCAGACAGAGAAACGCGCCGCCTGCCATCAGCAGCGGGGTGATCGACCAAGGCGCGAAAAAACTGAGAAAAAGAGCGCCCGGGAGCAGGTAGAGGAGCTTGTTCTTCAGCGAGCCCGTCGCGATCTTGCGGATGATCGGCAACTCCCGATCCGCTGCCAGACCGACCACATATCGGGGCGTCACCGCAGCGTCATCGATCACAATCCCGGCGGCTTTGCCACTGGCCTTGGCCGCCTGTGCCCCGGCATCATCCAGCGATGCGGCCGCCACCTTCACAAGGGCGCTGATGTCATCGAGCAGGGCTATCAATCCGCCGCTCACCGCCCACCTCCAGGAAGAATCAAAATCCAATTCATCGCTTGCTGCGGGCGACACTCCCCAGCACCCGTCGTTTTAGCAAGTGAAGAAATCGCACTGTTGCAGGTCGGCCAACATGGATTCACAGCGCCCGTGTCTTGTGCGCGGCATGTTTCCCCGCCGGGCATGGGATTTTCTTTTTAAAACTATCGCCTTGACGCTTTGCATGTTGCCCTCTTCATTCCGCCCGCCCGTGAAATTTTCACGTGTGCCCAGCTAATGGGTGAATTGTCTCCAGACATCCCGTTCCCAAGCCTCCTCGCTCCTCATGTCTTCCAAACCGACCGCCAAGAAACCCGCCGCCAAAAAAACGACCAAAGCCGCCCCCAAGGCAGCCCCGGCGAAGAAGGCCCCCGCCCCCAAGGCACCTCCCGCGAAAAAAGCCCCGGTCAAGAAATCCCCCGCCAAGCCCGAGCCCAAGAAAGCCGCGCCAAAACCGGAGGCGGCACCCGCCAAAAAGCCTGTTGCCAAGCCCGCAGCGAAACCCGCCCCCGCCAAGCCGGTCGCCAAGCCCGCAGCGAAACCCGCCCCCGCCAAACCGGTCGCGAAGAAACTTCCTGATGCGAAAGCCCCGGCCAAGGCTCCTGAGAAAGCGGTGAAAGCTCCCGCCGTGAAACCGCCGAAGGCCGCTGACAAGCCCGTAGCCGAAACCCCGGCTTCCGCCAAAGGCAAAAAAGGCGAGAAGCGCCGCATCGACACCCCGGAGATCCAGGAAAAGATCCGCGAACTCATCAAGCTCGCCAAGGAGCAGGAATACCTCACCTACGACGACATCAACGAGATCCTGCCGAACGACCTCGTCGATCCCGATGACGTCGAGGCCATCATGGAGCGCCTCCGCAACATGGAGTTCGACATCATTGACGCCTCCGAGGTGGATCGTTTCAAGGATAAGAAAAAGGACGAGGGCGATGGCGAGGAAGAGGAGGTCAAGGCCGACCAGAAGCTCGACATCCTCGACGACCCCGTCCGCATGTATCTCAAGCAGATGGGCCAGGTTCCCCTGCTGACACGCGAGCAGGAAGTGGAAATCTCCAAGCGCATCGAGGACGCGGAGATCGAGGTTTCCAAAAACCTCCACCAGTTCGGCTTCATCACCGAGCTTTATCTGGATCTCGCCGACAAGCTCAACAAGGGCAAGGAGCGCTTCGACCGGGTGATCCTCGACAAGAAAATCGAGTCCCGCGAGCGCTACATGAAGGGTCTCCCGAAACTCTGCGACCAGCTCAAGCAGCTCCATGAGGAGAACGACAACATTTTCCGCCAGCTCTCCGCCAAGGCTCCCCGCGGCAAGAAGAAGCTTGAGGAGACCTTTGCGAAAAACATCGGCACGATGCACCGCAGCTACGTCCGCTTCTACTACAAGCAGAAGATCGTCGAGGATTTCTGCGAGCAGGTTGAGGACTACATCGACAAGTTCCGCAAGTATTCCCGCCGTCTCCAGACCGCTCCGGATGACAAGGAATACGTGAGCAAGATGCGCGAGATCCAGCAACGCGCCTGGCTCAACGACAACACCTTCGAGCCCGTTTACATGGAGTTGCGCCGCTGGATGAAAGAGGCGCTCAAGGCCAAGACGGAGATGGTCGAGGCCAACCTCCGCCTCGTGATTTCCATCGCCAAGAAATACACGAACCGCGGCCTGTCCTTCCTCGATCTCATCCAGGAAGGCAATATGGGCCTGATGAAAGCGGTCGAGAAATTCGAATACCGCCGCGGCTACAAGTTCTCCACCTACGCCACCTGGTGGATCCGCCAGGCGATCACCCGCTCCATCGCCGACCAGGCCCGCACGATCCGCATCCCGGTCCATATGATCGAGACGATCAACAAGCTGATGCGCGTCCAGAAGCAGCTCGTCCAGGAATACGGCCGCGAGCCGTCCCCGGAGGAGATCGCCGAGGAAATCCACCTTCCCGTCGAGCGTGTCCGCGCCGTGCTCAAGATGGCCCAGCAGCCGATTTCCCTTCAGGCTCCCGTCGGCGATTCGGACGACACCTCCTTCGGTGACTTCATCGAGGACAAGGCCGCCGACAACCCGATGGAGGAGGCCGGTTTCTCGATGCTCAAGGACAAGATCAAGGACGTGCTCGACACACTGACCGAGCGCGAGCGCGAAGTCCTCGAACAGCGCTTCGGCCTCAAGGACGGCTACAGCCGCACACTTGAGGAAGTCGGCCGCCAGTTCCAGGTCACCCGCGAGCGCATCCGCCAGATCGAGGCCAAGGCTCTGCGGAAAATGCGCCACCCCACCCGCATCCGGAAGCTCGAAGGCTTCATCGAGATGCCGGGCGCGTGAGTTATGCCGCGTTTCATTTTTCCGGCTGGAAAGGGCTGCGGGATCGAAATAGGTTTCTGCATGACCAGTTTTGCCTTCCGTGGGCTCATGTTCATGGGCCTCGCGTTTTCGCTCTGCGCTTGCGAGGTCAAGGCAGCGCCTGTGGAAGCCCCCGCAGCCATTCCCGTTGTCCTGACACCAGCCGGCATAACGCGCGGGGGGAAGCCCTACTTCGTCCAGGGAGTCGGCGGTGACACGCGGTTGCCGGAGTTGGCGAAACGCGGAGGAAATTCGATCCGCACCTGGTCAACCAACGGCCTCGACAAGATCCTTGATGAGGCGCACTCGCTCGATCTCACCGTCAGCGCGGGGATCTGGCTGGAAAGCGAGTGCAGCTGGTTCTCCTACAAAAACCCCGAGCACTGCGCGAAACAGGCCGAGCGGGTTAAGAAAGAGGTGATGGCATACAAAGACCATCCCGCGCTCCTAGCGTGGGGGATCGGTAATGAGTCCGAGGGCGATGGCACGGACACGGAATATTGGCAGCAGCTTGATCGCCTCGCGATTCTGGTGAAAGAGACCGATCCGAACCATCCGACCTTCACCGCCGTCGCCGGGCTGAATCCCGCAAAGAATGTGGCATTGAACAAGCACACACCCAACCTCGATTTCCTCGGCATCAACACCTACGGCGCGGTCTTCGGCCTGCGCAAGCACCTGGAAAAGGTCGGTTGGACGCGCCCGTGGATTCTCACCGAATGGGGGCCGCGCGGCTTCTGGGAGAGCAAGAAAACCCCTTACGGCGCGCCGCTCGAACAGACCAGCGCCGAAAAGGCGGAGATGATGCGCACCGCTTATCAGAAAGTCCTGACCCCGGATGGCGGCTGTCTCGGCAACTACGCCTTTGTCTGGGGATGGAAATTCGAGGCCACGGCGACCTGGTTCGGCCTTTACACGCACGAGGGAGACACCACCGCATCCGTCGATGTTCTTGAGGAAACATGGACGGGAAAAGTGCCAACCAACCGTGCGCCCGCCGTCAAACCGATCAGCTCCCTACCCACGGCTGCCGTAGCTCCCGGCAACGTTTTCCGCGCCGAGACCTCCGCCTCCGATCC